>NC_015865.1:1676100-2011320 GCF_000221185.1 Thermococcus sp. 4557 | reverse complement strand
CCGCTGGTGTTGATGAGCACCGCAGCAGCCACTGCAGCCACCAACACCATAGCAATAAACACTATCAGGGTGCCAATACCAACCGCACCCCTTCTTTTGCCGAAGAGCGGCTTCATCTCAGCCACCTCACTTGAGTTCTATGATTTTGTCACTTCCGTAGCTGGCGGGGGTGACGACCTTGGCGTAGCCAGGAGCACCAAACTCCGGCTTGAGTTCGATGGTGATGGTCTTCCGGTTTCCTATGTCGTTGCCAAAGACAGAGTTTGCACTAAACGTGACGATGATTATATCGCCTGCGTTGAGAGTCGGGTTAGCGCTGCTGCTGAGGGAGTTATCTGCATCCTGCACCACTATGATCCCAAACTTCTTGTCAGCGGGGAATGCACTAGCCCCAAAAACATCCCCTGAAAAATCATCCACATGGCTACTGGAATCATACTCTAGGATGTATGAACCGCTCCCGTCACTTACGTAGAGTTTAGCCTGGCTGAGGTCGATTCCCTCACTACCGGCATTCGGTGAAACATAGATCGCAATCTTGTCTATTCCGTTGGTGCTAACTTCACCTATCACACTGTCGATTTTGAGTCCGCTGGCGACTTCTTGGGTGGTCTGCCTGCCCGTAGCCTCAGCCCTCTGCTGGAGATAGCCACTGGTGTTGATGAGCACCGCAGCAGCCACTGCAGCCACCAACACCATAGCAATAAACACTATCAGGGTGCCAATACCAACCGCACCCCTCTTCTTCCGCCAGAACTTCATCTCCTGACACCTCCTATGGAGAGTCTGCAATATACTTTAGGTATGTTTGCATATAAATCAGTTTTTTGTTTGTAATTATGTAGAAACCTGTGTAACTACATATGTAGGTTGATATTATTTTAAAAAGTAATTTTGATTAAGCAGAATTTCCAAGAAAGATTGTAGAGAACACAACCAAAAAAAATCACAGCACACGGGTCACCACGATGGTTGAGTTTCCGATCACGGATGCCTCGACATCATAGGGGCTCTCATCCACTGCAGCCAGGATTTCCCCCGCACTTGGAAACCTCACAAACTCCTTTGTGAGACTTTCAAAAAATTCCAACGCTGCAACCTTGGGGTTGAGGTCCTGGAATACGTCCAGTATAACCAGCCTCCCCCCTGGGCCGAGCATCTCGATGGCTTTCCTGACGACCGCCCCGGGGTTCTCCAGATACCCAAGCAGAAAACTCACCACAACCCCATCGTATGTGTTTCTTACAACCAGTCTCCTCACGTCCATCTCCCTGAGGGTGACCCAATCCAGCCCTTCGTCCTTCACACGGGTCGTTGCGATGCTGAGCAGTCCCGGGGAGAAGTCAATGCCCACGTATTTTCCGTTCGGCCCGACGGCGCTCCCCAGCTCAACGGGCGAGACCGAACCGCATCCAAGGTCTATAATACGCATGCCGTCCTCAAGGCCAAGGAGGCGGGAAGCCAGCTGCCGGTAGATTCTGTTAATGCCCAGGAGGAGACGCATATCCCAGAAGTCAGCACCCTTATCGAAATCCATAAGCACCTTGGGATGCTCCCGCGAAATAAAAGCGTAGTCTGCCATCTTGTACATTTCCTCGAGAATTGGGATCCAATCCGGCATGAGCTTTTCAAGCCGTTCCCGTGTCAGGGAGAGTTCATAAGAACATTCCGCCATCCTCAGGGATCCACCAGACTCTTCCACTATCCCCAGCTGGATGTACGTGTCAATGAGCCGCTCAAGGCGCTCCTTGTTCGGCAGGGGGACCGAGGCGATTAGTTTTTCCCTGCTAACCCCCCGAACCAGCTCCTTGAAGACGTCGTACTTGAGTCCAATCTGAATTAAATAACCCACCGCAACATCGGCCATCGCTTCCATATTCCGGTCAAGGACCTCCACCAGCGGGTCCATGCTCCCACCTCAGGTGTACTTCGAGTAGTAAGAGTGATACGACCTCAGCAATCCCACAACCTGTTTCCCGTACTCCGTGAGCCGGTAGTATTTGAAGCCCCCCTCGATCACAACCTCCACCAGACCAAGGCTCACGAGGGAGCTGTGTCCGTTGTAACGGTTCCCCAGCCCGACGAGGGCACCCTTAACGTTCGAGGGGTCTGATTTGACCACCCTTGCGATTTCAGAGAGGTACGTGGGGGATGGGTAGATTTCGTCAAGATACAGCAGAATCCTCTTGCGGAGTTCACTTCGATTGATGGACCTTATTACAAAGGGGTCAATGAACATTGCAACATCCCCCATCAATACATGATTGTATTGGAGATGTCTCAACAGGAGGTGGGATACCTTGGGAATCCAAGTATATAAACATTACGATGTGTCAAATCAAGGTACCACTAACATCGGTGAAGAGTCATTAGAGACGTAAGATATGTCCAGATGTTAGATAATGCTCCACATAACACCAAATCTGCCCACATTTTGGATAATTTCCAATTGTGCCCAAAACCACCCCGCAGCCCCTATGACAGATTTACAAAAAATTCACAAAATATTAACATATTGACATCCAAACGGGCAAAGGATTTAAATGGGGAGCGTTCCGAATATCCCCCATGCCACTACTGATAATCGTCAGACTCGGGATTGGGACGGTCACCCTGTGGCCGAATTGACGCTCTTCTGGTAGCCGTTGCTCCAAATCGCTACCGTTATAAAGTCCCCCTCAAAGCCTCTGGAGGTGGTAAGGATGATTGATAAGATTTACTGTGCCGATGTTCAGCCCGATATGGAAGGTAAACGCGTCAAGCTCGCAGGATGGGTTTACAGAAAGAGGGAAGTTGGAAGGAAGGTCTTCATAGTCCTCCGCGATTCAAGCGGGATAGTTCAGACCATATTCAAGAAGGAGCTGAGCGAGGAAGCCTACGCCGAGGCGAAGAAGGTCGGAATCGAGTCTAGCGTGATAGTCGAGGGTACCGTCAGGGCGGACCCCCGCGCGCCCACCGGCGTCGAGATTCAGGCGGACAGAATCGAGATCGTCCAGAACGTGGACTTCTTCCCGATAACGAAGGATGCGAGTGAGGAGTTCCTCCTTGACGTCAGGCACCTCCACCTTCACTCGCCCAAAGTCGCCGCGATAATGAAGGTCAAGGCGACAATGATGCAAGCAGCTAGAGAGTGGCTCCTTCAGGACGGCTGGTACGAGGTCTTCCCGCCGATACTCGTCACCGGTGCCGTTGAGGGCGGTGCAACGCTCTTCAAGCTCAAATACTTCGACAAGACCGCTTACCTCAGCCAGTCGGCCCAGCTCTACCTCGAGGCAGCTATCTTCGGCCTCGAAAAGGTCTGGTCGCTCACGCCGAGCTTTAGAGCGGAGAAGAGCAGAACAAGAAGGCACCTCACCGAGTTCTGGCACCTCGAGCTCGAGGCGGCGTGGATGGACCTCTGGGACATCATGAAGGTCGAGGAGGAGCTTGTGAGCTACATGGTTCAGCGCACGCTGGAGCTCAGGAGAAGCGAGATTGAGACCTTCAGGAAGGACTTAACCACCCTCAAGAACGCGGTTCCGCCCTTCCCGAGGGTGAGCTACGACGAGGCCATAGACATCCTCCAGAGCAAGGGCGTCGAGATAGAGTGGGGAGAGGACATGGGCGCCGACGAGGAGCGCATCTTGACCCAGGAGTTCGAGGCCCCGTTCTTCGTCTACGGCTATCCAAAGGGCATTAAAGCATTCTACATGAAGGAGGACCCGGAGGACCCGCGCAAGGTTCTCGCCGCGGACATGCTCGCGCCCGAGGGATACGGCGAGATCATCGGCGGTTCCCAGCGTGAGGACGACTACGACAAGCTCGTCCAGAGGATTCTTGAGGAAGGCATGAAGCCGGAGGACTACGAGTGGTACCTCGACCTCAGGAAGTACGGTTCAGTTCCGCACAGCGGCTTCGGCCTCGGCCTTGAGAGGCTCGTCGCCTGGGTGCTGAAGCTCGACCACGTCCGCTGGGCAACCCTGTTCCCGAGGACGCCGAGCAGGCTGTATCCATGAGCCTGCTCCCACCACAACTTTTATAAAACTCTCCCAAGACCATTAGCCCGAGGGCCCGTAGCCTAGCAGGATAGGGCGTCGGCCTTCTAAGCCGAAGGTCGCGGGTTCGAATCCCGCCGGGCCCGCCATTCTTGATTGATAGTAAACTTGGAGTGAAGTAACATCTCCCTCCGTAATTTACTTAAATGGGAAGTGGTTTGTAATATTCGGTGTCATGATGCTAAAGCCATACGAGGTTGAATTAGAGACACTCGGAGGAATAGTTCGCGTTGAGTTTCTGAGAACGGACCATGTGGAGTTAATAAGGTCTTTTGACTCCGGCGAGGGTGGGGAAGAACAGACGGAGTTTGCAAGGAATATGGCATGGAAATCTCATGAGCGGTGTCTTTCTACCGTCTTTGTCATCCTGCATGAGGATTCTCTGATGTCATATTTCACGCTGTCCCCGTTTATTGTTAGTCTTAAAATCCGCGATAATACGCCGAAAAACAAAAGGGTGCTCGTTGAAGAGTTACGGACTCGGCTTGTGGAGCTTTTGGGTATGGATATTAAATATTCTTCCGTGCCCACAATACTCCTTGGACAGTTTGGCCTCCAGAGGGAATATCGTGGAATGGGTGTGGGAGGTGAAATACTAGCGAAGGTCATCAAGCCCTATGCAGTTCTTTATGCTGCTCAAATCGGTGGAATTGGTTTGTCCCTCCATGCAAAAAAGGAAGTTGCCAAGAAGTTTTACCTTGACCCTAAAAAGAATCCCCTTGCAGAGGGGTTTCAGATTGTTTCTGCGGGTAGCACCTATGAACTGTTTTATCCCTTTGTCACTGAGGCCGAGGCTGTTAGAAGAGCCTTAACCGGAAGTATAAGGCTTGAAGAATTCAGATAATACCCACAATAGCCAAGGCTCTCTTGACTGTATCTTCTACCTCTCTGGGATCTCGCTCCTTGGCTTTTTCGAGTGCCTTTACGAAATTCTGGAGCTCTTCCGGAGTCTCCAGTATGAGTTCATAACCGTCAAATTTGGCCATTCTCCCACCGATAGTCTCTTGCGGAAGGATTTATATAAAGGTTTTTGTAGGCTGTGACCTGGCATTCTGAACTGTAGATGCGAAACACTAAATGAGAAAAGAAACAAACCTCACCGCCTCCTCCTGAGGAGGAGCGGGAGCACGGCGAGGCCAACCATCAGGGCCGGCCCGCATATGCCGGTGTTGTCATTTTCTCCGCCGGTTTCGGTGGTCGTCTTCCCGAGTATCTCCTCCGGGCTCTTCCCCTCGACCATGAGCTGGGTCCACTGCGTGAGCCAGGTCTCGTAGTTGGTCTCTATCTCCCTGGAGTCTATTGCGACGGGCTTGTCCACCTTGACCGCGTACTGGAAGACCTCCGGGAGTTCAACGTCCCCGTTAACGGGGTACATCCACTGGTTGAGGGGGAGCTTCTCCTGGGCCTCGGCACTGATGAGGAACTCGATGAACTTCTTCGCCAGCTCCTTGTTCCTGGCGCCCTTGACTATTCCAGCGCCCTCTATCTGGAGGTAGTTGCCCTCCCTGAAGGCGACGGCTCCGACGTTGGTGTTGTTGTCGTAGTAGACGGTTGCGGCTGGGGAGGTGGCGTAGCTGAGGACGAGCGGGTACTCGCCCTCGCTGAACGCACCCCACGCCTCGCTCCAGCCCTTGACTATCTGAACGTCGTTCTCCTTCAGCTTCTCCCAGTAGTTCAGCCAGTTGTCGCCGTAAACGGCCACTGTCCAGAGGAGGAAGGCCATTCCCGGAGAACTCGTGCGCGGGTCTTCGATTATCAGCTTGCCCTTCCACTCCGGCTTGGTGAGGTCTTCGAGGCTGGTCGGCGGGTTCTGAACCATGTCCTTGCGGTAGTTGATTGCTATGAAGCCGTAGTCGTAGGGCGTGAGGTGGTAGGTCGGGTCGAACTTCTCAATGATCCAGTCCGGAATCACGTCGGCGTTGGCCGGCTTGTACGGTTCCAAAACACCCGCGTCTATGGCCTTCGCCAGGTAGCTGTTGTCTATGCCCACGACGACGTCAGCCTGGGGATTGTCCTTCTCAAGGATGAGCCGGTTTAGAACCTCGCCGGCGTCACCGATGAGGACGAGGTTCACCTTGACACCGTATTTCTGCTCGAAAATCGGAACTATCTCCTTCATCCACCATTCGATGCTGTCGTAGGAGTAAACCGTCAGCGTTTCTTCAGCCGCGACCGGTTTTGGGACCATGAGTCCCAGAAGCAGTAGCACGGCGAGGAACGCGCCAAGTTTCCTCATGGCAACACCTCCAATACCCGGTTTTGGTTCTCAATAATGGGGTAATAACCGGATTAATAAAGCTTTGCTTCCTATTGTTGAGAAGTCGGAAAAAAGTGAGGATAAAGTTAGAGCCTCACGGCACCTGTTGTGTAGGCGTACAGGAAGTATGCGTACACCGCCAGGAAAACACCCGCGGTAACCCTGTCTATCCTCCCCGTGAGCCGCAGGACGGCGGTTAGGAGCCCCATGACGAGGAGGGTCAGCGGCAGGGTGAAGGTGTAAACCGTCGCATCCACCTTTATGGGGTTTATCAGGGACGCTATTCCTATGACCATGAGCACGTCGAGTATGTTGGCGCCGATTATGTTGCCGACGCTTATGTTGGGCAGCCTCTTGAGGGTGGCCATGAGGGAGTTCGTGAGCTCCGGCAGGGAGGTTCCTATGGACACCATCGTCAGACCGATTACGATTTCAGGGACACCGAAAGCCCTAGCTATCGTTACGGCGCTGTCCACGACCAGTTTGGCGCCGATGACCACGACCAGACCGCTCCCGAGCATTATCAGGGCATCCCTGCGGGGGTCGCGGGTTCCGCCCTCGGGAAGTTCCTCGAGCGTCATGTGCTTCCGGTAGAGGTAGTAGAGGAAGCCGAAGTAGATGAGTATGAGGCTGGCACCGTCGAGCCGGCTTATGGTTCCGTCGTGCATGAGCAGGCCCGCGTAGGCGGTGACGGCTACCATGAAGAGGGCGTTTTTCCAGGCTGTCCTCTCAACGCTGAGGGGCATTATCAGGGCCGAGACTCCGAGGATGAGGGCTATGTTGGCGAGGGCGCTCCCTATCGCGTTTCCCAGGGCGATGTCCGGGTTTCCCTGATAGGAGGATATGGCTGAGACCGTTACCTCCGGCAGGGTGGTGGCGATGCTCGCGAGGACGAGTGCGATTATGAACTCACTGACGCCGAACCCCTTGGCGACGCGGGAGGCCGCCTCCACAAAGTAATCGCTCCCCTTGATGAGAAGAACCAGACCAACGGCGAAGAGGATTATTTCAACTATCACTTTCTCCCACCGGGCTGTTTCTTGATTGGTAGCATTTAAAATATTTGGTGTCTTTTGGTTTGCGTAATTTTTAAGTGGAGTTTTATTTTAAGGTGGCGTGGCAGTCTCCGATATGTGGGGTCGCTAAGCCCGAATGGGGACTGCGAAAATTCATGAGGATGTGGGGAGTTTCCGTTCCCCCCGAAAGCCAGTCAATGAAGACGGGAGACTGGAAGGTTAGCCGTGACGAGGCATGCTCACAAACTTTACAAAAGTTGCGGCCAACCAGAACGGTAGAATAGGAAAGGGACTTAAAAGTTATTTGCCCGTTCCTCCCCCTTTCCCTCCATTCTTATCACGTAGTCGGCCGCGTTCTGAAGGGCCACGGAAAAGCCGGGTTCAACGCCTATGGCTATGGTCTCCTTGCCCTTACGTTTGGCCTCGTTGATGAGGGGGAGAAAGTCTGCATCGCGGGTGGCCAGGGCGATGACCTCGACGTCCGAGTTGTAGATGAGCTCCATCGCCTCTATAGCTATCCTGACGTCCGTGTCGCCGGCGACGATTATCGGCTCGAGTCCCTGATTGACAACGGCTTCGATGAGTCCCTGGGGAGCGTACTGGTTGAGGACAACCTTGGCAACGCGTATCTTGCCGATCCTCTCAAGCGCCTCGACTATGTCCTCAAGCTTTATCCCGAACTCCTTGCGGAGAATATTCGGACCGTCGATTATCAGGCCGATGCTCTTGCCCCTCACGTGCTTGGGGGGCTCGGCCTCGACCTCCTTTTCGCCCCTGCGGAGCACCTTGAAGAGGGTCTCCTTCATTCCTCATCACCCTTCGGGTTCAGGATTATTGTGTAATCCGCCGCGTGCTTTAGGGCCGCGGAAAAGCCCGGCTCTATGCCGAGCACTATCGTCTCCTTGCCCTTCTCCTTGGCCTTGAGGATGACCGGGAGGAACTCCGCATTTCGGGTTGCTATGGCTATGGCATCGATGTTCGGGTTGTATATCTCGCGCATCGCCTCCACCGCAAGCTTCACCCCGGTCTCACCGGAGACGACCATGGTGTCGAACCCCTGGTTCGAGACGGCTTCGATGAGTCCCTGGGGGGCGTACTGGTTGAGGACAACCTTGGCAACGCGCAGGTCGCCGAGTCCCTCAAGGGCCTCGACTATGTCCTCGAGTTTTATCCCGAACTCCTTGCGGAGAATATTCGGGCCATCAATGAGAAGAGCTATCCTCTTTCCCCGGCTCATCTTTCTCCGCATCATTCCAATGCTCCTCATCCCGTCCTTCGTCATCGATATTATCCGCTCCCAGTTGCTGCCCGCCATAGGGAGTCACCGTTGAAATTGTCCAACCAATCAGGCGATCAGAGTGATACACCCTACCTACGGGACAATCCTATAAAAAGGTTGATTCCCGGAAACCGCGTATCGTTATCGAGTGTGGGAGATAAGCCATACAAAAAAGAGGGACTCAAAGGAGCCTCTTGTAGTAGTACCAGAGGCCCCTGATGATGTCGCGCACCTCTATCATGGTGAATGTTTCGGTTCTGTCTATGAGCTTCGCGGTCTCCTCCCAGCTGTGGGCCTGGAGCACGCGGTAGATAAGGAGCTTTATCTGGCGTTCGTCGAGGTAGGGCTTCATCCAGCCGTCCAGGAAGTAGAGCTTCACTATCGGCTTGACAGCGTCGAGCACTGTGTCGTAGGTGAGAACCTTGCCCGTGAAGGCGTCCAGTCTCTTCTTCTGGACGTCGGTGAGGTGAATCGGGTAATCCACGGCCTCACCGAAGGGCGTCTCGAAAAGCCAGCGCGCTATCTCGGGCTCAAGCTCCCGGTGGGTGTCGCCCAGCCACTCCGTGAGCCTGATTCTGAACTCATCGCTGGCCTGGCGAATGAGCCTCTTCGCCCTCTCGCTTATCGGCTTGAGGACTATCGCGGTGAACTCACCGCTGACCGGGTTGCGGGCTGGACTGAGGTGCACCACCGCGAAGCCGTTCCTGACCCAGAAGCGGGCAAGCTCTTCACTTGCACCGAAGCCGGAGCCAATCCAGTCGAGGCCCTTCTCACGCGCTTCCTTTTCAAGGAGCTCAAGGGCTTTGCTGCCCAGCCCCATGTCCATTGCATCGGGATGCGTGGCTATGCGGACGATGCGGTAGCCCTTCAGCTTGGCGAACTCCTTGAGCATGTGGTGCTTGACCATCATGTCGGGGATTATGTTGCCGCGCGGCTTGTAACCCTTGACCATCTTCTCGACGACCTTTTTGGGGATGTTGCCTTCCTTGGCTATCTGAATCGCCGTCACTATCTTGCCGTTCTTGAGGCGGAGAACGCGGGCCTCATGGTGCGGTGCATCGGCGAGCAGGGCCACATCGCTCGGCCTGTTCCGGTAGTGGGCGAGGATGTAGATACCGACGAAGTTCCTGAGGTCTTCCCTGTCCTTTTCAAACCAGTCATCGAGGTTGGGCTCCTCAAAGTACACCTCGCCGTTCTTTATCAGCCTGTAATCTTCCTCCGTGAGCTCAACCGGCTCCGCATCGAGCAGGAGGACGTCGAAGAGCCACTTCTCGATGGGGTCGCCTTCAGCGTAGCGTATCGGCTCGTCCATGTGAAGCTCACTGAACCGGCGCTTCTCACGGGCCTTCTTCAGGAACTTGACCGAGAATCCCCTGCCTGCACCTTCGTAGCCGTGAATCGTGGAGGAGTAAACGACACGGGGCTTGTCGAGGTACTTGTGGAGTAGAGGAACGTGGATTCCGGCGGCCTCGTCCAGTATGTAGAGGTCGGCGCTCTTGCGGTATCCCTCGGCCGGCGGGTAATATCTCAGTCCAATCTTCCTCGCGTAGAGCTCCTTTATCAGGCCCTTCTCCTCGACGACGTGGGGCTTAAAGCCCAGCCTCTCGAGGGCGCGCTTTGCGAAGCGGAAGAGGGCCTGGACGTTCTCCGGCTCGGGGGCGGTTACAACGATGCGGGTGCGCTTGTTAAGGGCGAGGGCAAGTCCTATCGCGGCTATTCCGACCGAGACGCTCTTTCCACGCCCCCTGTCCGCCGTGAGAACGAGCATGCCCTCCTCCTCGACCAGCCCCTCGAAGGCCCTCAGAACCTCGACCTGACCCTCGGTGAGCGCCATCTCGTACAGCTCGCGCGGGAAAACCGTCTCGCCCGGAATCTCAACGCCCCTGCGGCCCTTAATCTTTGCCTGGGTCTTGTTCCGCTTCGGCTTCTTCCTGAGCTTGCCGTTCTCGGTGATGATGTATATCCCGTCGTATTCGGTGAACTTACGGATGATGCGCCTGTTGAAGCGCTTCTTCACGTCGTCTATAGTGTAGGGCGGCGTGACGAGGCTCTTGTGGAAGCCAGTCCACATCTTTTTCCACTTCTCAAATGGGTGGGCCAGGATGAAGATGAGCCCGCCGCCGCGGACGGTCTCGATTATCCTTCCGAGGTCGTTGGGGGAGTAATCGTAGCTCATGTCCAGAACGAGCAGGTCGTACGTCCTTCCGAGTATGTCGCGTGTGTGCTTGAATGTCACGGCCTTCACATCGGCGTTTGAGCCCGCGAGAACGTCAAAGTGCTTTCTGAATGCTTCGTAGCGCTTCCGCCCGAAGGTGTCCTCCCCCAGGGCGTCCGTCGCGTAGAGAACCTGTATCCCATCCTCACTCTCATCGCGGAGGCGCTTTTTCTTCAGTTCATCAAGGACATCGCTCAAAACGCGCGCTGAAGCCCCTGCCAGAATTCCGGCCAGCTCCGCCTTTCGCGGTGTATCACCCTCTATCAGAATCATCCTTCTGTGGAACTTCTCAAGCGCCTGCGCCAGGGCGGTCTCGGTGAGCCTGAGAACATCGTCCTTAACCTTCTCGCCTTTGGCGTATTCTCTCACTTCCTTGTCAAAGCGGACCTTGACGGTCACGGCCGCCACCTCCCGGATAAAGGGGAGAAGGGGGATTTAAAAAGGTGGCGTCAGGTGCAGTTCGGTTCCAGCACCTCGGCCAGTCTCTCCATTTCATCTTTTCTCAGGCGTTTCTCGAGGTACGCGAGGGTCTCGCAGGCGGCGGTTCCCCCCTCGTCACCCATGTAGTCGAGGGCCGCGTGGAAGAGCACGGAGTGGCAGTCCTCCAAGTGGACAACGTCACACTCGGGGCGGGCCGGCGTGGGGTGGTTGTTTTCTCCGTTTGGATAGACGAGCTTCAGCGCCGGAATGGCGGAGCCGAAGAGGATGACCATTAAAAGGAGCGCTGCAATCACCCTGGGCGAACCGTTGAGGGGCAGCTTTGCAACGAGGAAGAGCCAGAGCCAGAAAATGCCGACGAGGGAAAAAGCAACGGCCGTCCCGAACAGCATCGCCCTAAAGTTCCGGTACTCGCTGAGCTTTTCCAGAGTAGACCTCAATGACAGGACCCACTTCAGGGGAGGGGCCGGCCTGAAAGTCACGGCCGTCAGGTTCTTCCGGCAGAGCCTTTTTTCAAGCCTGAACATGAAGTAGCTCCTCTCCACCACCTGAAACGCCATCTCAACTTCCTCGTCGCCCCCGTTCGCGAGGAAGCTCCTGAGGTAGTTTACGGAGTCGTTTAGCTCCCAGGAGAGGCGCCAGAGCAGGTATTCGTACTCCGGATTTGGCTCCCCGAGCTTTCCGGGCACTACAACCTCAAGCCCCCCGTCGTCGTAGCGGTGGCCGATCGCTTCATCAAGGAGGTTCCCTGGCGGAAGGAACGACTCGACCTCGAGCCTGTACGGCGCGGGGGAGAGGTTGCAGGGAAGCGAGCGGGCTTTCTCCTCAGCATTCTCGTACGCTACCCACTGGAGGGCGGAGACCAGGATCATAAAGACGAGGGCAGTCAAAAGCACCGTTGAAACGACTTTTGGAGCTGACTTCATGTGCCATGCACCTGTCAGGGCTGTTTCATGGGAATATAAAGCGGGTCACCCTCCAAGGAAGTACACCTCAACCTGATACTCGGCGGGGAACTTCATTTCGAGAGTTCTTTCCCATTCCTATCCCTCCAGTACTATCCGAACCACCTTCATGTCGCCGCAGTTGGGATAAATCACGGTCTCCACTCCAACCAGGTCTTTGGAAACATTAAATAGGGCGACAAACGCTTCATCGGGCAGAGTATCACCGTAGAGGTCCAACAGGTCTTGATAAGCCGGAACCAGCGCTTCCCTCCACTTTTCTTCTCTCCTGCTGGCGCGAAGCTGAACGGAAACGGCCTTGGCCGTGGTCACTTCCTTCAACCTGCCGACGAGGTTTTCCGCCTCGTCTGGAGGAAGGAGCAACACCACCGCCCGTGCCCTCTTTCTTCCGTAAACTTCCCAGTCCTTGGCCATTTTGATGGCGTCGATCAGCGCATTGTCCACTTTTTCGTTTCTAACGACGGCGTAAGTGACGCGGGTGCAGTCCCCATCGCTGGTCCACCACATCGGGCCCAGGTTCATTAGGGGATCTTCTCCAGAGTCTCTCAGACTCGCGAGAACCAACAAACTAACGAGGAGAACTCCCAGCCAGGTCTTTCTCCTGGAAACGAATTCAACCACCTCAGGCGCGGAGTGGAGGATGTAAATCGCGAGGGCTATGAGAAGCAGGGCAGTCCCCAGATACCAGGCCGAACCGGAGGAGTACAGGACGGCGTACGGGTAGGGCGGCCCCACGATCACAAGGGTTCTGTTCTCCGAACGCTCCAGGGCGCTCAGATCGACCTTCCACGGTAATGAGTGGGCTAAGTCAAGGGCCGCCCCCTTGAGGTACGACTCGTTCTTCGTGTCCCACCAGATAGTGAGTTTCTCCGCAGTTCTGTTGAGGTAGGTAAAGTATCTCTCGCGGGTAACATCCAGCAGTTCCAGGTACTCCTCCGATTTCCTGGATCCTTTCGTCTTCCCCTCGACAACAACGAGATACCGTCTGGTGTCCGGGTCGTACCTGTAGCCGACTATGCGCCCCCTTAGAGAGCTCACGTAAAGGTGAGGAATTAAGGGGCGTTTTTCCACGACGTAGCCCGTCATCGTACCGGCTATGGGATAGTCCTCCAGAACCTCGCCCACCTGGCGATAGCTCCACCACTGGGCGACGGCCAGGAGGATCCCGCCGACTATCACGAGCACCGCGAGGTATTTTCTCGTAAAGAGTTTCATCAAAACAACCAAAGTTAATGTTCTTAAATACCTTTCGCAGTTGCAAATACGTCGCGGAGACAGCCATCGAAACGCTAAGCTTTTATACGAAAAGGCTGATGTTAGTTCGGTGGTTTCTATGCCGAAAGGCCTGACCGAGAAAGACCTCGGAAAGTTCAAGCTCGTTGGGAACATCGACGCCTTCGGGAGAAAGCTCGTTTTCCAGGTAACGGAGATAAGCGTTGAGAAGGACGACTACTTCTCGAGGCTCTACATCTACGACGGCAGAAAGGTTAAACCTTTCACCTCCGGAAAGAAGGACGGAAACCCGCGCTTCTCCCCGAACGGAAAGCTGATAGCCTTCACCTCGAAGCGCGATAAGGAGAGCAAGGAAGCCGAGCTGTACGTTATTCCGACCGATGGCGGCGAGGCGAGGCTTCTGACAAAGTTCAAGTACGGGATCAAGAACCTTCGCTTCACGGAGGACGGGAAGAGCATAGCGGTCGTCACGCCCGTGGACATCGAGAAGAAACCGAAGGACGACGTCCACGTCATCAAGGAGATTCCCTTCTGGTTCAACGGTGTCGGCTGGGTCTATGGGAAGAGGAGCGTCGTCTATCTCGTTGACCTTGAGACGGGCAGGAAGAGGCGCGTAACACCGAAGAACCTTGATGTCTCGCAGGTTCGCTTCCACGACGGGAAGCTCTACTTCATAGCCCAGGAAGACCGCGAGAGGAAACCAATGGTGAGCGACCTCTACGTCCTTGAAGGCAGGAAGGCGAAGAGACTAACTCCGGGGGAGTGGAGCGTTCAGGACTTCGTACCCCTCGACGATGGAACCTTCATCCTCAAGGCCAACACCCGCGAGCGCGGAATTCCGACGAACACCCACATCTACCACTACAACCCCGAGACGGGGGAGATGAGGAAGCTCACCGCGGAACTCGACAGGGCTGCATACAACTCCCTGAACTGCGACGTCAGGGGGAGCCAGAGGGCCGAGCTGGTTTTCAGAGACGGCTGGGTTTACTATGTCGCAACCGACGGTCCAAGGGCCAACCTCTTCCGCGTGAACCTTGAGGGGAAAATCGAGCGCGTCATCGGAGGAGATAGAAGCGTTGAGAGCTTCGCAATCGGCGACTACGTAGCCTTCACCGCCCAGGACGCGGTCGCTCCAACGGAGCTCTACGTTCTCAGGGATGGAAAAGAAAAGAAGGTCACGAACTTCAACGGCTGGATAAAGGAATACACCCTCTCCAAGCCGGAGCACTTTAAGGTCAAGGCCAGCGATGGAGTAGAAATTGACGCGTGGATCATGAAGCCCGCTGACTTTGAGCCAGGGAAGAAGTATCCCGCCGTTCTCGAAATCCACGGCGGGCCTAAGACGGCCTACGGCTACTCATTCATGCACGAATTCCACGTTTTGACGGCCAAGGGCTTCGTCGTGATATTCTCCAACCCGCGCGGCAGCGACGGCTACGGTGAGGACTTCGCCGACATAAGGGAGCATTACGGCGAGAGGGATTATCAGGACCTCATGGAGGTCGTTGATGAAGCTCTGAAACGCTTCGACTTCATAGACGCTGAAAAGCTCGGCGTCACCGGCGGCTCCTACGGCGGCTTCATGACCAACTGGATAGTCGGCCACACCAAGCGCTTTAAGGCGGCCGTGACCCAGCGCTCAATCTCCAACTGGGTGAGCTTCTTCGGAACCACCGATATAGGCTACTTCTTCGCGCCGGACCAGATAGGCGGTGACCCCTGGAGCAACACCGACGGCTACTGGGAGAAGAGCCCGCTGAAGTACGCGCCGAACGTCGAGACGCCCTTGCTCGTAATCCACTCGATGGAGGACTACCGCTGCTGGCTTCCTGAGGCTCTTCAGTTCTACACGGCGCTCAAATACCTCGGCAAGACGGTTGAGCTCGCCCTCTTCCCGGGGGAGAACCACGACCTCAGCAGGGGCGGAAAGCCGAAGCACAGGGTCAAGCGGCTTGAGCTGATTGTTGGGTGGATGGAGCGGTGGTTGAAGGACTGATTTCTTTTCTTTCCACAACCCTTAAATATGTGAACCCACATAATTCTGTGTGGTGATGGCATGCCAAACATAACCCTCTCCGTCCCGCCCGACCTCTACCGAAGAATGAAGAAGCACCCCGAAATAAAGTGGAGCGAGGTGGCGAGAAGGGCCATAGCGGAGTACTTGGCCAAAATAGAGGCTGAGGAACTCAGCTCGGACGAACTGCTCTCTCTCCTCGGCGAGGACTTCAGGACAGAGCTTGAAAACACGCCAGTTGAGGAGTACGAGAATGCACTCAAGAAAACGAGGGATGCAGAATGGAAAAGGCTCTCTACGACACCAACGTCCTGATAGACGCGGTAAAATCCGGAAAAACCCTCAACGGATACACCACGGTCCTCAACATCGTCGAGTTTCCGAGGGCGCTTGAGCTTGGCCTGACCGGGATAACGCCGAGCCTCGAAGACTATCTGCTTGCAATCAAGATATCGCAGGCGATGGTCAAGAAAGGGACACCAGTTCCCGCGGTAGATGCGATAGTCGCTGCGGTTGCAATGAACCGGGAGCTAACACTCATTACAAGGGACAAACACTTTGAATGGATAAAAGAAGAGTTTGAGGAACTGAACCTTCAAAGCGTATAATCCAAAACCTTCTTGGCCTCCTCGATGTGCTCGGGGTAGACGTTCTTGATTTCGGGGTGGAGCGCCTTGATGACCCTTCCGATGAGCACGAAGAGCGTTCCTGCTATAATTGGGAGCTCGTTGACGACATCCTCCTCGAGCGGAATGTCGCCGGGTATCTTCTTGAGGACGTACTTCCTGATGGGCTCGATCTGGACCTTCTCGTCCTCTATGACTGCCCTGAAGAGGTTGAGGCTGTTTCTGAAGCCCTTGGTGATCGGTATGTGGCGCATCTTTATGGTGCTCGAGCGCTCGGCCTTGGCGTTCTCGTAGGCCACCTCGAAGAGGTCGGCCAGCTTCTTCTCAACTACCCCCATCATCTCCTCCGCCCTCGGCTTGATGACCGCCAGCTCGCAAGTCCTCTCCAGAATCTTCTGCAGCTGGGGGTACGGGATAACCATCTCTGACATTGCCATCACCCCTGCGTTTTTGTCATCATTTTTTAGTAACTTTTTGTATTTAAAATTTTCGCTGAGGGTTATCCCAAAAATCCCCGAATCCCCGCCGCCTCAACTATCAGCTCACTGCTCAGCTCTCCGGCCAGTATCCTTGAGGTTATCTCGCCGTGCCTTTCGTCCCGCTCGTAGTCCCTTGCCATCTTCGCGAGCGGTTTAAGGAACGGAAACCTCTCGGCAGCCTTGGGGTTGAAGTATCGGAAGGCAAACTCGATGTCCCGATAAAGGTCCAGGTAGTAGTCGCCGAGGAATTCGAGCTCCTTCTCGCTCAGTGCACTAAGGCCGAGGAGCTCCGGCGGGATTCCGAGGGAGTAGAGTGAGGCCGTGAATTTTATCGCCCTCGGCAGGGCCGAGCCGTTCACCTCGCGAGAGTAGCCGAAGAGGCCGATGTGGAGCTTCCTCCGTCTCCTCGATGGGACGAACTTTGCGACCTCCCTGATGAAGGGAGCAAGCGCCCTGAGCTCCTCCGAGTATCTGGCCTCGTACTTCTTGAGGATTTCAAACGCCTCCTCCGGAACGGGCAGGGCTTTTCCCCTCTTCGATTCCCTGATCCGCTCAACTGCCCTTATGACGTCCTTCGGCGTCCTGTCGTACTTGAACGAACTCTGTATCGTGAAAGTCTGGACGCTCGGATATTCGGCCAGAACCCCCTCGACGTTCTCGGGGGTGAAGTGCCCCCTGAACGGCGCACCGCCGACGCCGATTATCGGATAGATTGGAATCCCGAGTTCCTCCTCGAGTCCCTGAAGTTCGAAGAGCGCCAGCTTGTCGTAGAGCACCGCGCTTATGAGGCCGTAGTTCATCGCGGGGTCGCTCCTCGCGAGAAAAACGCGCTGATATTCGACCTCCTTCCCGCCGAGGTACTCCCGCACGATGTCCGCCGCGCTCAGTATCGCCTCCCTGCTCTCGAAGAGCGGGATGACACCTATCTCCGAGGGATAGAACTCCCCTATCCACTCGTGGAGCTTGATGTCGTGGACCCTCTTGTACTGCTTTCCGGCTATGTAGTGTCTGTAGAGCTCGTAAACCCTGTTCAGTTCCTGGGAGGAGGTTGTCATAGGGAGGATAACCTCAAATATCGGCGGAAGCTCTTCACCGTAGAACAGCCTCGCGTAGTCCGCCGAGCGGGGTATCGCCTCCAGGGTCTCAAGGAGGAGCTTCGCCTCGGCCCTCTCGACGCTGGGGTTGGGGACGCGCGGCGTCAGTCTGAGTTCTTCCCCGAGCTTTTTGCGCTTGAAGAAATAGCCATAGCGCTCGAATAGCTTCTTGACGACGAACTCGTCAACCTCCTTGCCCTCGAAGTCCCACATCTGCTCGTCTATCCCCAGGACGCTGAAGGCGTAGAAAGCCTCGATGACCTCATCTTCACCGCCCATCGTCGGACTGCCCGCGAAAAAGGGAATGAACACGTTGTCAGGATGCTGAGTGCTCATCGTTCTTGGTATCATTTATCCCACCAAAATGGCAAAGAACTGGCATGATTTAAGATTTTTGGAGAAAAATTTGTATAAATGACAGGAAGTCGGAAAAAGGTTTTTAAACGACCGGCCCTAGTCCCGCCCATGATGGCATACATATTGGCGTTTCCGGAGAAGCGATGGGAGAACTACACCCTCCCCGTTGCGGATGAGCCGGTTGTTAAGCTCACCGAGAAACGTCTCCTAATGAGCAAGAGGATAGACGAAGTCATCACGGTGGTCAGAAAGGACAAGCTCAGAACCTATTCCCTCCACGTCTCGAATCCCCTTCCCGTTGCCGCGAGGAGCAGGATGGAGGCCCTCCTGAAAGCCCCCCCAGGAGAGCCGTTCTTTCTGGCCGAGGGCAACATGCCTCTGATAATGCCCTTCCTCGTGAACTACATGATTGGGCTCTTTTACGAGAACGAGCCGGAGGCGCTGATACCTGTCTGGAAGGACGGAACGGCGGAGGTTACGCATGCGGTTTACGAACCCGATGCTCTGGAAGACGCGATAAACGCCGCCCTCGCCGAGGGTTACCGGAGCCTGAGCAGGATAACTGAGTTCCTTGACTACGAGCCGCTGTCCATTGAGGAGCTGGCAAAGAGGAACCCAAAGGTGACGCTGAGCTTCTTCAGGGTAAGGAACTCCTTCGACGTTAGATTCGCGGCCGAGACCCTCGGAAAGCTGTAGGGGCAAAATCCGATTGGAAATTTTTCAAAATCGTGTAAGAAGGCTTAAATAGTGTAAAGCATACAATAGACTAAGGGTAGGAGCCCAGAAGTTCTTCTGCTCGGTTCGGACCAAAAGGAGAGATTTGTATGAAAAAAATTTTAAGCGCAGCGTTATCGCTGCTCATGCTGTTCAGTTTGGTGGCAGTGTTGGGGCCGCCCTCGGTTTCCGCAAAGTCCCCAACGAATTACAACGTGCTGATTCTAAAGAACTCCGACGCATGGGGCTCACCCAGCGTTGAAAACACCCTTACAAACATGAGCATCCCCTACGACGTCATGACGAGCACCGAGCTCCAGAACAAAACGGCTCAGGACCTCATAGGTGCGTACGACATGATCATCATCGTCAGCGACCAGGGACAGCAGTTCTACAACGAGATAGGCCCGCAGATGGGCAAGCTTGAGGAGTACGTGAAAGCCGGAAAGGTTCTCGAAATCCACGCCGCCAACTGGGGATGGGGCGGTGGATTGTGGACCACGCCACTCCCCGGAGGGGTGGAGATAAAGAAGAGCTATTCAAACCACGACTACGTACTCGCCAACAACACGACGCTCACCAGCAGCTACGCAAGCCACGGTTACTTCGTTGGTCTTCCGGCGAACGCCGAGATAATCACCGTCCAGGCACCCACGGGAACCCCTGACAACACCAGGCCAAGCACCGCGACGTACACCTTCGGAAACGGTAAGGTCTTTGTTACGGGACTGACCATAGAATTCAGCGTCGCAAGAAAGGGGCCTGAATGGGAAGCGTTCTACAGGGGGATTATTATGGACAACCTCGGATATTCCTCAATAGTGCTTCCTCCGAAGGCGCCGCTTCAGAGGGGAATAGACGTGATGCTCTTCAACTTCTACTACTACATCCAGTACCACAGGGCTCTCGATGAATACAACGTGCTCTATACTGAGGCCGTGGAAGGGGGAATGGACAACGAGACACTGGGGATAGCCCAGATCCAGAACTCAACCGCTGCGGAGTACTATGCCAACGCAAGCCAGTACGGGCCGGTCGTTTCCAACTTCCCGAGGATCTACATCTTCATAGATCTGAGAAAGGCGGCGCTTCACCAGAAGCAGGCGGTAGGAATACTTGAAGAGGCGATGGCGGACTGGTGACGCCATCACCCCAAATCTATTGCTTTTATTACCCTGTCGGCTATCAAAACCGCCAGGGCAGCTTTTATAACATCCACTGGAATAAAGGGCAGCACCCCAAGCGTGAAGGCACTTTCAAAGTCCCCGTTCATAAACAAGCCGAGCCTGAGCCAGCCCATGAGATAGATGACCGCGATGCCGCCCAGGGAGCCCGCGAGCATGCCCGCTTTTTTCTCCGTTTTTTCAGTTAGGTATCCCGCTATGAAGGCCGCTATCGGGAAGGCGACTATATAGCCCCCGGTCGGCCCGTAGAGGGCGGCGAAGCCGCCCTGAAGGCCCGCGAACACGGGAATTCCAACCGCGCCCATGGCCACGTAAGCGAGCTGGCTTAAAAAGCCGAGCCTGGCACCGAGGACGAGCCCCCCAAGGAGAACGAACAGAACCTGAAGCGTTATCGGAACCGGACCTAGCGGGATGCTTATCTGAGCACCAACCGCCGTCAGAGCGGCAAAGAGAGCCGCAAACGCCACGTCCCTACTGTGCATCCTGCCACCCCCTTTCAGTCACCCGCAGGCGGACGTTAATCTTTAAAATGTTTTAGTTAACGAAACTCGGTGGCCATGAGGGGACTCATCAGGGACAGCCGTGTTAAGAGGGGCATCCTAGGCATACTCCGGAGGGGTGAGAGGGTATCCGGCGACACCATGGCCGCGGAGCTGGGCGTGTCCAGGGTTGCTATATGGAAGCACGTGAGGGAGCTGATCGCCCTCGGCTATACCATAGATTCCTCCAGGAAGGGCTATACGCTCCTCTCCGAGCCCGGGGAGCCGTACCCGTGGGAGCTGGACGTGAGGAGCTACTACGTTTTGAGAACGCCATCGACCATGGACGTTGCAGGGAAGCTCGCAGAGGATGGGGAGCCTGGATGGACGTTTGTGATAGCCCGGGAGCAGACATCGGGCAGGGGACGCAGGGGGAGGCGCTGGGAATCCAGGAGGGGAGGACTGTACTTCTCCGTTATCCTCCGGCCCGATCTGAGGCTGGCGGATGTTTCCGGGCTGGTGCCCCCGACGCTCGACGCGATTGCCCGGACACTGTCCCGCTACGGAATCGAAGCGGAGCGGCAGGAATGTGGGGTCTACGTGGAGGGGAGAAAAACGGCCGGCGTGCTGGTGGAGGCCGCGGGTGAGCTGGATATGGTGAGGTACGCCGTCATAGGTGTCGGCCTCAACGTCTCCAATCCCGTGCCGGCGGGCGCGGCCTCGGTTGCTGAGATACTCGGGGACGCACCGTCCCTCCTTGAGGTTTCCAGGGTTCTGTTCGGCGAGCTCATGGACTCACTGGGAACTTTTTTAAATTCCCGGACGGAAGTGGAAAGCGATGCTGAGGGTGGAAAACGTCTGGCACGTCTATGAGACCGGTAGGGAAGCCCTGAAGGGCGTAAGCTTCGAGATGGGGGAGGAAATAGTCGCGTTAGTTGGCCCCAACGGGAGCGGAAAAACCACCCTCGCGAAGCACCTCAACGGCCTCCTGAAGCCCACGCGGGGCAGGGTGACGGTGGACGGTATGGACACGCGCGAACACACCGTCGCCGAGCTGAGCACGAAGGTGGGCTACGTCTTTCAGAACCCCGAGCACATGTTCTTCGAGGAGAACGTGTTCCGCGAGGTTGCCTTCGGGCCGCGGAACCTCGGGCTGAGCGAGGAGGAGATTGAAGAGATGGTTCGGTGGGCGCTGAGGGCGGTCAATCTGGAGGGCTACTTGGAGAGGACACCGTACTCGATGAGCGGCGGCGAGAAGCAGAGGCTGGCGATAGCCTGCGTTCTGGCGATGAAGCCGAAGTACCTCATCCTGGACGAACCAACGACCGGGCTGGACGCGAGGAGTTCCTCCAGTGTCGTCGATGCCGTGAGAAAGCTCCGCTCCGAAGGGCACGGGATACTGCTCATAACCCACGATATGGACCTGGTTCTGGAGCTGGCCGAGAGGGTCCTCCTGCTGCACGACGGCAGAAAGGTCTTCGATGGCCCAGTGGAGGAGTTCTTCTCGCTTGATCTTCATGATTTCGGACTCGAGAAGCCCGAACTTCTCAGGATAAGCGAGGGCGCGGGAGTGGGCTTTGTGAGAAGCGTTCGTGAGCTGGTCGATGCCCTGGCGGGTGGTGCGGTATGATATACCCATTCTACACGGAGAAGAGCTCTCCGCTGCACTCCCTCGACCCCAGGGTCAAGATAATCGGAACCATCGCCGGGATAGCGGCGATTATGCTGTACAACGACCCCAAAATCCTGATACCCCTGTTCTTCGCTTTCCTGCTCGTCGGAAGGCTTCTCGGCGGGGTGGAGATACGGGAGCAGATAAAGCTCCTCAAGCCCCTCCTGCCGATAGTCATCATAACCCTCGTGGTGTGGCCGATTATCTACGAGCCGAGGCTCAGGGGGCTGCTCTTCGGAGTTTCTTTCGCCATGAGACTCCTTACGTTTGCGCTGATAACGTTCCTCCTGCTGATGACGACAACCCAGCGCGACCTGATACTGGGTTTCGTAAGGCTGGGCATGCCCTACGAGTTCGGCCTGACAATCTCAATAGCCCTCCGCTACATTCCGACACTCTACGTGCTGTCCAGGAACATAACCGATGCCCAGAGGAGCCGCGGCTGGGAAGTCGAGAAGGGGAATTTCCTGGTGAGGGCAAAGAAGATGACCGCCGTTCTCATCCCCCTGCTCGTTGCCTCCCTCAAAACCGCCCACGAGCTGAGCATAGCACTTGAGAGCAGGGCGCTCGGGGCGGGCAAAAAGAGAACGTTCCTCTACGATATCGAGATGAAGGGCAGGGACTACGCGGCCACTGCAATCATATTAATCCTCTTCGGACTGGCGCTCTACGTCCGCTACGGCCTGGGATTCGGCCACGTGAGCATATACGGCTAGAGAAGGGGCTTTATCAGGGAGTCTATCGGTATCGAGTGGTCCCCCACGGCGGAGACGTAGTCGGGGGGCGCTTTCAGGACGGTCATGTTGAGCCTGTAGTGACCGCGGTAGGAGCTGGTTCTCAGAACGGCCAGCGCCTCGAATATCTCCGGAAGGTCATAGAGGCGCCTAAACTCGCCGGGAAGGTCGAGCTCGTTGAGCTCTATGGTTGTGTGTCCCAGAACCAGGATGAGTCCCTTTCTGTCAACCAGCTTTCGAACCTCCACTACCCCCTCGGCGGAGCGGTTGAGAAGCGCCGGAAAGAGCGGGACCACCACGAGGGAGCCATCCTCAACGACATTGAGCGCCTGGAGGAGTTCCTCAACCGAGTAGACGTTGCCGGCGTACAGGTTGGAAACGTCCTCGGTGAGGCGCTTCAGAACCTTAACGGAAAACGATGCTCCGGGGCCGATATGATAGACGGGACCGTTCTCAAGGGAATTTGCAACGAGGTGGTACAGAAAAGCCGTCTCGGCCAGCTCGTCGGTTGAGATTATCCCGGCTAGGCTCCCCTCGCTGAGGCCGAAGGGGAACCCATCGAAGGGCTTCACCTCCCTGGATTGGAGCTCGGCCGGTTTGAAGAACATAGGCATCACATAGTTTAGCGCGCTGGGGATATTTATACCTTACCCCAAACCAAAATAAAGAGAAACTCAGAGCGCCGCGAGTGCGCCGATTGTGAATATTCCCAGGAACGCGAGGATTCCCATGACTATGGCCGCTATCACGGCCGAGAGTATCCACGCGAGGAAGGCTCTGAGCCAGCCGGTGTCAAAAACTGCCTTGATGACCCATAGGTTTGTAATAAACGCCGCTATGGGGCCAAGGGGTCCCAGAACCGCTCCGACCAGAGAGCCAACGATGGCCGCTAGGATGCCCCCACCGAGTATCGCGATCATTGCCTTCCCTATCGAAGCGTTCTGGATTCCAATCAGCTTCGCCGCCATCCACAGGAACAGCGCTGCTATGAAGAGCGCCAGCAGGAAGCCCAGTATCATCGCGGCGCCCATACCAAAAACCATCGCAGGTCCGTACGGCATTCCATCACCCCTTACATTTTTAAAATCCCACCGTTTATCAGCTTTTCTTTTTTGTTCCCAAAAGACCTTTAAACCGGAAGGGAGACTCACCCTGGGGGAAAGAGATGCTGGAATCACTGTGGAACGAACTGTGGGGTTTCATGTACAAATACTTCTGGGAGCCGATGTTCACCAGGAGCGGCTACAACCCGATAAACACGCTCGTGTATGCACTCATGCTCGGCCTCGGGGCCATATATACATATAGGTATATACTGAAACCCCTCAAGATCAAAATCGACAAGACACTTTTTATGGCGGTTACACTGATGGTCGTCTTCGGATCCACCGTGAGGGCCCTCGTCGATGGAGGCATACTCCCCCAGAATCCCCTGATACTCACGCCGGGAATTTTCTTCACCACGTTCTTCATAATGCTGCCCGCCATAGTTCTGGACGCAAAGCTGAAAACCTACCCGAAGCTGACCTTCGGCTGGGGAGCACTCCTGGCACTGTGGGCGAACTATTTGCTGATCACCCACGCAAAGAGCTGGGAGCCCTACGGGCTGACGCTCCTTCACACCTTCGTCTCCTGGATACCCGCGCTGCTGATATACAGGTACAGGCCCTTCGATAAGCTCTACCTCTACGCGGTTTTAGCGCACCTCTACGACATGGGATCAACGGTCGTTGCCATACACTTCTACGGCTACCGCGAGGTTCACTGGCTTGAGAACATCCTGGTCCAGCACTTTGGAGCGTACTTCTACTACCCGTGGATAACCTTCATCCTCGTGATAGTCTACTACGGTCTCCAGAAGCTCGTAGATGATGAAGAGGAAAGAAGGCTCTGGTATCTCATGGTTTACGTTCTCGGTCTGGGGCCGGCCATCAGGGACCCGGCCCAGCTGGTGCTCCAGATAGGGGGCTGAGCATCAGCCCGGCCCCTTCCTCCTACCGTTCATCCCTTTTCGAGTCTGGTTCCGTCCTCTCGATTTTTCCCGGTCTCTCATGCCTGAAGACCTATGGTAACCTCTGTTGTCCCCGCGGTCCCTGCGTATCGTTCTGCCCTCCTCAATCTCCCTCTTCAGGACCTTTGCCTCCTCCTCGGTGTTCCTCACGCGGAAGACCCTCGCGATTCTCTCTATCGCCTCAAGCTTCCTTACAATGCCGTCGAGCCACGTGAAGACGTCTCCGGGATAGACTATCAATCCATAGACCTTCCTGAAGTGCTCCGCTATCTGCGTGGGGTGCTTACCGCTCCTCCTCAGCTCGATTATCATATCGCTCACGCGCTCCATCGCGTAGTCGGTGCAGTCGTCCTCGGGGCACATAAAGAACTCCTGGTAGAGCGTGAAGAGCCTCTCGGCGGCGTTGGGGCTGAGTTCGGGGATAACCCGGTCAAGTTCATCAAGGATCGAGGCAAAGCTCGGCGAGAATACGTTGGCACTCAGTCTTCCCCTCACTGCACCCTCAAGCTCCCTCTGGAGCGTTCCGCTCAGGTAGAGGTTCTCGAACGGCAAAAGCTTGACGGCTATCCACCGGGCGGGCTTCTTTCCGAGGTTGTTCCTTATGAAGGACGCCTCCTTGGGCAGGAGAAAGCTCATACTAACGGCCCTTCCGTAGGGGGTGACCTCCACGGACGGCCCTTTAAGCCGGACAAAGC
Source organism: Thermococcus sp. 4557 (assembly GCF_000221185.1). Classification (NCBI taxonomy): domain Archaea; kingdom Methanobacteriati; phylum Methanobacteriota; class Thermococci; order Thermococcales; family Thermococcaceae; genus Thermococcus; species Thermococcus sp. 4557. The sequence goes on along the minus strand of NC_015865.1, from coordinate 1,985,821 downwards.
CGTGCTCCCCAAGCTTTTCGAGGACCTTTTCCGCACTCTGGTTGGCGCCGAGGCATTTGGACTGGACATCCTCGATGACGTCGAGCCGGTTGAAGACGCAGGAATGGGCTAAGACGTTGTCCTGCTCAAGCTCGTCGCTCCACTCGACGAGGACAGGCTCAATCGGTGCGATGAGGAGCTTGAATGCAACCTCGTCCTCCGAGCTTTCCATCTGGGCGGAATACTTCCTCCCGGGCTCGACGATGAGATATACCCTGCCCTTCTCGTGGTAGAGCGGCCTTCCTGCCCTTCCGAGCATCTGGTGGAACTCCCTCACACTCAGCCACTTGTTGCCCATCGCGAGGCTCTCGAAGATGACCTGGCTCGCTGGAAAGTCAACACCGGCCCCAAGGGCGGCTGTGGTGACCACAACGTCGAGCCTCTGGGCTAAAAACTCCATCTCGGTGAGCTTCCTCTGCTTGTAGGGCAGGCCGGAGTGGTAGGGCTTGGCTTTCAGGCCTTTGCTCGTGAGGTAAGCGGCAAGCTCGTGCGTCCTCTTGCGCGAGAAGGTGAAGACTATCGTCTGCCCCTTGTAGCCCTGCCGGGATTTTCTCATCGCCTCCGCCCGGCAGAGAACCGCTATGTGGCGCCACTTCTCGGACTCGTTTCTCGCTATGATGATGTGCCTCTCCAAGTCAACCGGCCTCTCATCGTAGAGCACCAGCTTCAGCCCGAGCTCCTTCGCCAGTTCGCCGGCGTTTCCAACGGTTGCGGAGAGGCCGATGAACTGCGCGCTCGGATAGAGCTTCCTCAGCCTCGCAATTAAACCGTCAAGCCTCGGCCCGCGCTCCTCGTCGTCGAGGGTGTGTATCTCGTCTATCACTATGGTTCCAACGTTGCCGATCTTCCTCCCCGCCCTGAGGAGGTAGTCAACGCCCTCATAGGTTCCCACTATGATGTCCGCATCGATGCCCGTGTCAACGACCACAAGCTCGTCCCGGGTCTTTATGCGGCTCATTCCAACCCTTATCGCCACCCTCAGCCCGAGCTTCGAATACCTCCTCTTGAAGTCCTCGTACTTCTGGTTGGCCAGAGCGACAAGTGGGACGAGGAAAAGCATCTTCCGGCCTTTCATGGCCCTCGGAACACCGGCCAGCTCGCCGATGAGGGTTTTGCCGCTGGCAGTGGCGGAAACCACGAGGAGGCTCTCGCCTTCAAGGAGGCCGTTCTTTATCGCCAGGCTCTGGACCGGGAGGAGCTCGTTAACGCCTTCCGCCTTAAGAACGGATTTAAACCTCTCGGGAAGCGGGAGCTCGTCGATGTGGATTTTCTCAACGCGCACGTGCTTGGCCTTCAGTTCATCCCACTTGGTTATCTCCGGATGCCTCGTCGGGTCGAAGCGGGGGTCGAAGGCGTAGAGGACTTTATCCAGGTCTCTGAACCGGTCGAGGAGCTTCTTCGCCTGGTCGAACATGGCAACGCTCTTGAACCTGAAGCGGAGCTCCCTCTTCAGCTCGTCCTCGGCACAGCGCTCGCAGATGTACTCGCCGTGGTATTTAATGCGGTTGCCCTCGGTGAGGACGGTTATCCTGCCGTCGAGGAGGCAGAGGCGGCAGAGCTCGGCGCGTTCAACCCTCTTGTTCTGGAGCCTCCTCCTGAAGTAGTCCTCCCACTCGTCGGCGTTCACAAGGACGATTCTGGCCTGACGAAGAAGCTTCTCGATTTCCTTCGGATTGCGATACTGGCTGCCCTCAAGAACCTTGAAGAGCCTTCCCTCTCGCATTATGAAGCGGTATATCCTCTCGGCCTTCAGGTTCTTCATGGCGGTGAGCTTTTCGGGCTCGTTCTCGATGAAGAATGCCTCAAGCTCGTTCTTCTTCCTTCCAGGTCTCACGACGAAGAGCATCCTCACTCCCTCGCCAAGTGCTCATCGCTTTCCCTTCTCACAGGCCACCCAGTTCTCCTTGAAGGTGTCTATTATGAGCGTAACCTCCACCCGTTCGAGGTTTTTGCCGAATAACCGTTTGAGCCTCCCGGCGAAGGCCTTAACCTCGTCGGTACTGTGGAAGCTCGCCCTCACGAGTATCTGTCTCTCACCGCTGCGCCGGTAGAGGCTCTGAACCTCCTCCAAGCAGGCAATCTTCATCAGAATCTGGTCTATCGTGTGGTCGTCTATGGCCAGGCGCAGCTCAAAGAAAGCCTGGACGTATTCATCGAGGAAAGCCGGGTCAACGATGGCGGAGTAGCCCTTAATGGCCCCGAGCTTCTCCAGCTTTTCGACCCTGTTCTTCACGCTCGCCGGGGATAAGCCAACCCTCTTCCCGAGCTCGGTTAGGGTTATCCTGCCCTCCTTCCGGAGGATTCGGAGTATCTCCCTGTCCTTCTCGTCTATTCCCGGCATCGGCTCCACCAGCTGAAAGGAAAAGAAGAATCAGCGGGTGATCTTTATCTCCCGCATCAGCTCAAGCGGCTCAGGATTCCTCTCGAAGTAGTCCCTGACCGGCTTGAGGAGTTCGATGAGGTATTCGGCGACCGCGTTCTTGAGGTCGAGCGGGTGAAGCTTGCCCTCGGCGAAGTCTCTCTTGAGCTCCTCGATGGTCGTGTAGGTGACGTCGCCGCCGAACTTGGCCGGGCGGTGGATTGTGAACTCCGTAGGCTCCTCGCGGAAGATTATGTACTCTGCCCAGTCGAGGACCGGGTTGTACCTGACTTCCCTCGCCGGGCAGAAGGCCTTCCTGAGCTTCTGCTTGATTTCCTCCGGTGTGTCGTGGATAAAGACCGCCGAGTAGGGCTTGCTCTTGCTCATCTTCATCTGGGTCTTGAGCTCCTTAAACTGCTCCTCGCTCTCTATCGGCCACACCGGCGGCTCCTGGAGGCCGAGCAGGAGGTGGTGGTGCAGAGCGACCGGCTTGAGCTTCTCGCCCTTCCACTCGAGGGCGTGGTACTTGAGCTTCTGAGCCACTTCGATGGCTATGACGTGGGCCTTCCTCTGGTCCATTCCGGCGTGGGCTATGGTGACGCCCTGGTAGTAGATGTCGGCAACCTGCATCGCCGGGTAGATGAGCTTGGCGAAGTCTATGGCCTCCCCCATCTGGCGGCCCATTATCGTTATGGAGCGCATCATCCTCGCGAGGGTGACGTTCTTGGAGATGTCTATGACGGTCTGCCAGTAGTCGCCCTTCTCGAGTATCTCGCTCGCGAGGACGAACTCGACCTCCTCAGGGTCACCGCCCATGACCTTTATGCTCTGCTTCATGCCCTCCTTGAAGTAGCTAAGCGCGACCTTCTGGATGACCTCCAGGTCTCCACCGAGCTTGTCGTTTATCCAGCTGTGCCAGTCGGCGAGGAAGATTCTCGTCTTGATTCCAGCCTTCTGAAGGTCGGCTATCTTCGCTCCCGCCATGAGTCCGGTTCCGAGGTGAATGTAACCGCTTATCTCAAATCCGATGTAGTGCTGCATTGGAACGCCGACTTCGAGCAGGTGCCTGAGGTTTTCCTCCGTCAGGAGCTCCTCCGTTGGCTTTCTCTTGATGAGTTCTATCCTTCTTTCAATGTCCATACTCACCACCTGAAGCCTGAACGGTACAAGCCTTTAAGGGTTTTACTGCGGGGGAAGTACAGCCGACGGCTTCGGGGATGGCTCAAAAGTTTAACTGAATCGAAAAACTTCCCACTTCATAAGATTTATAACTTCCTGGGCCTTAGATAACCCGGTGATACCATGAGGAAGGCTGCAATAATACTTGCGGTGTTTGTTTTCTTTGGTGTTTTTGGATTTGCCATGGCCAGTGCTACGACCGTCGGTGTTGACCTCGCCCACGGCGAGAGCGACAAGGGTCTGGCAGTTCTGACCGACAAGGACGGCAACGTTCTCGCTGAGGGAATGATAAAGACCATCAGCGACGTCAGCTGGGCTTACATAGGACCGGCCGACAAGGCCGATGAGCTTGGAATCAATCAGCTCGGCGAGAAGATAACCTACGACGCCATCAAGGACGTGGACTTCCTTATCATCGGCCAGCCGACCCAGGCCTTCAGCCCGGACGAGGTTCAGGCCATCGTCCAGTGGTGGAACGACGGAAACAGGATCCTCTGGGTTGCGGCTGATTCTGACTACGGCGACGGCCCGCAGAGGATTGACTTCGCCAACACCATCCTCGACGCCATCGGCGCCAACCTCAGGCTCGACCAGTGCTCCGCTGAGGACGCCACCAGCAACGCTGGAGCCGGCTACCGTGTCGTCGGTCTCGTGAACCCGGACAGCGGAACCCCCGACAAGGACATGCTCACCAAGGACTTCAAGAACGGCGGCAAGGTCCTCTTCCACGGACCGGGTGTCGTTGCTTACGTCGATGAGAACGGCAACTGGCAGAGCCTCCACGGCGGAATCGCCGATGGAATATACATCATAGTCACCACCAGCGCCGACGGCCAGATCGTTGAGAACACCGACCCGGCGGCCCAGGCCTACACCGCCGGTGACGTCGGCGAGTTCCCGCTCATGGCCGTCCAGCTCTTCGAGGACAAGAAGAACGTCCTCGTTGTCAGCGGTGAGACCCCCTACGGCGGCTACGAGCCGATGTGGAGCCCGACCTACCACGGCGTTGACCTCGACGGCCCGCAGTTCGTCACCAACTTCATCCACTGGGCCATAACCGTCCAGAGCAACCTCGGCAAGGAAGAGACCAGCGAGGGCGGAAGCACCTGCGGCCCGGCGGCTCTGATCGGTCTCGCCCTCATACCGCTTGCCCTCTACAGGAGGAGGAAGTGATCTCCTCCATTTTTTTGCTTGCTGAACCATTAATTTTTTATTAAGTTTCTCGAACCACCCACGATTGACATAACCAGGTGATAAACCATGAAGAAGCCCGTGGCAATTGGCTTTATCCTGCTTCTTGCCCTCAGCGTCGTGGCCAGCGGCTGCATAAGCGGAGGAAACGGCGGTGAAACCTCCGGAATAACCCTTGTCATCGTCACCAGGCACGACGCGACCATACAGTACATGGTCAAGCAGACCTTCCTCCAGAGCGATGTCGCCAAGCAGTACAACATTGAGGACATCAAGTTCATCAAGGTCCCGGAGAGCCTCTGGCCCAGCTACATCGAGAAGGGCGCCGACGTTGGCTGGGGAGGCGGACCGACGCTCTTCGACGACCTCTACAAGGCCAACTACCTCGCCCCGATAACCGACGAGAAGGTTCTCGGTCTCCTCGGCAACCCGCTCCCCACCGAGCTCGCGGGAATGCCCATGGTCAGGAAGGACGACGACGGCAAAGTTTACTGGATAGCCGCGGCGCTCTCCTCCTTCGGATACACCGTCAACAAGAAGCAGCTCGAGAAGTGGAACCTTCAGATACCGGACAAGTGGGAGGACATAGCGAGTGAGGACTGGGCCCTCAACCCGCCGCAGTACGGAATAGCCGACCCGACCAGGAGCACCTCGAACACCAGGATATACCAGATTATCCTCCAGGCCTTCGGCTGGGAGGAGGGCTGGCGCATCATGACCCTCATCACGGCCAACTCCAAGGTTTACCTCGCCAGCGACGCCGTCAGGGACGCCGTTATCAACGGTGAGATAGCGGCAGGAAACACCATCGACTTCTACGGCTACACCGCCATGCAGCAGAACCCCGACTGTCTCTACGTCGTTCCGAAGGGAGAGAGCATCATAAACGGCGACCCGATAGCACTCCTCAAGAACGCCAAGCACCCCGAGGCGGCTCAGGCCTTCATATACTGGGTTCTCACCGAGGGTCAGGCCGTCTGGATGAGCCCCGACGTCAACAGGCTCCCGATCAACCCGCAGATATTCGATATGACCATCACCAAGCCCTACGCGGACGTCATCTTCAAGGGCCAGAACGAGGGCAAGACCTACGGCGAAGCCAGGCCCGCCCTTGAGAAGGCCTACGATGATGCCATACACGCCGAGGGAATCGAGTTCGACGACAAGAGGGCCCTTGAGACCGTGAGCGCACTCCAGTACTACTTCAAGGCCACCCTCGTTGACCCGAACCAGAAGCTTCACGACGCATGGGTCGCCATAGTCCAGGCCCACAAGCAGGGCAAGATAACCGATGAGCAGTTCGAGCAGCTCAAGGACGAGCTCACCGCCCCGATAGAGTTCAAGGACCCCGAGACCGGTCAGACAGTTACCTTCACCGAGGAGTACGCCAAGAAGATAAACGACAGGATCGTCAAGGACAGGAACTTCCAGGACCAGCTCGTCCAGGAGTGGCGCCAGGGCGCCATGGACAAGTACCAGAAGGTGCTCGACGACCTCAACAGCATGCTCGGTTGAGTTTGATATCCCCCTGCGAATTTCCATTCTTTTTTGGCACTTTTTCAATACGGACGAATCAACAAATTCTTGGAAATCTTTAAATAGACTCCACCTCGACCAACTCAGAGTGGCGGGTATGGTCAGAAGCAGAACGGAGGTTGATGCTCAATGAAGGTAAGCAAGTGGAGCGAGAGACTCTTTGGAACACCCCTGTTCGATCCGGTCGTTACGACTTCGTTCCTGTTCCCACTCCTGTACCTGGTGGCCTTCCTGATAATCCCAGTGCTGGCAATGCTCGCGGTGGCCTTCGAGTACAACGGTCACTTCTCCTTCCACTGGTTCACCAGCATACTGACGTCGGAGTACTACATCAGCTGGCCGACCGGGGAGTTCTCCAGACTTGTCACCCTGCCCAGCGGGGAGCAGATCTACTATGTCCAGGGCGTTGACTTCGGAGTGATACTCAACTCCATAATAGTCTCCCTGAGCGTCATGATCCTGACCACGATACTGGGAACCGTCTTCGCATTCGTCATGGCGCGCTACAACTTCCCGGGCAAGAACATCGTCAGGATTCTTCTCTTCGTGCCGCTCCTCGTTACGCCCTTCGTCAACGTCTTCATCGTTAAGAAGATGTTCCTTCCCAACGGTCTGATAAACTGGCTGTTCTACGATATCCTTCACGTATTCCCGCACAGAATCGTTATCGACGGTCTCGTGGGCGTTATAGTCGCTCAGGCGATGACCTACTACCCGATAGTTTACCTCAACGCCTACGCGAGCTTCATCAACATCGACCCCACCCTTGAGGAGCAGGCGGAGAACCTTGGAAGCAGGGGCTTCCACCTCTTCAGAACCGTTACGTTCCCGCTCGCCCTCCCGGGAATCGCGGCAGGAGCGACCCTCGTTGGAATCTTCAGCCTTGAGGACCTCGCCGCGCCGATAGTCTTCCAGGGCAACCCGCTCGCCAGGAAGCTCATGTCCTTCCAGATCTACAGCGCCTTCACCAGCGGTTTCAACGTTGGAAGCCCGCAGCTCGCTGCCCTCGCGCTCATAATGCTCACCATCGCCATCCTGATGTTCCTCGGAATCAGGAAGTACGTCAGCCTGCGCCAGTACGCCATGCTCAGCAAGGGCGGAAGGTGGAAGCCGCGCGTGGCCAAGCCCAAGGGCTGGCAGGCGGTCCTCATCTACCTCGTCGTCCTTCCTATGCTCCTCATCTCAATATTCCCGCAGGTGGGTGTGGTTCTCCTCGCCTTCAGCGAGAGCTGGTCCGGAACATGGCCTCAGGGCTTCACCACCGCGCACATCCAGAGCATCATAACCCAGCCGGACATTGAACGCGTTATCATGAACAGCATCATGTATTCCACCGCCGCAATAATCGTCATCCTCCTCCTGTCGCTCACCGCCTCCTACGCCTCCAGCAGGTTCAAGAAGAGCCAGCTCGGACCCGTTCTCGACAGCCTCTCAACGATACCCATAGCCGTTCCGGGTATCGTCATAGCGATGAGCTACTTCTTCTTCTTCGCCAAGGTGTTCCCGGACACGCCCCTCGACCCCACGAACCTGCTCGGCTTCAACCCCGCGATGGTTCTCGTGCTGGCGTACTCGATCAGGCGTCTGCCCTTCGCGGCGCGCTCCATCTCGGCCGGAATCCAGCAGGTTCACGTGTCCCTCGAGGAGGCTGCGCTCAACCTCGGCGCAGGAAGGTGGAAGGCACTGACGGGAATTCTGATACCCCTGATACTCCTGAACCTGCTTGGAGGAGCCATGCTGAGCTTCGTCTACTGTATGAGCGAGACCAGCGTCGGCATCACCCTCGGTTCCATCAACCCAGAGTACTACCCGATAACCGCCAGGATGGTCGAGCTCATGACGAGCGCCGTTGGAAGCGCCAACCTCGCGGCCGCGCTCGGTGTCTTCCTCATGACGGTGCAGATTATAGCCATAGTCCTGGCGAACGTGATAACCAAGCAGAGGTACTCATTCATAGGTCTCACATGAGGTGGTTGGGATGGTTGACGTCAAGCTTGAGAACATCGTCAAAACCTTCGGAGAAACGGTTGCCCTTAAGGGGATAGACCTTCACATAAAGGCAGGGGAGCTCTTCACCCTGCTCGGACCGAGCGGGTGTGGAAAGTCCACGACGCTGAGAATCATAGCAGGTCTGGACTTCCCGGACAGCGGCACAATACACTTCGGCGACGAGGAGGTCACCTACCTCCCGTCCAGCAAGCGCGGTGCGGTGCTCGTCTTCCAGAACTACGCCCTGTGGCCCCACATGACGGTCTTCGACAACGTCGCCTATGGTCTGAAGCTCAAGAAGCTTCCAAAGGACGAGATAAAGAAGAAGGTGGAGTGGGCCCTCGAACTCGTCAAGCTCGAGGGCTTCGCGGACCGCTACCCGACCCAGCTTTCCGGAGGTCAGCAGCAGCGTGTCGCGATAGCTAGAGCTTTGGTCGTCGAGCCCAAGGTTCTCCTCCTCGACGAGCCGCTGAGCAACCTCGACGCCAAGCTCAGGCTTGAGATGCGTTCGGAGATAAGGAGAATCCAGCGCGAGCTCGGTATCACCGTCATCTACGTCACCCACGACCAGGAGGAGGCCATGGCCATAAGCGACAGGATTGCCGTCATGAACGTCGGAACCGTCGAGCAGGTGGGAACACCGAAGGAGATATACGAGACTCCGAGGACTGAATTCGTCGCCAGCTTCATGGGCAAGACCAACGTCATCCCGGCCAAAGTTGTCGAGAGGAACGGCGACCGCGTTTCCGTCGAGTTCGAGGGCATAAGGCTCGACGGCCTCCACTACACTGACAAGAGCGACGACGTCGTCATAGTCATCAGGCCTGAGAGGATAAAGCTCAAGCCCGTCGAGAACGCGGTCTCATTCACCGGAACCGTTGACCTCATCGAGTACTACGGATTCTTCATCGAGGTCGTCGGTCTCTTCGGGGACACCAGGATCATCGCCAGAACCATCAGCGACAGGGAGATAGCGGGACTCAGGCCGCTCCAGCAGGTGACGTTCTACGTCGAGAGGGACGACATCATCGTCCTCCCGAAGCAGCGGCTTTAAACCCCTTTTCCCATTTCATTTAGGTGGTCGCATGCGTGGATTTCTGGAGTTCCTCAACGAGGGGCAGGTCTACGAGGTTCTGCTCGTCACGAGGTCAAATGCCACCCCAGTGGGCGTTGTAAGGAGAGGGAACAAGCTGTTTTTCAAACTCTTCGGTGGAAAGAGCGCAGGTGAGCTGAGGGAGCATCCATACGCGTCGGTGCAGGTGACCAACGACGTTGAGCTGATCGTAAAGCTCGCCCTCAACCTGCCGGTGGAGCTTGAGTTCGAGAACATGGGGGCGCACAGGTGGATACGGGGACTCCCGGGGGTGTACGGACCGGTCACGTTCACCGAGGAAGCCCACGAGGATTATCTCGGGAAAACCACCGTTTTGAGGTGTTCGCTGGAGCCGGAGGGAACCATCGATGGAATACTGCCCCCCAAACCTCCGAGCAGGGCCGACTGGCACCTCCTGGAGATGGCCGTGGACTTCACCCGGTGGGAGGTGGCGATGAGGAACGGGAAGACGGAGGCCGCCGGGAAGCTGCGAGGAAGGATAATCGAGAACTATTCATCCTACCGGCGGTTTGGGGGGAGCTCGGAACTGGCGGAGATTATGAGGGCGGCACTGGACGAAGATGGGTAAAGGAGCGCCCCTCAGACAAGGGAAAGCTTATAACCGATTTATTTCAGCTTTTCTTGGTGATACCATGAAGGCAGGCAAGCTTATGGCTCTTTTGGTGGCCCTGCTTACCATAGCGGCGGTTCCAGTGAGCACCGTCTGGGCCGCTTCAAGCAGCGTGACGCCGGGAGAGATCCTCGTTCAGCCGCTCCCGGGAATTCCAGCGATAGGAAAGCCCGGAGACATAGTTGAAATACACCCCGCCGAGGGGGTTTCCATCGATTCCCTTCAGATAGTCTCAATACTTCACGGGCCCTACGACCTCCAGATAGTGGGCACGGAGAACGGCGTCATCAAGGCCAAGATACCCGAGGACGCGGTGCCGGACGATTACTTCCTCGTCGTCAGGAGCGATAAGGGCGAGGTCACGATACCCAACGGCGTGTGGGTCATGAAGGACGCCCCGACGGTTCTCAGGATAGCCCACGGCAGCGACCTCCACGTCACGAGCGGCTCAAAGATGGGCTTCGTCTGCGGCGAGTACTTCCAGAAGAGCATCCCCGAGATACTCAAGTACTGCGAGCATCCCTACGCAATGCACAGCTACACCGCCCACGACAGCTTCATGACGTACTACGCAATGACCGGAGCGGGCGGCGAGAACGTGGTTAACCTCATAATAAGCACCGGCGACGACGTCGATACCAACGGCGACAGCGAAGGATACAAGATGTTCGACACGGGTATAATCCACGGCACCGCCGCTGGCATGCCCTTCATAGGCATCAAGGGCAACCACGACCACCCCCCGACCTACTACACCAAGTACGTTGGTCCAAGATACTTCTACGAGGTCATAGGCAACTTCCTCATAATAGGCCTGGACAGCCGCGGTGAGGAGAGGCACCCCGAACTCGAGCAGCTCCAGTGGATGGAGAACGTGCTTGAGAGCCACCCCAACAAGACGGTCATAGTCCTCGTCCACCACCCGTTCTGGTACACCACCCCCGACGGCAAGTGGGGCGGAACCATAAAGGGCTACACGGCCTTTGACGACGGCGACTGGAACGCCCTGACCAAGTTCATAAGCTGGGACTGGGAGGGCAAGAACGGCGAGTACGATGAAATAGCCAGAACCTTCCTCCAGCTCGTCGAGAAGTACAACATCAGGCTCGTCCTCGCCGGACACATCCACAAGGACAAGCCGGTTCTCTACATCGACAAGGAGGGCAACGAGCACTGGTTCTACACCGTCACCACCACCGGCGCACCCGACAAGACCAGCAACCCGCCGAGCAAAGCCGACCAGGACAGGGGATACACCGTCCCGAGCTGGTACGGTTCGCAGGTTATCTACGTCTACGACAACGGCACAGTGAAGTTCCCGCTCGCGGGGGACGTCCTCCACGAGGGCATAAGCTCCCTCCCGATACCGCAGAAGTTCATAGTTTACAGGCAGAACGGCGAGGATGGAACCGCGGCCAGGTTCGTGAACGAGCTCGGCGAGGAAGTCAGCGGCCCCTTCGTCCTCGAGATACCCGAGGGGGCCAAGGTGGATCCCGAGCACACCAACATAACCTACACCGTCCTGGGCGAGAGGGAGATTGGCGGCACCTACTACATGCTCCTCAACGTCACCGTTCCCCAGGGCGTCAGCCAGATAACCGTCGTCAAGGAAGCCGACACCCAGGCTCCGGAGGTCAAAATCGGCTACCTCTCCCCAGGCAAGCCAAAACCCGGGCGGAACTTCAAGGTTTACATAATCGCGGGTGACAACGTTGGAATCAAGGAAATGAAGGTCCAGATAATCTCCGACGGAAAGGTCATCGCGGAGTATCCAGCGTTCTCCCTGAAGCCCATCAGTGTCGATGCCACTTACTTCACCGAGGTTCCGGGAGTCGATGCCAGCAGCTTCACCGTGAAGGTCACCGCCGTGGACTTCTACGGCAACACCGGCGAGGCGACCTACACCGTGGGAGGAGGCAGCACCAGCAGCCCGAGCCAGACGACCACCGAGGGCGGGGGAAGCACCTGCGGCCCGGCCCTCATCGTGGGCCTCGCACTCCTCCCGGTTCTCCTCAGGAAGAGGAAGTGACCATCTCCTCTTTCAATTTTCTCTCCCGAAGGCCCCATCACCGGACTGGAGGTGCTGGATCCGTTTCTTTTCCGGAGCACTTCCATGGGGGCCGCCAAGGCCAGATAAAGCTGTCAGCGGACTTCTTCAATAGGGGAAGAGTTTTTAAACCGTCCCCATAAGCCCCCCATGGTGATGAAGGTGAAGTTCAAAGGCAAAGCCTTCGGGAACATTGTGAGGATGGAGTTCGACATTCTCACGCTCAGCGAGCTTAAAATAGACGACCTGCGAGACTTTGACGTTGATTCCATCAAGATCGAGCTCAAGCCCACATCATCCGGCATACGGGTTACCGGTATATGGGAGGGTACCGTCGAGGAAGCCGGAGAGGGAATAAAGAAGGCCCTCCTTGAGAGCTACAAACTCCGCGAGAGGATTCTCAACAGGATAAAGAGCAAGACGGAGGCAATAAGGAGCACCATGCGCCAGCTCGGCTTCAAGGAGGAAGTGGAGGGCTACGGAAGTGCGCTGCGCTTCGTCAAGAAGGTCGGCGCCTACGACATAGTCGTCGTCGCCTCAACGACCGACGAGGTGGTCCGCGTCGAGGTCTACGGCAACGACAAGAAGATACTCAGCCCGGAGCTGGAGAGCATCTTCGAGGACGTCGAGGTGGAGGAGCTGGAGATATACGACTTCGAGGACGACAAGGAGGAGCGGCTCGTTATAAACCTCGAGATACCGAAGAACGAAGAAAAGCCAGAGAGGAAGATAATGGAAGCCATCAGGATGATAGAAAGCATGCTGATGGCCTGATCACTTGTATTTGCTGTCCAGCTGAAGCTGCTTCAGCTTTGCCGTTATTCCCTTTGTCGGCGCCCTGTCCTCACTTATTATCTTCCCGGTTCCTGTGTCTATCCTTGCGTAGTAGAGAGTCTCCTTCCCCGCCACCTTGATGTGGACGTAGCCCCTCTCCTCGTAGAGGACGAGGCGCTCCACCGCGGGCCGTTCTTCCTTGTATTTCTCCCTCACATGCGCGAGGTAGGACTCCTTTATCGCCATCTCCGTGAAGCGGACGTCGCTCTTCAGAACTTCCCCAGTGGTTCTGTGGAGGACGAACCTCCCGACCTTCGTTCTTCCGGCGAATTCGACCTCCCAGTTCTCGTTGAGCGTTACCGACCTTATCACAGCCTCCTCGTCTATCTCCTTCGCGGCCTCGACTGCCATCCTCTCGGCTAGGTCCCTTCTCAGAACACGGTCAGTCTCCTCGATGAGCTTTCCGTCCCTGCTGACTCTGACGGTTACCATGTGGCGGTCGTTCTCGGCGGTAACGGTGTACTCGGTTTCGGTTCCCTCGATGGACTTTATCTCAAAGTCGGGATACTTCTCGGAGACTATCTCCTTCGCCCTCTCGGGCGTCACCTCGACGAGGTAGTCGAGGACGTCCCCCGTCGAGCCGTCCACCTTCACGACGGCCTTTCCATCGGCGCTCTCAAGAACCAGCTCCAGGTACTTGTGCTCCAGCACACGGTATGATTCCATAACCAGGTCTCTCAGCGGAAAGTTGCCCTCTATGACAGTCCGGGCGTTTTCGAAGGCGTCTTCGGGCGATGGGAGCCTCCTAACTTCCTCATAGCTGCCGTCTGTGAGATCGACGCTGACAACGGCCACGCCCCCCTCAAGCAGTATGTCCGCGATGGCGGCCTTCTTGCCCTTCTCGAGGTTGATGACCCTGCCCTGCGGATAGGCGTTTCTCAGTAGTTCGTTGAGGGCGTCGTCGCTCATGAGGGCCTCCATCCCAAGAAGCCTGCCTGTGTAGCCGTTGAACTGGGCCTCGAATGAGAAGCGCTCCGTCTTTCCGGATACCTTAACCTTCCCGTTTGTTCTCTTGAGCTCGTACTCGCCGATTTCCTCCCCCGTCTGCTTCCGAACGATGTCCCGAACCCTCTCAACGAAGTAGTCATCGGGCAGGGGGTTCATCTCGAAGGTTACCTCTCCGCGCTCCAGATCGACCCTGGCACTGGCCAGGTTTTCACCCACCCGGACCTCGAGTCTGGCCTCTTTGGGAACGTAGACTTTCTTCCTCTCATGGATGGTCACCCGGCCCTCTGGAACGCCGAGCTCCTTTGCGGCGACGGCTTTAAGGACGAAGACCGCCTCGCTTGGACTGAGGGGAACCTCCACCTCACGCTCCGTGACGTGGATAATCGAGCCGTCGTTCAGGAGGGCCTTGGTTACGGGGACGCTAAGGTTCTTGTCCTGCGTTGCCCTGAGGACTATGCGGTCCTCCGAAAACACCACCGCCTTGTCCTTTTCACCATCCCCCTCGACGGACCAGGAGAATATGTACGCACTGGACAGGGAGACTGAGATGGACTCGAGCTTCACCTCCTCCGGCTTCACAGGGTATTTGGAAGCCGCGAACGATGCCACCTTTCCGAGCACTGCCTCGGGTGAAAAGTCATGGAGAAGCGGGGCATCGAGCTCGAACTCATTCAGGGGACTTTTTTCTTCTCCCGTCTCCGTCTCGGCCTTAAGCCGCTCCACAAGATCGGCGGGCGGTTCCATCCGGTAGTTGTTGAACAGGGAGGCGAGCTTCTCGCCGTCCCACGGAACCACCCTCCCCCTATGCTCCCTGGATATTAGAACCTTGGCGTCCTTCGTGAATCCTGCGGGGGATATCAGTATTCCCTTATCCGCCCTGTATTTGTTCACCAGGTCAGCGAAGACGTTGACGTCCCTCGAAGAGGCCAGCCCCTTGGAATGAACCGCCAGAACAACCTTCTCGGTCCCAGCTATGGGGTCGTCCCTTATCGCCACGACGTCTATTCCCCACTCCTTCCTGCCCGCCACCCTCTCGTAGTCCCTGAAGCCCATTCTCTTCAGCAGCTCGATTACGTCTCCAACGAGCGTTTCCCTGGATGCCAGCCTTATTAAATCCGGGGTCCACGGCATCAGTCTCACCCATGAAAGTGAAGTCCATTATCACGATTCTTTCGTCTTTATTTTATAAATCTCTTTCCCCGGAGGCGCTGTTATCACCGCAGGTGTTCAAAATAAGTTTTTAACCCCGCCGATTTAACATCCACGCGGTGATGAAATGTTCAGGCTCACCGACTTTGACTATCACGGAAAAACCGTCTTTCTGAGGGCAGACCTAAATTCGCCGGTCACTGACGGGAAGATAATCAGCGACGCCAGGTTCAGGGCGGTTCTCCCGACGGTAATATACCTCCTCGAGCACGGGGCCAAACTCGTCATAGGGACGCACCAGAGCAAGCCGTACAAGGGGGACTACATCACCACAGAGGGGCACGCCGAGATACTAAGCGGGTTGCTCGGCCAGGAAGTGGAGTACGTGGAGGACATCTTCGGAAAATACGCCCGCGAGAAGATAACGGCGCTGAAACCCGGAGAGGCCATCATGTTAGAGAACCTCCGCTTCGCCGCGGAGGAGGTCAAATACAAGCCGATTGAAGATTGCGAGAAGACGTTTTTCGTGAGAAAACTCGCGCCCCTGATAGATTACGTCGTGAACGATGCCTTCGCGGCGACCCACCGCTCCCAGCCTTCCCTGGTGGGCTTCGCAAGACTGAAGCCCATGATAATGGGTTTCCTCATGGAGAAGGAGGTCCAGGCACTCACAAGGGCATACGAGACCCAGGAGAAGCCCCGTGTTTACGTGCTCGGCGGTGCGAAGGTTGACGACTCCCTCCGCGTGGCTGAGAACGTTCTGAGGAACGGCAGGGCCGAGGTCATACTCACCGGAGGACTGGTCGGTCACGTGTTCACCCTCGCCAAGGGCTTCCACCTCGGCGACTCTAACCTCGAGTTCATGGAGAGGAAGGGCCTTCTCGAACTGGTGGACTGGGCCGAGGAGATACTCAACGAGTTCTACCCCTACGTGAGGACCCCCGTTGATTTTGCCGTCGATTACAGGGGGGAGCGCGTTGAGGTTGACCTGCTGAGCGAGGATAAGTGGCTGTTCGACGAGCACCCGATACTCGACATAGGTTCAAGGACCGTTGAGAAGTACCGCGAGGTGCTCATGGGGGCAAAGATAATAGTCGCCAACGGACCGATGGGAGTCTTTGAGCGCGAGGAGTTCGCGGTGGGCACAGTCGGCGTCTTCAGGGCGATAGGGGAGAGCCCGGCCTTCAGCATAGTCGGGGGAGGACATTCCATAGCCAGCATATACCAGCACAACATAACGGGCATAAGTCACGTCTCCACAGGCGGCGGCGCGATGCTGAGCTTCTTCGCCGGTGAAAAGCTCCCAGTCCTGGAGGCATTCAGGGAGAGCTACGAACGATTTAAAGACCTGCTCGAAGGGTGAACAGCCAGACGAGGAGCACGGCGATTAGGATGCCCCCAAGGAGCAGCATCAGGAGCCACTCGACCCTTTCCATCAGTTTTCTGTTCGAGTAGAGAACGTGCCCTATGATTCCAAGGATGAGGGATGAAACTATCAGTATCCTCTCCTCCGCCGATTCGACCCTGCTGAGAACAGTTTCAACGCCCCAGAGGGCCAGAAGCAGCAGAACGGCCCCGGTGATGGCGTAGCCGTGCCTCATCTTTCTCGCGTTTGTTATGTAGAAGGTCGCGGCGAAGGCCACGAGGAAAACCACCATCGCCTGTATCTCGAGGGGAATCGGAACCGCCTTCGAATGAACGACCCTCTCGTAGATCCATATGCCCCCAGAGATTATGGTGGAAACTATGAGAGCCATCACGAAGACCTTGTGGACGTGGTCGGCTACGCTCAGTGCCTCCTCAAGCTCCTCCAGTTCCTCCCGTCTGGAGACTTCTCCGCCCGCTTCGGCCCCTTCCGCCATCGAACCCCCGGTCTTTCCTACGCGCTTCGGGATTTAACCTTTTAGCATCCTAACTATCTTTGTTGGAAAGTTTGATAAGAAGAAAAAATATGGTTAACTTGCAATTTCAATCGCCAATATAACCTTTGGTATTGCAATGTCCATGTTTATTGTTAATGAAAGAGGAATTGGCAACCCGTCGGACGTGGTGAAAATGGTGGTAGGTATTGTTATTGTCTTTGTTAGTTCTAAATAATCAACAAGCAAATAGAATCTGTGGCATTGTTGGATTTTCTCTGCCCAATCTTCATTCCGAAATATTGGCACTATCCAGTATTCCACTACTTTCTGAGCTGTAATTGGATGGTAATACAGCCAGAAGCTTTCATCATGTAACCAAAGTAGCCATCCCGTTGTAAAGTCAGATGGAAGGTACGCATCCGAGGGCTCACCTGTTGACTTCAAAGACCTCATATCTTGCTCTGCAAGCGGTTCCAACCTGGAATCTTCTTGATACCCTTGATAGAGCTTTAAAAATTCCTGCTTTGTAATTTCTGTAATTGTTTCTAGGTCCTTTTCACTTAGTATGTATGCTTTTTCTTTTATTTCCGATCCATCCCACATCCACTTATTTGTTATTTCGGGCTCTCCGTTCTTGTCGAGTTTTATTTCATAAAAGGTTATGTTTGAAATCATCTTTGGTTTATTTCCAACAAGCCAATACCAATAATAGTTACCCACAGGTATCATGGGCAATCGTTGATCTAGAATGAAGAGTTCCCCTTCGACCTCAATTGCTACTGCAGCGTGTCCAATCTCGGAGTTTTCGTAATTGATATCCAATAAATATACGGGTGATATACCAGAGTCCAACAACATTGCTGCTGTCAGAATTGCATAGTCAGTACAAATACCCCTCTTATAGTAGTAAGCAGTATCAGTTGGTGAGTAAATTCTCGTGAGATTGATATAGCGTTCCCGTTGTGCATAAGTAAGTTTTGACCAGTTGTAAATTATAGTGTCAACATAGCCAGATTTTGTATAATCATACTGGATAGTGTTATTAATCCACTTCAAAATAGCCCAAGCTCTGTCTATCGGAGCATCATACTTTTCAAAACGGATTGTTATTGATCGGAGTTTCTCTCTAAAGTACTTGCTCAAGCCTGCCCTAAACGCCTCTTCATCATACCTGTTTCTCCAGTCATAAGTCGGATCAGTTCCTAACTGAATTTCATAACTATCCGACAAGTAGTCCCCGTCAGTATCTGCCCGCAGGGGATTGGTTTTATAATTGACTACCTCTTCTCCATCTATTAGCCCATCGTCATCACTATCTGGCTTTAATGGATCAGTACCATACGTTAAAACTTCTTCACCGTCTGTAAGACCGTCCTTATCACTATCCATACTAATAGGGTCTGTTTTAAGAGATAGCTCTTTAGAATCGACTAAGCCATCTCCGTCTGTATCAGGGAGAGAAGGGTCAGTGTTGTATATTGTTAACTCCTCTAAATCAGAGAGCGCGTCTCCATCAGTATCATTTGACAACGGATTAGTTCCGAAGTCAAAGATCTCCTCTTTGTCCGTTAAACCATCATTATCAGTATCCACCTTGTGAGGGTCTGTGTTTTTTGTTATCTCTTGGAGATCATTTACTCCATCTTTATCTGTATCTAAATCTAGTGGGTCAGTGTCATACTTCCGAACTTCTTCCATATCGGTTAGACCGTCACCGTCTGTATCCTGTTCTGCGGGTTTTGTAAAGTAAACTTTAATCTCCTCTTCATCTGTTAATCCATCTCCATCTGTATCTGGAGTAGTAGGATCTGTGCTGTACGTCGTTATCTCATCAAAATCAGAGAGCCCATCGTTATCAGAGTCTTTTGACAGTGGGTTAGTGCTAAACTGAAGTTCTTCCCTATCCGTTAATCCATCACCATCCGTGTCCTGTCCTAAGGGATTTGTGTGATGTATCTTTAGTTCTTCAGCGTCAGTTAAACCATCTCTGTCTGTATCCACATTTAAGGGATCTGTTTTGTATATTTTGACTTCCTCGCCGTCTAGCAACCCATCCCCATCCGTATCAGGGTTGAAGGGGTCTGTTTTGTATGTTGTCAGTTCTTCCTTAAAGCTCAAAAGGTCATGGTCGTCTTTCTGGATAATCATAACAGTAAGTAGTATCACTACGACTCCAACAATCAAGAGAGTCGTCTTTTTCTGCATATAACCACCTAGTTAATTACTTGCCTCATACATTTAATAAAATTAACGAATGATTAGACCAAATATCTCTTAAAGTTATCAAAAAAGTAATTTCTTCCCCCTACCAAGTGCGAGGGTTAAAAGTATGGGACATTATCTTTAAGCGACCTAGTTCCACTAGACTGTAGCCTCCGACGTGCAATCTAAATTCCCATATAACTTTTTAGCGATGGCAATAACAAGTAGCTAACTTATTTTTTCAATAGAATTCCCTAGCTCAACGTGAATGGTATTATAGAGAAAAAAACTATCTATCGCGTTCAGTCGATTCCGGTTTTCTCGTAGAGCCTTCGGTAGGCACCCCTGAACTGGAAAACCATTACAACCGCGTAGAGCGCCGCGAAGGATTTCAGGGGGAAGTGGCCGCCGAAGGAGTGATTCATGAGTGCGATGACCCCAACCACGGTGACGTAAGTTAGCAGGACGTTCAGGAGAGCCGCCCTTGTAGAACCCAGCCGGTAGGCAAGCCACACCGAGAAGGTGGCGTCGAGCCGGACGAGCCATTCGGGTCTGAAGTGTTCATCTGGGTCCACCTCCACCGAGTAGGCATCCTCTTCAAGTTTCTTCCTCGAGAGGTAGGCCAGCAGACCGGTCACAATCAAGGCGGTAAAGGACAGGAGAACGAGTGGGAGGGAATCGAACACTGCGCCGATTGCCATGAAAACCATCGAGAGGGTGAAGGAGATATAAACCGCGAGGGAGCTCGCAGAGAGCCGTCCCCTTCTGAAGAGGTAAGCGGGATAGATGCCGAAGTATGGGATGGATATCATTATCAGGAGAGCCGCGAGGGTTATCTCATCCATTCCGCATCGAGGTTTTTAGAACTCGAAAGATT
The DNA here is from genome assembly GCF_000221185.1 of Thermococcus sp. 4557. Classification (NCBI taxonomy): domain Archaea; kingdom Methanobacteriati; phylum Methanobacteriota; class Thermococci; order Thermococcales; family Thermococcaceae; genus Thermococcus; species Thermococcus sp. 4557. The sequence continues at coordinate 1,965,885 of NC_015865.1, read as the reverse complement.
AAAAAGATTTCGATTGAAAAGAGAAATAACGGAGTGTGCCTCTCAGTCTATCGTCGCCTTTCTGAAGCCCAGTGCCGCGATTCCGGCGAACAGAGCCGCCAGGCCGATGAGCACCAGCCAGTCGGTGACGATTCCAAAGGTAGGCTCAACCCCAGCCAGGTAATGCCTGGAACCGTCCACCGCGTAGGTCAGCGGGTTCACCTTGGCCAGCCACTGCATCCACTCCGGCATCGTCTTTATCGGGTAGAAGGCCCCGCTGAGGAACGTCATGGGGAGCATTATCATCATAACGATCATCTGGAAGCCTTCCATGCTGCTCATCTTGAGGGCTATGGCAACCCCCATGCCCGCTATGGCGATTCCGACGAGGAAGCTGAGGCCGAGGGCTGGAATGACCCCGCTCACCTTGAGGTCGGCGAGGGTGAAGCTGAGCGCCAGGATTATGACGCCCTGTATCATGGCCATCAAAGCGCCGCCGGTGATTCTGCCGAGTATTGCCTCCGTTCTGCTCGCGGGGGCGACGAGGATCTCCTTGAGGAAGCCGAACTGCTTGTCCCAGATGATGGTTATACCCTGCATGAAGCTCATGTTGAAGACCGTCATGGCGATTATACCCGGCACGAGGTACGTCATGTAGTCGACGCCGCCGAATATCGGGGCCGCCATGGGATTGTTGAAGACGCCGCTCCAGCCCTTTCCGAAGAATATGAGCCAGATGAGCGGGTTGATGAGGCTTCCGATGACCCTAGCACGGGAGCGCGAAAAACGCTTCAGCTCGCGGTATATCATGGTGAAAAAGACCTGCATGCCATCACCTCCTCATCCTGGCCTTCATTATCATCTTCGCCACGTTTCCCTCGCCGCCTTCCTCCCTGATTTCCCTGCCCGTGAGGTGCAGGAAGACGTCGTTGAGCGTCGGCCGATGATAGGTGACCTCGAGAATCCTGACGTCTGTTTCCTTCGCCAGTTCAAAGAGCTTTGGCAGAGACTCTGCGGCGTTGTCCACGTCGAGCCGTATCCTCCCGTCCGGGAGCATCTTGCAGCCCTTGATGAAGTCAGCCTTGAGGCACTTGAGCTCCTCCCTCGGGCTCTGGAGCTTCAGGTAGATTATGTCGTTGCCCACGAGTTTCTTAAGCTCCTCCGCGGTGCCTTCCGCGATTATCTCACCGTGGTCCATTATGGCTATCCTGTCGGCCAGCTGCTCCGCCTCGTCCATGTAGTGCGTGGTGAGGAAAATCGTCATGTTGTGCTCCTCCTTCATGTCCCTTATGTAGTCCCAGATGTGGGCCCTAGTCTGCGGGTCGAGGCCTATCGTCGGCTCGTCGAGGAAGAGGATTTCGGGCTCGTGGAGGAGGGAGCGGGCTATCTCGAGCCTCCTCTGCATTCCGCCGGAGAAGAACTTAACGGGCCGGTCTTTGAACTCCCACAGCTCAACGAACTTGAGGAGGCGTTCGATCTTCTCCTTCAGCTCGCTTCCGCTCAGACCGTATATCCTGCCGTGGATGAGCATGTTCTCGTAGGCGGTAAGCTCCCTATCAACGCTCGGATCCTGGAAGACTATGCCTATCTTCCTCCTGACCTCAATCGGTTCCCTTGCAACATCATGGCCGGCAACTACGGCCTTTCCAGCCGTCGGCTTCAACAACGTCGTGAGGACGTGGACGGTGGTGGTCTTCCCGGCACCGTTGGGGCCCAGGAAGGCAAATATCTCACCCTGCTTCACGTTGAAAGATATCCCCCTGACGGCCTCAAAGTCCCCGTACTTCTTCACGAGGTTCTCAACCTCAATCGCGTTCATACATCTCACCTCCAAGAAGAACCAGTCTCAACTCCTTCGCGCAGCCTGTGAAGAGCCTCCTAACCCTCTCCCTCTGCTCATCCGTCAGTTCATCCACGGCCTCAAAGAACTCCTTGAAGGCCGTCCTGAGCTCGTCACCCCCCAGCTCAAGGAAGGCCTTGTAGGCGCGCATCCTGCGCTTTGCCTCGGCGAGGTCCTCTGCGTGCTCCGCGAGGTAGTCCAGCCCCTTCTCGGTGATCACGTAGGTCTTTTTCTCCCGCTCACCTTTGCTGGCCACCTCAATCAGGCCGCTTTTCCGCAGGGACGCGAGGATTGGATAGACCGTCCCCGCGCTCAGCTTCATGCCGTATCTCCCTTCCAGCTCCGCCATTATCCCGTATCCGTGCATCGGTTCCCTGAGGAGGTCCAGGATAAGCACCTTCATGTGACCGCGAAAATTGGGACGTTCCATTTTCTTCACCGATATATCGTTCGATATGTCATCCTTATAAACCTTCCCTTTGAAACGCTTATCATCCATGCATGCGGGAGAGGGTGATACCATGAGGGCCGTTCTAAAGCCCCTATTCGAGGCCGAACTGCCGGCGGATTTCAGCGAGGTCATAAAGGGCAAGCTCATTGGAGAGGAAATTAGAACTGGAGAGGAAATCGAAGTCGAGCTCCTCGGAAAGTCCCTCCGCTTCAAGGTCGTCCTGGCGGAGCCCTCGCCGCTGAAAGTGAACAGGAGCACTAGGATAGAGTTCTCGCAGGGCGAGGTTGAAGTCGTTGATTTTGAGTTCGATGAATCCGTTAGGGATGTAATCCCCTTTGAGAAGGGATTCGTCGTTGTGCTCGCAAGTAAGGTTCTGATTCTGAACCGGGACGGGCAAAAGATTTATAGCGATGAGTTCGATAACCTTAACGGAGTTAGGGTGGCCAAAGGAAGGGTGGTGATAATCCATGGCGGGAGCAAAATCAGGCTCATTAAGCCTTGAAAAGTTCACCTTCGATGAGAGCTGGGAGGAGAAGAGGAAGCGTGCGGAAAAAATCGTCGAGATTCTGATGAAGACCCACCCGAGGGAGAAGCTCCTCATAGGCGATCCCTACAGGACCTTGGTCCACTGTATAATCTCACAGCGCATGAGGGACGAGGTAACCTACAAGGTCTGGGAGAGGCTGTTTGAGAAATACGGAGACATCCACAGGATAGCCGACACGCCCGTCGAGGAGATGCAGGAGTTCCTGAGAAAGAACGGTGTCGGCCTCTGGAAGACCAAGGGCGAGTGGATAGTGAAGGCTTCTCAGATAATACTCGAAAAATACGGCGGAAAGGTTCCGGACGACATTAAGGAGCTTATGAAGCTCCCTGGAATCGGGAGGAAGTGCGCCAACATAGTCCTGGCCTACGGCTTCGGCAGACAGGCGATTCCGGTTGATACCCACGTGAACAGGATAAGCAAGCGCCTCGGCCTGGCTCCGCCGCGCGTTCAGCCGGAGAAGGTCGAGGAGTACCTCGCGGAGCTGATTCCTTACGAGAAGTGGATTTACGTGAACCACGCGATGGTGGACCACGGAAAGAGCATATGCCGGCCGATAGGGCCGAAGTGTGATGAGTGCCCGCTGAGGGAGCTGTGCCCCTACGCGAAGGGGCTCGTCAAGGACGAGGATATACGGTAGTTTCGTTTTTGTACTTCACCACTATCCTAAAGGTCGGCTTTGGGAGGTCATGGATGTAGAACTTCACGGGAAGTCTGAGAACAACCGTCTCCCTCCAGGATGTGAGAAAGCCCGTTCTCACGAGGTATTCAACGCGGACCTCAAAGAGAACGCTCCCGTTGCAGGTGAAACCGTTCTGAACCAGGGTGAAGTCTGGGTGGAGGTACAGCCGAACCTCCCTGCCCCGGAGGGGCTTAAGCGCCCAGAACCTGGCGCACAAGCTTTTATCGCTTTCGTTGGGACAGCCGAGCCCTCCTTCGAATTCCGGAGGGGTGATAACCGGGTTTGGGTCTGAAAAATCGGGCCAGATTTCCTCAGCCCAGCCGTCGCCGGTGAGCGTGGCCCTAACTGAGATGTGGTCTATTGAAACCGTGCGGTTTGGGGATAGCGTTATCCAGAGGGGTCCCTCAATCCGGCACTGGCCGGCGGTGGCCCACAGCGCTTGGGGAAAGTACCGGATTCGCAGGTCAATGGGGTCGTTCCATTCCCTCTCGACGAAGCCCAGTTCCCTCCAGTCCCCGAGGATACTCGACAGGTTCGAGCCGTTTGAAGTTATGTTCTCCCCTCCCAGCCAGAAAACGCGGGAGTTTCCCGAATATGCCAGCGTCCTTTCATGGAGCCACGTGAGGGAATAGGCAGTCAGGAGAAGAACCCCCAATACTATGGCTAGACTCCTGGGCTTCACTGCGACCACTGTAGGAGAAACTACGCCAAAGGATAAAAAGTTTTCGAATGGAAGAGGTCACTCCTCCTCTTCCACTTCCTCGCCGGCCAGCTTCCTCAGCTTGTCGAGGTCGGAGCCAACCGCTATGAGAACGTCACCCTCTTTGAGGGCGTCGTTTCTTCCGGGGTTGTAGATGTACCTGCTCCCGCGCTTTATTGCCAGTATCCTCGTGCCTATCTTGCTGGGAAGCTTGAGCTGCTGCAGGGTTTTACCAATGAGAACCGAGCCCGGCCTGACTGTGACCCTCCCGAGTTCCTCTTCCGTGTCCTCCATTATCCTTAGAATTATCGGGTGGGGCTCCACATCGCGCAGGATCAGGTCGGATATCTTGTATGCCGCGTCGCTTATCTGTTCGTTTATCTCGGCCATGTCTATGACGCTGAGGAGCTTCTCCGGGTCCTCCTCGCTCTTGGCGAGCCTCAGGGCGAGTTTCTTGACCTTCAGGGTGAGCTCATCCATGCGCTCCTCAAGCAGGTAAACCTCCTCCGCTATGTCCTCGCTCTTGTACATGACAGAGGAGAACGCCAGGTCAACCATCAGGGACGAGAGATCCTTCATCTCGATGAGGCAGTTTCTGATCTCCTCAAGCTCATTCATTGGACATCACCTTGATGTTGCCCCGGGCTATCTCCTTGAGATAGTCCACCGAGGTGTTCGTCCCGCGCCCGATGAGTATGTCTCCAGGGAATATCTTGAAGTCCCCGTCGGGGTCAAAAATCCAGCGCTTGCCCCTCCTAACAGCCACTATCCAGACCCCGGTGTTGGCGGCGAGGTCCAGCTCCTCCAGCGTTTTTCCGACGAGTATGGACTCTGCGGAGACAAAAATCTTGCCGATTATCTCCTCGCTGCCCAGTATCGCCTCGGTTATGACCGGATGGAGCTCGACGCCGTCGATGACCATTTTCGCCAGATCAGCCGCGGCGTTGGACATGTCGTCTATGGCGTGCGCCATGTGAAGGATGGACGTTATCTGCTCCGCCTCCTTGGGGCTTCTCGCGGCCAGAACCGCGTGAACCATCAGGTGGTAGTTGAGCAGGTCGAGGTACTCCTCAAGTTCGAGCACCTCCTCGGCCATCTCCTCCTCGTTGAAGAGTATGGAGGAGTAGGCCAGGTCCACCATCAGCTCGGCGGTGTTCTTCATCTCTATGAAGATGTCCTTGACGTTTCTAGGAACCTCGATTTCGTCCCACTCTTCCACCCGGCTCTCACCGATGGGGGAAAGGGGGGAAATCTTATTTAGTTTTCGCCTCGAAAAGTTTAATACCCGCGAAGGTCAACGTCTACGGGGTGAGAGCGATGGAGAGTGATGGCAGTGATCGGCGGAGAGGTCAGGAGGGAGCTGAAGGGAAAGATCAAGGAAGCCTACCAGGTTACGCTGCCGTCCCTGTTCACCTCACAGATATTCGGCCTATTCGGCGGTACGTTTCTGGGTAAGTACTTCGAGACGATAAGAACCCAGTTCCCTGGCCTTCTGGTGGTTCTGCCGGGTATAATGGGCCTCCGCGGGAACGTTTTTGGCTCAATGGCATCGCGCTTCTCCACGATGCTCTACCTCGGTGACCTCGAACCCTCGGTGAGGGACAAGAAGGTCCTCAAGGAGATAGTCCTTAGAATGCTCATCTCGCTCATCCCGATAGTCATGCTGTGGGTCATAAGCGTTGCCACGGGGGTGAAGAAGAACGCCCTTGACGTCCTCCTCATAGTCGTTACCTCGACGATACTCGTGTCATTCATCCTCGGCTACTTCACCTCATTCGTCACAATATTCTCCTTCAGGCGCGGCACCGACCCGGACAGCGTTGCGGCACCGCTGGTCGCTTCAATGGGCGATTTCCTGACGGTTCCCTCGCTGGTGCTGTTTATCCTCCTCATAGAGCGCTCGCCGGAGGGATTCAGGCTCTTCAACTACGCCATGATAGCCCTCTTCCTGATCGTTGCCGCGATGAGCAGGGTCAGAAAGGTGGAGTTCCTCGAGCTGAAGCAGGTCTTCATAACGATAACCGGGCTGGCGCTCCTCTCGACGATATCCGGTTCAATACTCGCGAGGTTCAGCGGGATAATCCAGGCGTCGGTCATACTGAGCTTCATCTACCCCTCGCTCCTCAGCAGCTTCGGAAACTACGGCTCCATAATAGCCGCGAAAACCTCGACGAAGCTCCACCTCGGTGAGATAGAGAGCTTCATCTGCTGGAAGCCCCTCACTGACATCCTGGCGCTATTCACGACGGCGCCGGTCATCGGAACGACGAAGCTCCTCATAGGCATCGCCCTTGTGAAGCTGACTACCGGGATGACGGTTCCGGGTTCCGCCTGGATGATAGTCCTCACGTACCCGTTCATGGTCCTGTTCATCATGCTCTACTCCTACACGGTCTCCTACTTCCTTTTCCAGAAGAACATAGACCCCGACCACGTGGCGATACCGCTCATCTCGAACAACAGCGATATATTCGGCACGATCTACGTCGTGCTCATGGCCAAGCTGATGGTGGGTGGTTGAATGATAGGTCTCTCTATGACGGCATATTCCGGAAGGGACCCCCTCGAATTTGAAGGATGGGTGGGCAGGGCGAAAGAACTGGGCTTTGATTTCATCGAGATTCTAAGCGAATGGCCCCACTACCTGACGAGGGACAACTACCGCCTCTTCGCTGAGGTTCTTGACTGCAGGGGCATGAAGAGAACAGTCCATGCACCCTTCAGCGACGTCAACATAGGCTCCTTCAACGACAGGCTGCGGAGGACGTCTCTGGAGATAATCCGCGAGGCCATCGAGCTGGCGGCCGAACTTGATGCCCTCTCGGTCACGATACATCCCGGGCACTGCTCGCCGATCAGCGTGAAGAACAGGAGGAAGTACCTGGAGATACACAGGGAATCCCTGAGGAAAATCTCGGAATGGGGGCTCGAGTACGGGATAAAGATCGGCGTCGAGAACATGCCGCGCTTCGTAATCCTCGATGCCCAGACGTGCGAGAGGCTGTGGGAGATACTCGGGGAAGTCGAGATAGGGGTAACCTTCGACGTTGGGCACCTGAACACGACAACCGGAAAGTTCGAGCGCTTCCTGGAGGTTCTCGGGGACAGGATAGTTCACGTTCACCTCCACGACAACCGGGGCGAGAGGGACGAGCACCTCGCCCTGGGTGACGGCACGGTTCCCTGGGCCAGGGTGCTTCCAAGGCTCCCGAGGGTGACCTGGGCCCTCGAAGTTGGGGACATCGAATCTGCCCGGAGAAGCCTCGAATTTTTGAGAAGTCTGCATTGATGGACGTTTCAGTTCATTGGCGTCCTATTTTTACAAAACGCAACTCTTTTATACATTTAAAATGAAGTTCTTGCGAGAAGCAGTTTCTGGTGGAGGGATACCAATGGCGGAAAAGATAGTGGAAGAAATGAGGCCCTTTTTCGAGCCGAAGGCGGTCGCTATCATCGGCGCAACAAACAAGAAGGGTAAAGTTGGAAACGTCATTTTTGAGAACTTCAAGATGAACAAGGAGCGCGGAATCTTCAAGGGCAACATATACCCTGTGAACCCCAAGCTCGACGAGATTGACGGATACAAGGTCTACAAGAGCGTCGAGGAGCTTCCGGAGGACACGGACCTGGCGGTCATTTCGATTCCGGCCCCGTTCGTCCCGGACACCATGAGGGGCGTGGCCAAGAAGGGAATAAAGTCAGTCATCATCATCACCGGCGGCTTCGGTGAGCTCGGTGAGGAAGGAAAGAAGATGGAGCGCGAGATCCTTGAGATAGCCAGGGAGAACGGGATAAGGGTCATCGGCCCGAACTGTGTCGGCGTCTACGTCCCGGACACCGGCGTTGACACCGTTTTCCTGCCGGAGAGCAAGATGGACAGGCCGAAGAGCGGACCGATAGCGTTCGTTACCCAGAGCGGCGCGTTCGCAGCAGCAATGCTTGACTGGGCTGCTGGAGCGGGTATCGGCATTGGAAAGATGGTCAGCTACGGAAACAAGCTCGACGTTGACGACGCCGACCTCATGGACTACTTCATCCACGACGAGGGCATAAACGTCGTCACCTTCTACATCGAGGGCGTCAAGGACGGCAGGAAGTTCATAGAGGCCGCCAAGCGCATTACGAAAGTCAAGCCGGTTATAGCCCTCAAGAGCGGAAGGACCGAATACGGAGCGAAGGCAGCCTCTTCCCACACCGGTTCACTCGCCGGCGCCGACACGATTTACGATGCCGTCTTCAAGCAGACCGGCGTCATCCGCGCCGAGGACTTCGAGCACATGTTCGACCTCGCGAAGGCCTTCGCGGCACTCAAGGGCAAGCTCCCGAAGGGCGACAGGATAGGAATAATCACCGACGGCGGTGGAGCCGGCGTTATGGCCAGCGATGCGGTAGCGAAGTTCGGCCTCAAGATGGCCGACCTCAGCGAGGAGACCCTCAAATACCTGAAGGAGAACTTCCCGCCGCACGCGGTGGCAGGAAACCCGACCGACGTCGTCGGTGACACCGACGCCGAGAGGTACAGAATCGCCATCGAGGGCTTCGTGAACGACCCGAACGTCGATGCCATAGTCGTCATCGTCCTCTTCCAGGTCCCGCTCCTCGAGGAGGAGAAGATAATCGACATCCTGGCCGAGTACCAGAAGAAGAGCAACAAGCCGATCGTTGCGGTAGCGATGGGCGGTAAGAAGACCGACCACTACGCCAGAATCCTCGAGGACAAGGGGGTTCCCGTTTACCCGACCCCCGAGAGGGGTGTCCGCGCCCTGGCGGGCCTTGTTAAGTACGCTGAATACCTCAGGAGGGGGGCCTGACCCCCTCAATCTTCCGGTGGTGGTATCATGAAGGAGGAAGCCCTTAAAGTTATTGAAGAGGTTTTGAAGTCCGGAAGGACTTCGCTCGTTGAGTACGAGGCAAAGCAGGTTCTCAAAGCCTACGGCCTCCCTGTTCCGGAGGAAAAGCTCGCCAAGACCCTTGACGAGGCACTCAAGTACGCCGAGGAAATCGGCTATCCCGTCGCCATGAAGCTGATGTCCCCGCAGATTCTCCACAAGAGCGACGCCAAGGTTGTTCTCCTCAACATAAAGACCCCCGAGGAGCTTAAGGAGAAGTGGGAGCTCATCCACGAGAACGCGCGCAAATACCGCCCGGACGCTGAAATCCTGGGCGTTCTCATTGCCCCAATGCTCAAAGTCGGCAGGGAGATAATCATCGGCGTCACCGAAGACCCGCAGTTCGGCCACGCCCTTATGTTCGGCCTCGGCGGAATCTTCGTCGAGGTTCTCAAGGACGTCACCTTCCGCATAATCCCAATAACCGAGCGCGACGCCAGGAAGATGATAAGGGACATAAAGAGCTACCCGATTCTCGCGGGGGCCCGCGGCGAGGAGCCGGCGGACATAGACGCAATAGTCAGCCTCCTCCTCAAGGTCAGCGAACTCGTGGACGACCTCAGGGACTACATCAAGGAGATGGACCTCAACCCGGTCTTCGTCTACGAAAAGGGCAAGGGTGCCGTCGTCGTCGACGCCAGGATAATCCTGAAAGGCTGATTTCCCTTTCTTCCACTTTTCAGCGGCTGATTCCCTGCGAGAATCCTCCCTTGGCCCGCAGGAGAAAAACCGCTAGTGCTCCCAACCCAAACACGCCCACGAAGAGGAAGCCTGTTCTAAACCCGAGGAACCCTATCAAAACCGGCCCCAGCGCCTGACCTATGTCCTTTATGCTCTCCAGGAAACCCAGCGCGGTTCCGCGGAGCTTCGAGACTTCTGTGGCCAGGGGTTTCGTCGAGGCCTCGCTTATCGAGGCGCCCACCGAGAAGACCACCGCACCCAGAACCACCAGCGGAAGGGAGTCGGAGAGGGCAAACGCAAACATCGCCAGGCCAACCATTGTCATGCCAACCACTATCGGCTTCGTTCTGCCAATCCTGTCGCTGAGGTAACCCGCGTAGGGCTTAACGACCGCCATTATGGCGATTTCCACCGTCAGTATCAGCCCGGAGAGCCAGGCCTTGTCCTGGAGGTAGTAGAAGAGGGGCAGGAAGGTTTCTATGCCCTGGTAGGCCATGTACACGGCCGCATCTAGCAGGCCGATCAGGAGGAGCTCCCCACTGAACGTGAACTCGAACCTCCTGAGCTCGCCCCCCGTCTCGGGAAACCTGAAGGTGAGGGCAAAAACCACCAGGCCAGTCAGCGAACAGAGAACGAAGACCACGGAGAAGCCGAGGAAGTATACGATGCTTCCCGCGAGGACGGGGGCAAGGGCGCGGCCGACGAGTGTTGACGAGCTCAGGAACCCCATGAAGGTGCCCTTCCTGTCCGGATAGAGGTCGCTGACCAGGGCGAAGGACACCGGGACGAAGATGGCCGTCGCAACGCCGTAGTAAACCCTGACGAGGGCTAGGCTCAACGCGTCGCCCGCGAGGAAGTACAGCAATGGTGCACTGAGAAAAACGAAGCCGCTCATCTTGAGGAGCCTCTTCCTTCCGTAAACGTCGCTGAGAAGGCCCGACGCGAAGTTTATGAAGATTCCCGTCACCGTCGAGGCTGCAGCAACGAGACCGATTTCCTCCTTTCCGAGCCCGATGCTCTGGGCGTAGAGGGGAAGTGTGGGGGACTTGCTCATGGTGGAGCCCAGGATCGCGAAGAATCCCGCGATAAGGATGAGGTAGAGGGCCTTGGAGCCTGTTCTCACACTCTGCATCCCCAGTTGTTTACGAGAGACAACTCACTCATCCCCTGCGCCGGCTTCAGACTCTTCCTCGCCCTCTTCCCGGGCCACCTCTTTGATGTAGCTCAGAATGTCGTGGAGTATGAAGAAGCTTATCGCGGCATCGATAGCCGAAAGGAGGTTGCCGGCGATAAGGAACAGCAGGCCGAAGAAGAACTCTATTCCCGCGTAGATGAGGGCCACCTTGATGGCGGTTCTGTTCTCCTGACCGACGCCGTAAGCCAGGAGAAGGCTGAAGAGGGCGAAAGCTAGGTAGACGAGCGAACCCCAAGCGTAGGCGTAGTAGAGGAGCAGAACACCGTTGATAGAAAGGAGGAGAGTGGCGAGGCCCAGTCGCTTCATGTCATCCCCAGATAGCTCTCAAAGAGCTCCACGTATTTAAACCCATCGTCCGGAAAGACGAGGACGTAAGTTCTATCGCCGGGTTCCTCGGCGATCTTCTCATAGGCTCCGAAAACGGGTGGGAGGGAGCCCTGAGAACTTCCCAAAACGAACAGTTATGGACAGAATTGGGTAATCAAAGCACCCCTTCCCTCACGAGCCTCTCCTTTATCCTCTTGAACTCACCGGGGGAGCCCCTGACAACGGGATACCTCGGAACGAAGGGGCACGGCTCTTCAGGCTCAATGCTTATCTCGAACGTTCCTATTTCCTTAGCGATTCTGACTATCTCCTCCTTGTCAAGGCCTATGAGCGGCCTCAGAATCGGAAGGTCGCTCGCGGTGCTTATGATGAGCAGGTTGTCGAGGGTCTGGCTCGCCACCTGGCCGAGGCTGTCGCCGGTGATTATCGCCTTTGCCCCAATCCGATGCCCTATCCGACAGGCCTTCCTCAGCATCGTCCACTTGCAGAAAAGGCACGTCCACTTCCCCTTTCCAATCTCGGCCAGCCTCGAGAAAACCGGCGCCCCTTCCTCGTAGGCGTCAACTACGACAGGCTCGTTCAGCCTTCCGTACCTTCCGAGAACCTCGCAGAGCTCAAAAACCTTGGACTCCTTCGTGCCGCTCTGCCTGAAGTGAACCGGAGTTACCTCAAAGCCCTTTCTGAGCATGAGGTAGATTGCCACCGGTGAGTCTATGCCCGAGCTTAAGAGCGCCACTGCTTTCATGGTTGATGAAAGCGGGGGAGGATATATGAAGCTTTCCTCAACTCAGAGTTTGAAACCCCTGAGCTGGAGCAGGCCGATGTAGGTGAACCACGCAAGTATAGTGGCCGCACCAACCAGCTCCGGAATCGCGAGCCCCTTGAAGACCCTCGCCTTAACGAGATAGAGCATCAGGGCGAAGGTGAGAACCGCCAGAACGCTCCAGACATAACCGGCAGATGCACCTGAACGGCCGAGTTTTATTCCGACGATGGCTATGTCCGCCAGAGCTAGGACGTAGAAGAGAACAGCGGCTGGAGCGTGCGGCGCGTACTCCTCGGGAAAAACTCCCACGAGGAACAGGAGGACCATCGCGAGGGGCATCAGGTAGGACAGACCGTTTCTCAGAGTGCCGATGGCGGCTATGAAACCGAGAACCGCGAAGACCATCAGGAAGCCGTTGAAGTAGTAGTTCACGGGGTTCCGTACTGAGCCCATGTCGCTCAGGGCGTTTTCCGTGAAGGAGAACCAGGGGTTCTTCCAGAGAACTACCGCCAATCCCACCAGGAAAATAACGAGGAGGAGGGTCGAGAGATAGGCGGGGAGCTTCCCAGATTCCACTGTCTCACCTCAGCACTGCCTTTTCCTGGGCTCCTCTCCGAAGACCGCCCGGTAGAGCTTTCTGAACTCCTCCCAGGAGCCCCTTATGACCGGATGCTTTGGGATGAAGGGTATCTCGTCCTCGGGCAGGGTCGAGAGCTCGAAGGTTCCTATCTCCTTGGCGATTCTGACTATCTCCTCCTTGTCGAGCCCAATGAGCGGACGGTATATCGGCAGGTCCGTCGCCTGGCTGACTATGTACATGTTCTCAAGGGTCTGCGAGGCGACCTGTCCGAGGGAATCTCCCATGACGATGCCCTTCGCCCCGAACTCCCTCGCTATTCTATCCGCGTGCCTCACCATCATGTACTTGCAGAAGACGCAGGTGTACTTCTCCTTCTTCATCTCGCGCAACTTCTCAAGGATTCTCTCGCGCTCTTTGGGCTTGACGACTATCAGCTCGCCCTTTCCGCCGTAGCCGTACCGCTTGAGCTGGTTCCATATCTTGCGCACCTTCTCGAGGGTCTTCTCGCCCATGTAGATGTGAACGGGAATGACCTCAACGCCGCGCTTCATCATGAGGAAAGCGGCAACCGGCGAGTCAATGCCGCCGCTGAGCAGTGCCACCACTTTGCCCTGGGTGCCGATGGGAAGACCGCCCCAGGCGTAGATTTTGTCAACGAAGACGTATGCTTTGCCCTCCATCAGCTCGACGCCGACCTCGATGTCGTAGTTGTGGAGGTCAACCTCGCTCTCCTCGTTCTCAAGGAGGTACTCGCCGACCTTGGCCTGAATCTCTGGGCTCTTGAGGGGGAACTCCTTGGTGATTCTCCTCGCGGTAACACGGAAGCGGGGCCTTTCGAGATTCAACTCGCGCTTCTTCTTCCGGAAGAGCTTGAGCGCAGTCTTGTTTATCTTATCCAGCTCGGCATCGATCTCCATCGCGGGAGAGAGCGACACTATGCCGAAGACCCTCCTGAGAACGTCAACGGCCTCTCCCGCTTTATTCGTCTTCACGAGAATCCTTCCGTGCCTCGCCTCGACCTTTTTGAACTCAATCTCCTCGCTCACCAAGGCCTCGCGGATGTTGTTCATGAGTATGCTCTCAAACCATCTCCTCGTCTGCCGGGATTTCGTTCCTATCTCACCGTATCTGACGATAACCACGTTGAACATAGAATCACCCCACCGTACCAGGGAACTTAATGATTATCTCCACGTACTTCTGTATGCCCTCGTAGAGGAGCAGGGAAACCAGATACGAGGACAGCAGGATGAGCTCGTTCATCTCAAAGATGTGCGCCGCTATGGCCTTGGCCCTGGGCGTCGCATCGACTATCGTGCTCATGTACTTCCTCTTGAGGGAATGGTTGACCAGGATGAATCCGATGAGCAGGGCGACGCCGATAAGGCCCCACGTCTGGCCCAGCGCGAGCATCAGGAAGAGCGTCGAGGCCACTATTATCCAGCCGCCTATGACCCCGAGCAGTATCACGAACTCTATCATCGTCCCACCGGAGGTTGGTAGGGTGGGGGGAATAAAAAGGTAACTCAGACGAACCTGAGCACCTCGTCGATGCTTTTTCTCCGTTTTCTAGGCCGTGCCTCCTCCCGCGGATAGCCGACCGGGATGACCCCAACGAGGTAGTGATTCTCGTCGAGGCCCGCAAGCCCCCGGACTTCCTCCTCTATGCCCCGAAAATTAGTAACGCCTATGTAGACCGTCCCGAGACCGAGCTCAACGGCCTTGAGCATGAGGTTCTGGATGGCCATCGCCGCGCTCTCCACACTCCAGATGAACTCAGGCTCGTCGAACTCGCTCCCTTTGAGGAAGCGGACGCGCCTGTCGATGAAGACCGCGATGTAAACCGGCGCACGGTACATTCCGCTTTCGTACATGCGTTTCTTGAGCTTCTCTATCTTCTCATCGGGCAGGTTCACGGCGCGGTAGTATCGAATCATGCCTTCAGCTATGAGGCCGTAGAGCTTTTCCCTCGCTTTTTCACTCCCAAAGACCACGAACTTCCAGTTCTCCAGACCGCTCGCGGTCGGTGCCCTCACCGCGGCTTCCACAAGCTCTCTAACGTGCTCCTCAGGGACGTTCTTCTCCTCAAAATACCTCACGGAAGTCCTGTTCAATATCGCGTCGTCCAGCTCCACGCTATCACCCCCAGAGGTTTCTCACCGGCCTTAATCAGCCTTTCCGAAACCAAAGGTTTAAGAGAACTCCGGAGTAATCCCCAAGAGGTGAAAGCATGTACGGATGGAGAGGCAGGCTTGGTCTTATCGTTCCATCATCGAACACTACAATGGAGATGGAGCTTCACTCCGCGCTCCCCGAAGGAGTCTCCCTTCACACGGCGAGGGTTCCGCTGAAGAACGTCACGGAGGAAGAACTTGTCAAGATGAACGCCATGGCCGTTGAGAGTGCCAGGCTTCTGCGTGACGCGGGCGTTGAGCTTATCCTCTACGGCTGCACGAGCGGCTCATTCATAGGAGGAAAGGACTACGAGAAGGAAATCGAGGCGAAGATCGAGGAGGAGGTAAACGTTCCCGTGGTCAGCACGAGTACGGCCGTTGTCGAGGCCCTTAAGATACTCGACGCCCAGGCGGTACTCGTGATAACCCCCTACACCGACGAGATAAACGCGCGGGAGAAGGAGTTCCTCGAGGCCAACGACTTCGAGATTCTTGACATCCGGGGACTGGGGATAGAGGACAACACCCAGATTGGAAAGCTCGAACCCCACGAGGCCTACCGCCTCGCCAAGGCGAGCTTCATGGACGAGGCCGATGCGATTTTCATCAGCTGCACCAACCTCAGAACCTTCGAGATAATCGAAGTTCTCGAGGAGGACCTCGGCGTCCCGGTCGTTACGAGCAACCAGGCATCGCTTTGGCTGGCCCTCCGCCAGATGGATGTTATGGAGCGGATCCCCGGGTTGGGGAGGTTATTCATCGATTTCTGACTCCCTTCCTTCCGCCCCTTCATTCCGAAATCCTTTTAAGAACTCCCCCACATTTCTTAGGTGTTAGTCACTGAGGGTGATACATATGGGGCTCCTGGACGAGGCAAGGAAGCTTTCGGTGTACACGGCCTACAACACGAACGTCGATGCGATAACCTTTCTGAAAGGGGATATAGTGCAGAGGCTCATAGACGAGTTTGGGGCCGAAGCGGTCAGGAAGCGAATGGATGACTATCCCAGAGAGATAAACGAGCCCTTGGACTTCGTTGCCAGGCTGGTACACGCTCTCAAGACAGGCAAGCCGATGGCGGTGCCCCTCGTCAACGAGGAGCTCCACGCGTGGTTTGACTCCCACTTCAAATACGACGTTGAGAGGATGGGCGGTCAGGCCGGAATCATAGCCAATCTCCTGGCGAATCTGGACTTCAAGCGGGTGCTGGTTTACACCCCCCACCTCGCGAGGAAGCAGGCCAAGATGTTCATGGACAGGCCCAACCTTGCATACCCAGTCGTCGAGGACGGCAGGTTGGCCTTCAAACACCCACGCGAGGCCTACAGGGAGGGCGACCCGATAAAGGTCAACCGCATCTTCGAGTTCCGCGCGGGAACGACCTTCAGGCTCGGAAACGAGACGATACAGGTTCCATTCTCGGGCAGGTTCATCGTCTCGGCCCGCTTCGAGAGCATAAGGATTTACACCGACCCCGAGCTGAAGCCGTTTCTGCCGGAGATAGGCCTCCAGGTTGATGGAGCCATTCTGTCTGGCTACCAGGGGATAAAGCTCCGCTATTCAGACGGGAAGGACGCGAACCACTACCTCAGGGAGGCCAAAAAGGACATACTCCTGCTCAAGCGCGAGAAGGACGTTAAGGTTCACCTGGAGTTCGCCTCGATACAGAACCGCGAGCTCAGGAAGAAGGTCATCTACAATCTCTTCCCGCTCGTTGACAGCGTTGGCATGGACGAGGCGGAGATAGCCCACGTCCTCAACGCCCTCGGCTACTCCAAGCTCTCGGACAGGATTTTCACATACAACCGCATCGAGGACACGGTTCTCGGCGGAAAAATCCTCATAGACGAGATGAACCTCGAGGTGCTCCAGATACACACGATTTACTACATCATGTACATCACCCACTCCGACAACCCGCTGAGCGAGGACGAGCTGAGGAGCAGTCTTGAGCTCGCAACAACCCTGGCCGCTGCCCGCGCGTCCCTCGGGGAAATCCGCTCGCCGGAGGACTTCAAAGTGGGCACCAGCGTACCGTACAACGAGCGCGGGGAGTACGTCAAACTGCGCTTCGAGGAGGCGAAGAGGCGCCTGAGAACCAGGGAGTACAAGGTCGTCATAATCCCGACGAGGCTCGTCAGGAACCCGGTCTCAACGGTGGGCCTGGGCGACACAATCTCCGCCGGGGCCTTCACGAGCTACCTCGCGATGCTGAGGAAGAAGGGGGCGCTTTGAACGTTCAATATTTTTGGTACGGTACAGCGTACCAAATGCTTTTAAAGATTGGTACAGTATATCGTACCATGAAGTCTGAGGACATCAAACGCTATATCCGCCTTTTCCATGAGAGGGATTTACCACAGGTTGTGAAAAGGGAGCTAGAGCCCTCTCTGAACAAGGGGAAGGCAACGGTGATAATTGGTCCAAGACGCTCCGGGAAGACGTATCTCCTTTATTCCATAGTTGGAGATGAAAGGGAACGCTACGTTTACCTGAACTTTGAGAACCCCCTCCTGTTCGGGATAACTGGACGGGACTTTCCTGGAGTTGTTGATGCGTACTTTGACCTCTATCCTGAGAACGTTGGGGGCGAGGTCTTCTTCCTTCTCGACGAGATTCAGAACGTCCCCAACTGGGAAATCGGCGTAAGGTATCTCCTTGACGAGGATTTCATGGTTGCGGTTACGGGTTCGTCCTCACGGCTGCTTTCAAGGGAGGTTGCGACCCAGCTGAGAGGACGCGGAATTTCATACACACTCCTCCCCCTCTCGTTTCGGGAGTTCCTCCGATTTAGGGGGGTGGACTTTAAAAAGCGCGACCTCTACGGCAGAAAGGTACATGTGATAAAAAATCTTCTGGATGAATACTTAAGATACGGCGCCTTCCCTGAGGTGGCCCTGCTCGGCGATAAGGTTAGAATACTTGAAGAGTACCTTTCGGTGATGATAACGAAGGACGTCGTAGAGAGGCACGGGATAAGGAACGTGGCCCTGATTGAGGCCCTTGTCAAGCTTCTGCTTTCGAACTACGCGAAGTACACCTCGTACAGCTCAATCCACCGCTTCCTCAAGTCCGAGTTTGGAACATCAAAAACGACGGTCCTCGAATACCTCAGAGCACTTGAAGACTCATTCTTCGTCTTCTTCCTTCCGAAGTTTGCCCGCTCCGAAAAAGAGTCCCTCAGAGCCCCCAAGAAGGTTTACCTCATCGATACCGGCCTGGCCCTTTTTTCAAAAAAGGACCCCGCAAGGGATATTGAAAACGCCGTGTTCCTTGAGCTTCTCAGAAGGAAGCACTATCTGAACCCGCTTCTCAACATTTACTACTACGGTGGTTCCGGCGAGAAGGAGGTTGATTTCGTCGTCTCGGAGTCGGGAAAGACTGTGGAACTGATTCAGGTGACCTTAAGCCTCAAGGATGCACGGGAGCGGGAGCTATCTGCCATCGTTAGAGCCGGCAAAAATCTCGGCTGCGAGAATCTCACGGTTGTGACACTCGAGGAGGAGGAAACCATTGAAATGGATGGCCGCAGAATAAACGTTGTCCCGCTCTGGAAGTTCCTGCTCGGGCTCACTCCATCAGCCCCTCTATCAGCCTCGCCTTCTCCTGCGCCTTTCTGAGGTGCTCGACGGTAACCTTGGTGTAAATCTGCGTCGTTGAGAGGTTCGAGTGGCCGAGGAGCTCCTGGATGGCCCTTATATCGACGCCGTTTTCGAGCATGTGGGTCGCGAAGCTGTGGCGGAGCTTGTGGGGCGTGACCTCAACGCCGGCCCTGACACCGTAGCGCTTCAGGAGGTACCACACGGTTTTGGTGGAGAGCCTGTCCTTTTCTCTCCTTCTCTCCTCGACGAGGAGGTACTCGCTGTCGTCGGAGCGCGTTTCGAGGTATGCCCGTATCTCCTTTGCAAGGAACTCCGGAATGGGTATGACGCGGTCCTTGGCACCCTTGCCTCCCCGAACCACGATGGTGGAGCGCTCCAGGTCAACGTCGCGCCTCTTGAGGTTGCACAGCTCGCTGACGCGCAGACCTGCGCCGTAGAGGAGGAGAACTATAAGCCTATCGCGCTTTTTTGTCGGCGGAATAACCGAGAGAAGCCTCTTAACCTCCTCGCGCGTCAGAGCCTTCGGGAGACTCCTGGGGACCTTCGGGGGCTTGAGCTTCTCGGCCTCTTCATCGTAGCCCTCGAAGCGGAAGTAGGAGCGCAGGGCCTGAACCACGAGGTTGAGGCTCCTGTTGGAGTAACCTTCCTTCCTAAGCCTGGCGAGAAAACGGAGGGCGGAGCGGGCGTTTGGGGAGCCGCCCCACTCCAGATACCGGCGCACGTAGTAGGAGTACATCCTAATCGTGTTAGGGCTCTTCCCCTCGAGGTCGAGGTAGGTCTCGTACTCCTCTATCAGCTCGGGGACTTCCATATCACAGGCCCTTCAGGAGGTTTTCAAGCTCCTCAGGCTTCACTTCCGCACTCTCGGCAACCTCTTCCTCCCCGGCTGGCTCGGCCCGTGCGGGGGGCTCTTCCTTTGGAGGCTCCGGCCGGGGCGGCTTTGGCTCCGGCTCCTCCCGGATGGCTATGCTGAGGTAGACGGTTCTGAGGAGTTCGTCCACAAGAGACCTGTCCTCGGCGAAGATGTATCCCTGACCCACTATGACCCTGCCGGTAAGTCCGAGCTTCTCAACGGCCGTTCCAATGTACGCCTCGTCCGGAACCGGCTCGGCAGGGAAGAGGGACTTCCAGGCCTCCTCAACGCGATAAACGTTCTTACTGTTCTCAAGAAGGGCTTTAAGACCCGAGTTCTCCTCGGCGAGCTTTTCACTCTCTGCCTTCAACTCGTCGTAGGCCTTTCTCAGAGCCTCGTACTCGCCGTGAAGGCGCTTGTATTCATCCGTGAGACCATCGTAGCGGCCCTTGAGGTCGAGGAGCTGGTTCCTGAGCGCCATGTACTCCGGGAGTATCTGGAGGCTCTTGAGACCGGCGCGGACGAGGGTGTTCTTGAGCTCCTTCCTGACGAGCTCAACGTCAACGTGCTCGAGATCGTGGCCGAGGGGGAGCTTCATCCTTTCAACGTGCCCGACCATCTCCCCCAGCTCGCTGAAGAGCCTCTCGGCCAGGTCCCTTCCGACCCTGTCGGCGTCGGTCGCTATGATGAGGAGGTCAGCGCCCGCGGCGGCGCTCTTCGCTATCTCTACGTTGGTCGTCGGGATTATCGCGGAAATCGTGATGTTGTACTCGCTTCCCAAAGCCAAGCCCTGAAGGGCCTTACTTACAACCTCAACGTCGCTCGCACCTTCCACGAGGATTCTAACATCGACTATGGCCATACGCATCACCTGACTTTCTCTCCCCCTACGGGTTTAAAACGCTTCCGTGCTCCGTGACGAGCCCGAAAGGTCACCCTTATAAGCGGAAGGGCCGTAACATGATAGGGGGACGGCATGGTCGACCTCGGCACCGCCGCTGGGCTCGTTATATCCATTCTGTACCTAATCTGGCTGTTCGCGGGGATAGTCATATACCCCATTTTCCTGTACTACGTGATTCTCACGATGGCCGGGTTGAGGTACAACTCCCGCTTCAAGCAGTCCCCGATACCGCCGGACGATGCCCTGCCCTCCGTCACCATCCTCATCCCCGCCCGGAACGAGGCCGTGGTGATAAAGGACACGCTCCGGGCGATGGCAAACCTCGAATATCCCAAAGATAAACTGGAGGTTCTCCTCCTGGACGACGGCTCCACGGACGACACGGTGAGGATAGCCGAGGAAGTCGCTAGGGAGTACCCGTTCATCAGGGTAGTCCGCGTTGAGGGCGGCGGCAGGGGGAAGAGCTACGTCCTGAACTACGGCCTCAAACTGGCAAGGGGTGAAGTTATAGCCGTCTACGACGCGGACAACCGGCCGGAGCCGGGCGCTCTTAAGATGCTCGTCTCGATGCTGGACGATGAGACGCCGGCAGTCACAGGCAAGGTGAGAACCATAAACTGGAACAGGAACATCCTCACAAGGTTCATATGCATGGAGTACCTCTACTTCCAGCTGGCCGGCCAGAGCGGAAAGAGCAAACTCTACAAAACCGCTGTGCTCCCGGGAACGAACTTCGTAATCAGGAGAGACCTGCTCGAAGAGCTCGGCGGCTGGGACGAAGAAGCCCTAGCTGAGGATCTGGAGCTGTCATTCAGGATAATGGCCATGGGTAAGAGAATAGCCTACAATCCACTCGCCATCACCTGGGAGCAGGAGCCCGAGAGCTGGCGCGTGTGGTTCAGGCAGAGGACGCGCTGGGCGGCCGGAAACGTCTACACCGTGAGGGAGCACATAAAGAGGTTCCGCGAGATTCCCGGATGGGGCCTGCGCTTTGACCTGCTCCTCACGCTGATGGTGTACTACCTCCTGGCGATAGCCGTCATAGTGGCGGACGTGGCCTTCATAGCGCTCCTGGTAACCTTCGGAAACATCACGTGGTTCACAGGGGCCATCCTGAGCTTCGTCTATCTATCATTCCTGCTGGAGATATTCGCCGGCCTCTACGACGGGAAGATAAGGAGCGTTGGCTGCTGGCTCCTTGCGCTGCTCATGTACTACACCTACTCCCAGATATGGATATTCATCTCACTGGCCGGCCTGTGGGAGGCTGGAAAGGCCAAGAAGGTGTGGTACAAGACCCCGCGGACGGCGGTTTAGAGCTCGATTTCAAGACTCGGCCTCTCAAGAACGACCCTCCCATCTGGCAGAAGGGATATGCCCAGCGCGTGGATTTCAACGCCTACCTTGTCCGCCTCTCTAAGGAGCCTCGCTATCTCCGAGTCGCCCCTCCCGTAGGGCCTGAACTTTTCAACGCCCGGCATCGCGCCGATGAAGAAGATCATGGCTTTCTTCCCAGCTTTCGAGAGCTCTATAAGCTCCCTGATGTGCTTCCGCCCCCTGACGCTCGGACAGTCCGGATACATCGCGTACTCCCCTCTTTCACCCCCTCGCAGGACGGCGCTCTTCATCTCGGCGTAGACCTCGCCCTCGGGGCATTCAAAGAGGTAATCGAGGCGCGATTTGCCGACCGCGATTTCCTTCCGCTTTATCCGGCAGCCGCTCAGCCAGGGTACCAAACCAAGCTCCACCGCCTGCTCGAAGGCTTTGGCCTGGGTTCTGGTGTCTATCACCGCTCCTTTTCCTCCATGGTCATCGAAGGCAACCAGAACGAAGTCCGTCTTTCCGCCGGTCTTGGGCGTGCAGAAGGCCTTCCTGCCCGGAACCATGAACTCCTCCAATCGGCCGGTGTTGGTCACCAGGGCTCTCCTCTCCTCACCATCAACCTCGACCAGCGCCACGAAGCGGTTGAGCCTTTTGCGGAAGATGCAGGGGACCACACTGAGCTTCAGCAGGGTCGTCATTTTCAATCCCGAACCTCCTCCGGGGGAGGGCTTTTAACGATAGCGCCGTATCGGACACGGTGGGAACATGCTCCCCGAGGAGTTCATCAGATACGCGTTCGAGGAAAGGGTCGAGGGAATAAAGCACCTCCTGAACGGAAAGTTTGGCCCGGAGGTTCTGATAAGCTTCACACGGCACAACGCGGCGATAATCACCTGCGGGCCCGCCGGCGTGAACGGTTCTATTAAAGGCGTGGGCTTCATACACAGGGAGGAACTTCTCGCCGAGACCATCGAAAAGATGAGGGAGGAACTCAGGAGGCCCTACAACCCACTAAACGCGGGCAGGTTTCTCCTGGAGGAAATCTACGTGAGGGAAAGGATAGACTTCACGAAACTGGTGTCCCTCGAGCTCGCCAGAAAGCACACCTGGAAAAACCTAACCGAGGGAAGGAAGGAGGCAACGGTGCTCTTCTTCACCCCGCCCAGCACCTCCTACGAGGTCAGATGCGACGTGGAGATACATGAGGATGGCCCCGTGTGGGAGTACACCAACGCCCTCCACGACATCTTCCACAGGCCAAAAAAGCCACGGGACTGGAGCAGAACGCCGGCGTATCTCTTCAAGATCCGTGAGATATACGACAACGGCGAGGATAAAATGGGGGTTAAGATTTACCCATGAGTCAACTGGGTGTGAACCCCACCTAAAACCTTAAATATCCCAGCCATGAGCATTTAGATGGAAATCTAAACGAAGGGGGTGTTGTGATGGTTGACTACGAGCTTCTCAAAAGGATTATAGAGGCGCCGGGCGTTTCCGGCTACGAGTTCCTCGGCGTCAGGGACGTTGTTATCGAGGCCTTTAAGCCCTACGTCGACGAGATAACCGTCGACAAGCTCGGCAACGTTATCGCCCACAAGAAGGGCAAGGGCCCGAAGGTCATGCTCGCTGGACATATGGACCAGATTGGCCTCATGGTGACCCACATCGAGAAGAACGGATTCCTCCGCGTTGCACCGGTTGGCGGTGTTGACCCGAGGACGCTCATCGCCCAGCGCTTCAAGGTCTGGATCGGCCCGAACGAGTTCGTCTACGGCGTCGGTGGAAGCGTTCCGCCGCACATCCAGAAGCCGGAGCAGAGGAGCAAGGCCCCGACCTGGGACCAGGTCTTCATAGACATAGGCGCCGAGAGCAAGGAAGAGGCCGAGGAGATGGGCGTTAGGATAGGCACCGTCATCACCTGGGACGGAAGGCTCGAGAGGCTCGGAAAGCACCGCCTCGTCAGCATAGCCCACGACGACAGGATAGCGGTTTACATCCTCGTCGAGGCCGCGAGGCAGCTGGCCGAGACTGACGCAGATGTCTACTTCGTCGCGACCGTTCAGGAGGAGGTCGGCCTCCGCGGTGCGAAGGTCTCGTCCTTCGGCATAGACCCCGACTACGGCTTTGCCCTTGACGTCACCATAGCGGCCGACGTTCCGGGAACGCCGGAGCACAAGCAGATAACCCAGCTCGGAAAGGGCGTCGCGATTAAGATAATGGACCGCTCCGTCATCTGCCACCCGACCATCGTCCGCTGGATGGAGGAGCTCGCCAAGAAGCACGAGATTCCCTACCAGTGGGACATCCTCACCGGCGGCGGAACCGACGCGGGAGCGATACACCTCAACAAGGCCGGCGTTCCGAGCGGCGGAATAAGCATTCCAGCGCGCTACATTCACTCCAACACGGAGGTCGTTGACGAGCGCGACGTCGATGCGGCGGTTAAGCTGACCGTCAAGGTTCTTGAGGAGATTCCGGAGCTCAAGCTCTGAACCTTCCCCCTATTTTTCCTCGTTTTCATCGCCAAATTTAAAAACCCGTTCGAGTACATTCTGGGGACGAATGCACAAGGGTGCGCCCCATGGAGTCAAGGACGGCAGAGGTGCCCTTCTCGGCAGGGTGGGAAGCGCTTGTGGGGGTAGCTTCAAGGCCGGAGAGGGTTTTCTCGACGTTTCAGTATGAGGCCGGGGTAACCCAGAGGGGTGAGAAGGTTTTCGCCAGGTTTGCCATCAGGAAGTTTCTGCTCAGGTTCGAGTTTGAGGGAGTTCTGGAGTTCACGTTCAACAAACCCCACGTCACCTACGTCATCAAGGGGGATAAGGGGCTTCTGATACTCTCCTTCGCCGCCCTCGGGGAAAAGCTCGTGGCGAGGGCCTCGGCCGACATCCCCGGTGAGAGGATGATGGGAAGGAAGCTTGAGTTTCTGGCGAAGGGCTCCGGCACCGCCCTGGTCAGAATGGCGGAGAGTCACCACACGATAGCGGCCAGGGCCTTCGGCTCCCCCCGGAACTTCATAATAAGAAACTTTGAGCCTTTCCTAATGGCACACACGATAAGGTACGTCCGGTTCAATATCGGAAGCCCCTCGTTCACCCTCAGGGGCGAGAACGGAGGGGAGTGGTTCACGGTCACGGTGGAGAACGACATCGTGAGAAGGGTCGAGTACGGGTCTGATTCAGGGAGTTCAATCATCGAGGTGGAGAAGGGGATTCTAAACGTGGGGGCGGAGGATTTTGAGGGGATAGATGCGAGGGGAGAGTACGTCATCAGGATCAGGGAGTAGTCCCTTCGCTTTCTCCCGTCTCCGATGCCCCTTCGGAGGGCTCCTCGGGGGAATTCGAGCTTCGGGAGACCACGGGGATCGCAGACTCACTGGCGGCTTCCTCCCTCTTGGCGAGCTCTTTCTCGAACCGGTTCCACTCGTACCAGAAGAACAGAATCCCAAGAATTACCCCGATGATGATGAACGGGAATCTGGAAGGCAGCGGGAGACCACGGTGCCACCGATAGAGCAGGTAGTTCTGATAGAGGAACAGGTATCCCAGCCACGTCACCACGAGGGCCTCAACCGCGTATTCGATGAACCTGCCCGTCTTCTCGTCCATTACTGTCACCTGGGGAAAAGTTAAAAGCGAGCCGTTAAAACTCTTTCCCATGACCGACTACTTTCCATACAAAAACCTGCGACCGAACCAGCGCGATTTCATAGAACTGGTCTCAAAGGCAGTTGAAAACGGAGAGAACGTCATCATCGAGGCACCCACAGGATTCGGAAAGACCGTGAGCGTCCTGGCGGGAGTACTCCCCCACGCCAAGGAAATGGGCTACAAGGTGCTCTACCTGGCCAGAACACACAGGCAGATGGACAGGGTCATAGAGGAGCTGAAGGCAATAAGCAGGAAGAGCCCCGTTTCCGGCGTTGAGCTCAGGAGCAGGAAGGACCTCTGCCTGCACACGTACCTCACCCAGTTCACGAGCGACGCATACACCGCAATGGTCGTCTGCAAGAACCTCAAGAAGATGGGCAAGTGCGAGTTCTACGAGAACGAAAAGAAGAAAAAGGCGGAGTTCGACGAGCTGGTGCGCTTCTTCCTCGGGGAGCCGAGTCACCCCGCGGAGATACTCGACTACTCCCAGACCCTGGAGCTGTGCCCCTACGATTTAACCAAGAGGATAGCGGAGAAGGCCGACGTGATAGTCGCCAGCTACCTCTATCTCCTCAGCCCCACCATACGTGAGAACTTCATAAGCTCCCTGGACCTCGATTACTCCGACATGATAGTCGTCTTTGACGAGGCCCACAACCTTCCGGATCAGGCGATTTCGGCACTCAGCGATAAAATAAGCATAAACACAATTAACAGGGCAATAAAAGAGGCCGACGAATACAACGAGCACGAGATAGCAAACTTCCTGAGCATCCTGGGCCGGGGACTGGAGATACTGTTCCAGGAGAAGCTTGGGAGCAAGGACATCCAGGAGACCCCGATCCAGCCGGAGCTGGTGTTCTCTCACGTTGTCGAGGTTCTTGGATTGGACACGAGGTGGCTCGTCAAGACACTCAACGACATGGTGGCGGTCGGGGATTCGATAAGGGAGGACAGAATAGAGAAGGGCAAGCCGCCCCGCTCCTACATCGGCCGCGTCGGCGAGTTCCTTCTCCTGTGGCTCTCCCTCATCGGAAGGGAGGACTACCTGTTCCTCATGAGCAGGGACAGGGGCCTGAGCCTCGAGCTCGTTGCCCTCGACCCATCCAAGGCCCTGAGCTTCATAAAGGACGTCCAGAGCGCGATATTCATGTCCGGAACTCTCACCCCGCTTGAGGCCTTCCGCGATGTCATGGGCGTGGAGAACGCCCGCCTGAAGAAGTTCCCGAGGATGGTAAAGCGCGAGAACGCCCAGGTTCTGGTGGCCAAAGACGTCTCGACTAGGGGCGATGAGCGCTCGCTCCAGGTTTACAGGAAGATGGTGGACTACATAGTGGAAGCGGCGAGGATAATCCCGAAGAACGTCGGGGTTTTCGCGGCATCCTACGAGGTTCTCCAGGGCCTTCTATCGGCGAACCTCCAGGTTAGGCTGGAGGAGACGGGAAAAGCGGTCTTCATCGAGAAGCAGGGTGTCTCTTCGGCCGAGAACGACCTCATGGTCGCCCAGTTCAAGGCCCACGCGAGGGGCAACGGGGCGGTCCTGCTCGGCGTGATGGGCGGCAGGAACAGCGAGGGACAGGACTACAGCGGGGATGAAATGAACGGCGTGGTGCTCGTCGGAATCCCCTACGCGAGGCCAACGCCGAGGGTTCAGGCCAGGATAAGGTACTTCGAACGCAAGTTCCCGGAGAAGGGCAGGTACTACGGCTACTACCTGCCGGCTCACAGAAAGCTCGTCCAGGCGGCGGGAAGGGTGCACCGTTCGGCGGAGGAGAAGGGTTCAATAGTGGTCCTCGACTACCGCCTGCTCTGGAGAGGGATAAAGAAAGACCTGCCGGACTGGATGGTGGAAACGGTGAGACCCGTTGATCTGGGGAGGATGAGACTCTACCTCAAGAGGTTCTGGGAAAATGGCGAAAGATTTAAAAAGGCCCCCCGAAAGGTATAACCCGAGCGCTCGGGCAGTGCCGGGGTAGCTTAGCCTGGTCAGAGCGCTCGGCTCATAGGGCCGCTCCCCTTCGGGGGAGCCTGAGAAACCGAGAGGTCCGGGGTTCAAAGCCCCGCCCCGGCACCATTCAAACTTCGCCTTCGCGAAGTTTGATCAAGGTTCGTGATTCTCTTCTAAGGTGCTTCTCTGGGAGGGTTTGCCTCTTTGAGTGTGGTTTTTATTGAGGAATTCCTTGTTCAAGTTGCTTTGTTTGAGTGGGTTTACTTTCCCCGCGCTCCGTTGGAGCGCTTTAGGAGTTTAAACCCACGTTTCAGGAGCTCTGAGAGTGAATTCCTGCTTGAAAATGATAGTTTGGTAGTGCAAACTCCCCCCAACTGCACTTTAAGGAAGAATCACAAACTTTGATGAAACTTTGCCTGCGCAAAGTTTCTTTGGTGAAGATTTTCCAAAAGCTTCAGCGTTGACAGAAGATCACGTGCGATTCTAAAAATATTCCCGAATTTACTCCCCAACTACCGTCCACAGCGTTTTACTATCTAGGGATTAAACTGGTCACTGGGGAGTTATGACCCTCGGACATTCATAAAATTGAAAAAACGGGACGTCACCACCCGTACCCATACATCCTCGCCATCAGGTGTCTCTTAATCCGTTTGCCGTAGTAGTAGCCAATGGCCATTCCGACGACGAGCCCGCCGAGGTGGGCGTAGATGTTAACGCTCGGCAGGAGGCTGTTTATCAGGAAGAGCACGAAGGCGTTTATTAACGCCCCCTGCATGTTGCCACCGACGACTCCGGTTATGAGTATCAGCGCCCCGACTATGCCGAAGAGCGCCCCACTCGCGCCGGCGCTGACCGAGTTAAGGGGCAACAGGAGAAGCGTCAGAAGGTTCCCGGCAAGGCCCGAGACGAGGTAAACCATGACGAGCCTCTTCGGCCCGAGTATGCCCTCGAGCTGCCTGCCCATCATCAGGAGGAAGTACATGTTGAAGCCTATGTGGAGTATGCCGACGTGCACGAACATCGCGCTGAGGAGCTGCCACCAGTAGTTGAGGTAAAGAACCGCGTAGTTCCACTGGCCGAGCCTTGCCAAGACCTCGATGCCTATGCTGAGCGGGTTTCCGCTGAGGATTACCTCGATCACATAAACAGCCACGTTTATCAGGAACAGCGTGAACGTCGCCTTTCCGTAGCGGTAGAAATATCTCTCAACGCCCATTTTCCAGCTCCTCCATTATCATGTCGAGCAGGTAGCGGTCGTTCACGGCTATTATGTTCGTCTGTTCGGTCGCGCTCAGGTGTATCTCCAGCTCCCTACCGGTCTCGTCGGTCACGATGGCCCCCGCCTCCTTCGCTATCAGCGCACCGGCGGCTATATCCGTCGGGCGGACGTAGTTCCGGATATCCAGAACGCCATCGAGGGCCCCCTTTGCCAGGTAGGTAAGCTCAACGGCTATCGCCCCGAGGACGCGAACGCGTTTGACCCTCTTTATCAGTCCGGTACACCTTCCGCGCGTGTAGAAGCTCAGGGCCTCTTTCCCGCGCTCTGGCTTCCTGACCGTTATCCGCCTGCCGTTCATGAACGCACCCTTTCCCGGCACAGCTTCGTAGAAGTGCTTCGGCACGAATTCGTAGATGGCCCCGTAAACTGGCTTTTTCCCCTTGAAAACCGCAAAGCTGAAGGCGAATATCGGTATTCCCGCGGCGAAGTTGTAGGAACCGTCTATGGGATCAACCACAACGGTATAGTCGCTCCCGTTGTCTATGAAGCCTATCTCCTCGCTCACCAGGTTGACGCCCAGAGGCTCGAGACGGCCGATGACCACGTCCTCCGCGACCTTGTCAACGTATTTCGTCACGTCCCCGCTCACGTTCGTCCCCACGGTCTTCCCTGCCTCGGGGGTTCCGAAGAGGGGCATCACAACCTTCTCAACCTCTCGAGCCATCTCAAGGGCCACTTCGTTCCACGCTATCTCCATCTCAACCACCCATCAGCATTATCAGCAGGTTTCTCGTTCCCGGCCCGAAGCCGAGGATGAACACCGTCAGCTTCACGAAGTTTATCAGATCCGGGTCCTCGTCCGCCATCCACCTGTCGAGTATCCAGACCACCGGAAGGAGAATGAGGAACTTTTCAAGGTACATGACCGCCGCCGTTCCGAAGGCATCTATGAGCCACCTCGCGAGAACGTGCTGCTCCCAGTAGCCAAGGAACTGAATTCCAACGAACGTGGTGGTCGCGTCGTAGAAATGGGTGTAGAAGAGGGCGCTGTTGTCGTCGATAACCTTGACCTTCTTCGCGAGCAGCCATACCGCCCCCTCCGCTATAACCAGGGCGGGGATGAAGTACTTGAAAACCTCCCAGTTGAAGCTGACCTTGTCGAGGTTTATGGCGAGCAGGAAGAGCAGTCCCCCCACCAGCACCCAGCCGAAGTCACGGTAGAGCGGGTAGAGCCTCTCGCCCGGCCCGACGTGCCTCCAGACAATGTACAGGGAGGCTATCGCAAAGGCCGCTATGACAAAGTAGCCGCCGGGGCTCACGGTAAGGTACGTTCTGGGGAGGACTCCAACGTCCGTCATGCTCCTCATCAGCGGTCCAAGAATTATATACGGAATGAGCGCCTTGAAGAAGCGGCCATCAACCCGGATTTCCATTCGCTTGAGCATCCTGTACAGCAGCAGGACCGCTATGCCCAGGATTATGGCGTAGACAACCGTATTCACGGGGTTGTAACCCTGGTTCTCCTGTATGGGCCTGATGAAGTACTCGTAAAAGAACTCGTAGAGCCCCATTTGACCACCGTAGAGGGTTGTTCCGATAGCCTTAAAGCTTTTCCCACCTTATGATTAGGGGTGGTGAGAAAAGTGCACCTGATGCAGCTCCCGCGGGAGGTTTTGCTCGGCGAGGATCTCAAGGGAGAAGTTGTGAACGTCGCGGAGAGGCTCGGTCTGGGAAGAAAAGCGCTCGTGCTCTACGGGAAACACACAAAAAAGATAGCGGGCAGAGAGGTCGAGGAGAACCTCTCGGGGGAGTACGAGGTGGATGGCCTCACCGTTAAAGGCGCGACGATGGAGGAGGTAAACCGGACCCTCGATGAAATCCGGGACGGCGGATTTGACTGGCTCATAGCCGTCGGCGGCGGGAGTATAATCGACGTCGCCAAGCTCGCCTCTTTCAAAGCGGGAGTTCCCTTCATCAGCTTTCCAACCACCGCCTCGCACGACGGCATAGCGAGCGCCAACGCTTCGATAAAGGACATCGGAGCAAAGACTTCGGTTAAAGCGGTGCCCCCCATAGCCGTCGTGGCGGACGTCGAGGTCATAAAAACCGCCCCCTACCGCTACCTAGCCGCTGGAGTGGGGGACATGATAAGCAATCTGACCGCTGTGAAGGACTGGCAGCTAGCCCACAGGATAAAGGGCGAGTACTACAGCGAGTACGCGGCCTCGCTGAGCCTGATGAGCGCCAAGATGGTGATAAAAAACGCGGACATAATACGCCTCGGCAATGAGGAGAGTGTGAGGAAGGTTGTGAAGGGTCTCATCTCGTGCGGTGTGGCCATGAGCATAGCGGGCTCTTCGAGACCTGCAAGCGGCGCGGAGCACCTCTTCAGCCACGCTCTCGATGCCATAGCGCCGAAACCGGCCCTGCACGGCGAGCAGGTCGGCGTTGGGACGATAATAATGGCCTACCTCCATGGGCTTAAGTGGGAGAGGATTAGGGAAACCTTAAAGAAGGTCGGGGCGCCAACTAACGCATACGAGCTTGGGATCGACCCGGAGTACATAATCGAGGCCCTCACGATTGCCCACACGATAAGGCCCGAGAGGTATACGATCCTCGGGAAGGACGGTCTCACGCGAGAGGCAGCCGAGAAGGCCGCTAAAATCACCGGAGTCATCTGAAGATCACCGCTTCACAAAACGGAGGTGTTTGGAATGGCAATAATCACGTTAGTTGGGGAAAAGCTGGCAAGACCCGGGGTTGAATTCATATATTACGGCCCGGCAGAACCGTGCAAGACGTGCAAGCTCGCAGGAGTCTGCGTCGGAAACCTCGAACCCGGCAGGAGATACAAAATCCTCCGCGTTAGGAGCATGCCCTCACACTCCTGTCCGCTTCACGAGGGCAAGGTTCGCGTCGTCGAGGTCGTCGAGCCCAGCATCGAAGTAGCGATAGAGCCCAGGCTGGCGATAGCGGGCTCGGTAATAAAGCTCAAGTTCGAGGAGTGCAACGACCCAGAGAAGGCAGAGCTTTTCAGCCCCGAGGGCCTCTTCGAGGGCGACCACGTAAAGATAATAGAAATCCTCGGCGACGTCGAGTGCAACGGCAAGACCTACAAGCACGTCAAGGTCATGCGCAAGAAGGACTGACCTCATTCTTTTTCCACTTTTGTGAACGCAATCAGCTCTTCTCCCCCCGTTCTTATCCTATAGGCACGCATTTTGCCGTCAAGGAAGCCCTTGATTGCCCTTAAGGTTTTCTCGCGCCTGATCAGAAGCTCCCGGGCTTCATCGACGCTCACCGCCTCAAACCTCAGCCTCTCCCCCGGCCGGCTCTGTGCAACGATGGGTAAATCTGCCGTTGAAACGACGGCTATCTTCGCGTAGCCGCCGGTGGTCTGGGCATCGCGCATCATCACTATCGGCTTTCCGTTCGCGGGAACCTGAACCGTTCCAGGCACCAGGGGCTCCGTGACGATGTCGGCGCCCTTCGGGGAATGTTCTATGACCAGCCCGTCCAGGCGGTAGCCCATCCTGTCGCTCTCGGGAGTCACCTCATAGGATGAACCCAAGAAGGTCTCAATGCCCCCCTCCGCGAAGTGCTCTAAATTTGGCCCGAGGACGACGCGGACGGTCTTTTCTTTAGCTGAATAGTCCGGCCTCAGCTCCGGGGGCAAATAGCGCCCTTCCCTGCCGGTCAGGATGGCGTAGCCCAGGCTTAACCTGTCGCCGGCCTTCAGCGGCCTTCCGAGGTTTGCCTTTGGATAGGCCGAGCAACTCCCGAGAAGCGGCTCACACTTTACCCCGCCTGCGAAGGCGATGTAGCCGTAGAGGCCGCTCTTCAGTGTCCCCACTTCGAGGATATCCCCTCTCCTCGCCCAGTGGCTTGCCCAGGGTTCAATGGGAACGCCGTTGAGCTTAACGTCAACATCTCCAGCGACGGCGAAGACCGCTGAAGCGTTGAACCTCACCGTTGGCCCCGCCAGGAGGAACTCAAGGAGAGGCCCATCACCAGGGTTCCCGACGAGGTAATTGGCTATCCTCGCAGAATAATCGTCCATGAAGCCGGAAACCGGGACGCCGAGCTTTCTATAGCCGGGCCTTCCGGAGTCCTGGACGGTGAGGAGTGAAGGAACGTTGAGGAGCTCAATCATCTCCCTCCCCCCATTCGACCTCGTAGAGCTCTCTGAACTCCGACTCGTCGATGGGGACGAACTTTACCAGGTCACCGGGCCTTATGAGAGTTGGGGGTTCCCTCCCGGGGTTGAAGAGTCTGAGCGGAGTCCTTCCAATTAGCCTCCAGCCGCCGGGGCTTTCGAGGGGATAGATACCAGTCTGCTTCCCGGCTATCCCCACGGAGCCGGCTGGGACTTTTAAGCGCGGTTTTTCAAGTCTTGGAGTTGCTATACGCTCGTCCATGCCTCCGAGGTAGGCGAAACCCGGAAGGAATCCTAGGAAGTAGACGCGGTAGGTCGGCTTGGAATGTATCTCGATCACGTCATCGACGGTCAGGCCGTTGTGTTCCGCCACAAAGCCGATATCCGGGCCGTACTGACCGCCGTAAACGACCGGAATCTCGACGAGTCTTCCCTTGAAGGATTCCGGCGGAACTTGGAGGAGGGGCTCAATGGCCGCCTTCACCTCGCTGAAGCTCGCCTTGAGGGGGTCGTAGAAGACGTAGACCGTCGAGTAAGCCGGCACGGCCTCAACGACCCATTCAAAGTCAGCCCTCTCCACAGCATCGGCAATGGCATGGACTCTGGCGTTTACCTCTTCGTCGATGACCTCGCCGAAGGATACGAGCAGCGCTGAATCGCCGAGGGGTTTTATGGTAGGTTTCATGGTCTCACCGCACGATCTCCCTCATCGGCACTACCCTAACGCCTTCCTCCTCAAGGACCCTCCTTATCCGCGCCGCGATTTGAACCGCCTTTGGGTTGTCGCCGTGGACGCAGATTGTATCTGCCCTAAGCTCGACCCACTCGCCGTTTATCGCCCTGACTCCGCCGTCCTTGACCATCGAGATGACGCGCTCGGCTATCGCTTCCTCCTCGTGTATGACCGCTCCGGGCTTCGAGCGGGGGACGAGGGTTCCGTCAGGGTTGTACGCGCGATCCGCGAAGACCTCGTGGGCTACCTTAACCCCCATCTCCTCGGCTATCTCCGCCGGCCTTGAGCCTGAGAGGGCCACAAATATCGGGTTTCTATCGAAGTCCGCTATTCCCTCTATCACGGCCCTCGCGAGCTCCTCCTCTTTAACGAGGGCGTTGTAGAGCGCCCCATGTGGCTTGACGTGCTGGAGCTCGATTCCCTCTGCCCTTGTGAAGGCGTAGAGGGCGCCGATCTGATAGAGGATGTAGTTGCGAGCTTCATCCGGTGAGAGCTTCATGTACCTCCTCCCGAAGCCGAGCAGGTCCGGGTAGCCGGGGTGCGCCCCAACGGCAACGCCCTTCTCCTTCGCGAGTCTTACCGTTTTCCTCATGACTATAGGGTCACCGGCGTGCCAGCCTGTTGCAACGTTGGCGCTCGTGATGTAGTTCATAACCTCCTCGTCGAGGCCGAGTTTGTAGCGGCCAAAGCTCTCGCCGAGGTCAGAGTTCAGGTCAACCTTCATCCACACCACCGGCTTCATTTCGACGGAAATCTAAAAAAGGGTTTCTCCGAGTTTAGGCCATGAAGGTTCAGGTCATAGATGCGGCTGTCTTCATTCAGGGGTTCGATGTGGAAGGGGTTACGACGCCGAAGGTCGTCGATGAAGTGAAAGACCCAGAGTCGAAGCTTTTTCTGGAGGGGCTGATAAGCGCCGGGAAGGTTAGGGTTCTGTCCCCATCCCGGGAGAGCCTTGAAGCGGTAAGGGAAGCGGCCAGAAAGACGGGCGAGTTAAACGAGCTCAGCGAGGCAGACGTCGAGATTCTCGCCCTAGCGTACGAGCTTGGGGGAGTCCTCTTCACCGACGACTACAACCTCCAGAACATAGCGAAAACCCTCGGGATAGAATTCAGAACCCTCAAGAGAGGGATAAAGCGAGTCATCCGCTGGAACTACGTCTGTATAGGCTGCGGGAAGCGTTTCTCAGAGATGCCGCCGGAGGGAATCTGTCCCGACTGCGGCAGCCAGGTGAGACTGATACCTAAGAAGAAGCGCCGGAGAAAACGCCCCGGGCGGGCTCGGCGCTCATAGGGCACGTCACAACCGCGGAGCGGTTCAGCCCGTCTTGGAATCGTCACTGCCCGCCCGGGGCGGCGTCAGATAGCGTTGCTCTTCACCGATCCGCGCAATTCGCTGTCATCATCCGCGGTTCAACCTTGGAGGTAGTAGGATATAAGCTTTCTCAGCTCGACGTTGCGCTCGGGCTTCATTCTAAGAAACCTCTTAAGTTGGCTGTTCTCGGCTATCAGGCCCGAGAGCTCGATGGCGAGTATTTTGTTGTCCTCACTCAAACCATAGGCCTTGAAGCGGAGCGGGGCGTACTCCTTCTCAAGATCCCACGTCCTTTCCTCAAGCACTCTTGCCTTCTCCTCAAGTTCCTCAAGGTCGCCCTTGGGCTCCTTGAATTCCCCCTTTAGGGCTATCTCGATGACCCTCTCGGGAGAAACGCCGTACCTTTCGCCGAGACGCTCTATCTCGCCCCACAGCTCTTCGTTTATCCCGACCTCAATCTTTCCGAAGCCCTTGTTCGGCCTGATGATGAGTTTCATCCCGTTCACACTCCATGAACGACTCGTTCACGATCCGTGAACTTTCTCAAGCTCTCTCCTTTTCTCTTAGACCTTCTTTCTGAGCTCCTCGTTTTCCTTCCTCAGCCTCTCCCGTTCGGCCATCATGAACTCCTTGTCCCTCAAAGCCCTCTCGTAGAACTCTCTGAGCTCCTCTATCTCACCTTCCATCTCCCGAAGTTTTTCCTCAAGTTTTGCGACCTTTTCAAGGAGAATCTCCTCGCGCTCGGCCTTTAGAGTATCCTCCATCCGGGGAAGATTCTCACGAAGGAGGGCATTGATGTCGCGCCCCTTTAGGGACTTGAATTTCTCCTTTTCTAGAATAATCTTAATCTCGCTCATTTTCTCTTCCTCTCCATCTCGGTCTTCCTGTCATAGCAGGTGATGTAAAACGCCAGAAGCCCCTTCCACTTCCCGTAGGGTTCTATGATCTCCCTCACGTCCTTTTCTTTGACGTCCTTAACCCGCTTCCCAAAAATCTTCCCTATTCCTCTCCTGAGCCCAAGGTCTCCGGCGGGATAGACGTTCTTTCTCAGACCGTAGGCCAGGAAGAGTTCGGCGCTCCACTTTCCTATGCCCCGAAACTTTGTGAGGTACTTAATGGCCTCCTTAACGTCCCAGTCCCAGAGTTCGAGGTCGAGCTTTTTGGCAAGATGAAGCTCCGTCAGCGACTTTATGTAGCCGGCCCTATAGCCGAGCTTCGCTTTTTTGAGCTCCTCATCACTCAATGTGGCTATTCTCTCAGGACGCGGAAAGGCGTAGATGGCCCCAAAGGGCTTTCCGGCCAGCTTCACGAGGTTCGCAATAGTTCTCTGGGCGAATTCGAAGCTGACCTGTTGCTGGGCGATGACTTCAATCAGTGCTTGGTACGTGCTCGGTGCCCTTGGGGCGGTAAGGCCGTAGAACTCGTCGATCAGGAATGCAAAGGGGGAATCGCTTATCCCGGCATAGAAGGAATCCAGATCCGTGTCGAGACCGAGGACAAAGGACAGCTTTTCCTTCGCGGACTTCCTTTCCCCTCTGTCCCACGACTCGGGAAAAATGAAGTCCTCTCCATCGTAGCCGGCGATACCGCTCTCAAAAGCCTGGTAGAAAACACCGTCTTCGAACTTCCAAGTGCCGTTGCGTATCATCTCATGGGCAGTCTTTCTCAGGTCAATCCCAGCCATCGGTCGAGCCTAACGGGGTTCTCCCTTATATCCTTTAGGGTCGAGACGTAGAGCCTCTTACCGTCAACGGAACGCTTGATTTGAAGCTCGCCCCTTTCCTCCAAGAAGCGCATGGCCTCTTTAACCTCTTCCGCGCGGACATCGAAGTTCTCCCTCAGGAAGTCCCAGTACGGTTCGTGCAGGCTGTACCTGGCGGCCGCACGGACGAGCTCCCAGGCCCTCGCGACCTTTTCATCCCCTCTGGCAACGCGGTAGAGCTTGGCCAGAGTTTTCAGCCCCATGTTACTGAATTCTCACCCAACATATAAATCACTTTTGGAA
The DNA here is from genome assembly GCF_000221185.1 of Thermococcus sp. 4557. Taxonomy (NCBI): domain Archaea; kingdom Methanobacteriati; phylum Methanobacteriota; class Thermococci; order Thermococcales; family Thermococcaceae; genus Thermococcus; species Thermococcus sp. 4557. The sequence continues at coordinate 1,929,367 of NC_015865.1, read as the reverse complement.
GACAGGCAAAAGATTTAAACCCTTTAGTAGTACTGATATCAGGGGGTAGGTATGCGACCCAAGGTTGCGCTGGCGGCGCTGGTGCTCTTCGTAGTGCTCGTTCTTCAGCCGGGAGTGCACGCACAGAGGAACACGGTTTACGTTGCAAAGGTCGATGGAATGATAACCGGCTATACAGTCGACCAGTTCGACAGATACATAAGCAGGGCAGAGGATGCGAATGCCTCCGCAATAATCATCGAGCTGAACACCCCCGGCGGCAGGGCCGACGCCATGCAGGAGATAGTAACGCGGATCGAGAACGCCAGGGTTCCGGTTATCATCTACGTCTACCCCTCGGGCGGAATGGCAGCATCCGCGGGAACGTACATCGCCCTGAGTTCTCACCTCATCGCAATGGCCCCGGGGACCGTGATAGGGGCCTGCCGACCGATACTAGGCTACGGACAGAACGGGAGCATAGTGGAGGCGCCGCCGAAGATAACCAACTTCTACGTGGCCTACCTCCGCGAGCTGGCCCGGATGAGCGGCAGGAACGAGACGCTCGCGGCGGAGTTTATAACCGAGGACAGGAGCGTAACCCCCGATGAGGCCATGAAGTACGGAGTCATTGAGGTTATAGCGACCGACCTTGACGACCTGCTCCAGAAAGCCGACGGTATGGAGACAAAGATGCCTGTCAAAGGCAGGGGGAAGGTAGTGCTGCACATCAAAAACGCAGACGTGGTTTACCTTGAGCCATCCTTCAGGGACACGGTCGTGAAGTACATAACCGACCCAACCGTGGCGTACCTCCTTCTGAACATAGGCTTCATAGGGCTGATATTCGGCTTTTTAACCCCCGGCTGGCACGTGCCGGAAACCATAGGGGCAATACTCCTGGTGCTCGGCCTCATCGGACTGGGCTACTTCGGATACCGCAGCGCAGGCCTGATACTCATAGTTCTGGCGATGATATTCTTCATAGCCGAGGCTCTGACGCCGACCTTCGGCCTGTTCACAGTCGCGGGGGTTGTGACCTTCGTCATAGGGGGGGTTCTGCTCTTCAGCGGAACCGGAGCTGGAGGTGAGTACTTGGTGACAAGTGAGACATACTCAGTACTGCGTATAGCGATACTGGTAATGGCAATACTGCTCGGGCTGTTCTTCCTCTTCGGTGCGGCCACCGTGGTCAGGGCCCACAGGAAAAAACCTGAGGCAGGAAAGGAGGAGCTCATCGGGGAAGTCGGAAAGGTCGTGGAAGACGTCGATCCTGAGGGCGTCATCAAGCTTCACGGCGAGCTCTGGAAAGCGGAGAGCAGGGATGGAAGCAGGATTCCAGTCGGGGAGAAGGCCAAAGTTGTTGAAGTCAGGGGATTAACCCTCATCGTCGAAAAAGTTGGGGGAGTAAAGGAGGGAGAATGAATGGCCATAACGGCAAGTACCGTGGTTATTTCGATTGTTTTGTTGTTTGTTTTGATTATACTGGCGACGGCGATAAAGATAGTCAAGGAGTACGAGAGGGCGGTTATATTCCGCCTCGGTAGGGTCGTGGGAGCAAGGGGTCCCGGACTGTTCTTCATCATCCCGATATTCGAGAAGGCAGTCATAGTGGACCTCCGTACGCGCGTCCTCGACGTGCCGGTGCAGGAGACCATAACCAAGGACAACGTTCCAGTAAGGGTCAACGCGGTCGTTTACTTCCGCGTGGTTGATCCCGTCAAGGCGGTTACCCAGGTGGCGAACTACATAATGGCCACCAGCCAGATCGCCCAAACGACCCTGAGGAGCGTCATCGGCCAGGCACACCTCGACGAGCTGCTGAGCGAGAGGGAGAAGCTCAACCTTCAGCTCCAGAAGATCATCGACGAGGCCACCGACCCGTGGGGAATAAAGGTCAGCACGGTTGAGATCAAGGACGTTGAGCTGCCGAGCGGCATGCAGAGGGCCATGGCCAGGCAGGCCGAGGCAGAGCGTGAGAGGAGGGCCAGGATAACCCTGGCAGAGGCGGAGCGCCAGGCCGCCGAGAAGCTCCGCGACGCCGCCGAGATAGTGTCCCAGCACCCGATGGCCCTTCAGCTCAGGACGCTCCAGACCATAAGCGATGTTGCCAGCGACAAGAGCAACGTGATCATCCTGCCGCTCCCGATGGAGATGCTCAAGCTCTTCAGGAGCCTGGCGGACACCGCGGAGATGGCCAGGGTAAAGCTTGAAAAGGAAGTCCAGGAGAAGCTGGAGGCCGAGGCCAGGGCAAAGGCCGGGGAGGAGTGAAATACGAATAGTTTTTCTTCTATCTTTTTCCCGCGTTTCTAGATGAACCGCAAAAAATAAAAGCATTGCCTGCATAGTTCATACACGCAAACTGGATACTCCGTATAAAATCGAAGGCCTCAGGGATTATTACAGAAAAAGGGCGGTTACCGCTTAGCACCGGAGGTGTTAACTTTGGAAGGCCGTTCAATTGTTTTTGCATCTGGAAAAGGTGGAACTGGTAAAACAACGACGGTTGCAAACCTGGGTGTCGCTCTGGCTCAGTTTGGAAAGGAGGTCATTCTGCTGGACGCGGACATCACGATGGCGAACCTGAGCCTCGTCCTTGGAATGGAGGACATTCCAATAACCCTCCACGACGTTCTTGCGGGCGAGGCGGACCTCAAGGACGCCATCTACGAGGGTCCAGCGGGAGTCAAGGTCATACCGGGAGGACTGAGCCTGGAGAAGATAAAGAAGGCTAAGCCGGAAAAGCTCAGGCAGCTCATCAGGGAGATAGGCCAGATGGCGGATTTCGTCCTCATCGATGCCCCCGCTGGTCTCGAGATGACATCCGTTACGGCACTCCTCATTGGTAAGGAGCTCATAATCGTTACCAACCCCGAGATATCCGCCATCACGGACTCCCTCAAAACCAAGCTCATAGCGGAGAAGCTCGGAACGCTTCCCCTCGGAGCCATACTCAACAGGGTCACCAACGAGAAGACCGAGCTCACCCAGGAGGAGATCGAGGCCATCCTCGAGGTCCCTGTCCTGGCAGTGATACCCGAGGACCCCGAAGTCAAGCGCGCAAGCGCCTACGGTGTCCCCCTGGTAATCAAGAACCCGACTAGCCCATCGGCAATAGCCATTAAGCAGCTCGCGGCCAAGCTCGCGGGAATCAAGTGGCAGGCACCGGAGCCTGAGAGCCCCATCAAGAGGGTCTTCAAAGCACTCTTCGGGGGGAAGAAGTGATGGCCGACGCACTCGTGTACGGAATCGTGATCATCCTCATCATCCTCAACATAATCCTGCTGATGCTCTACTACTCGGCCAAAAGCAACCCTTACTACGTCGTCTACGACGAAGAAACCAAGAGCGCCCTGAAGAGACGCGTCTCAAGCCTCAAGGAGGATCTCGAGAGCGAGCTCGTTGACTTTGACGTCGATGAGTGGGAGAAGACCCTCGAAGAGTCCATAGACGAGGAAGTCAGGAACCTCTGAGCTTTTTAACCATTTTGTTATTAAACATTTTTGAGGCGTTAAATTTTAAAAGGTCTGTTCTGTTAACTTTAAAATGGGGGTGAGCTCTTATGAAGGTCCGGCTCGGCTATCCAGACAGGATAGTCGAGGTTGATGATAGGACCGTCCGGGTCTTCAGGGGCAGACTCGTGAGCGCCCCCCTGAGCGAGGTTGTGAGCTACTACCTGAGGGGCGATGGACTTCTGCCCCCAGCGGTCAGGGAGATCGCGCGGGACATAGTTGCGGTTCTTCTCAGAACGGGCGAGATGAAGGGCGAGTACCACGGGGTTATAGGGCAGCTTCACGGCCTCAGCAGATGATTTTTACATTTATCCTGCAAGGCCAGTCCCACCTTTAAGAACGTTTTTCCCGCACATCAGTTGAAAAGGTTTAAGTATTCTTCTGCACAATACTGGGAACTAAACTCACAGGAGGGAACGGAAGTGAAGGCTAAGGTCAGGATACTGGATGTGTACAGCGGGAGGTACTCGGTTTTCATAAACGAGAAGGAGGCCATGAGGGCCAAGCTTCACCCGGATGATCTTGTAAAGCTTGAGGCGGGCAAGAAGACGGTTTACGGCAGCGTGGTCATAAGCGGTCTTGTCAGGGAGGGAGAGATTGGAATAAGCAGGGACATCCTTCAGCTCCACAGCTTCTCCGAGGGTGAGACCGTTACTGTCATCCCGAGCGGCACACCAGAGAGCGTCCGCTACATAAAGAAGAAGATGAACGGAGGAAAGCTCCGGAAGGTGGAGATAGAGACGATAATCAAGGACATCGTTGACAGGAAGCTCCGCGACATTGAGATAAGCTCATTCGTCACCTCGCTTGAGATAAACGGCCTCGATATGGACGAGATAGCCGCCCTGACGATAGCAATGGCCGAGACGGGCGACATGCTCGACATAGACAGAAAGCCGATAATGGACGTCCACAGCATTGGAGGCGTCCCCGGCAACAAGACAAACATCCTCGTCGTGCCCATCGTTGCCGCCGCCGGCCTCACCATCCCCAAGACCAGTTCCCGTGCAATAACCAGCGCGGCCGGAACGGCGGACGTCGTGGAGGTCTTTGCGGACGTCAGCTTCTCCCTCGATGAGATAAAGCGCATCGTGGAGAAGATAGGGGCCTGTATGGTCTGGGGAGGAGCGCTTAACCTCGCCCCGGCCGACGACATAACCATCAAATCTGAGCGCGCCCTCAGCATCGACCCGACCGGCCTGATGCTGGCCAGCATAATGTCAAAGAAGTACGCCATGGGTAGCCAGTACGTCCTCATCGACATTCCCACCGGCAAGGGCGTCAAGGTCGAGAGTGTGGACCAGGCCAGGGCCCTGGCGAGGGACTTCATTGAGCTGGGCAAGAGGCTCGGTCAGTACGTCGAGGTGGCCATAACCTACGGCGGCCAGCCGATTGGACACACCGTCGGCCCGGCCCTCGAGGCGAGGGAGGCCCTCCAGGCCCTCATGGCCGGCACCGGTCCGGGCAGTCTTATAGAGAAGGCCACCGGGCTCGCCGGAGTCCTGCTGGAGATGGGCGGTGTTGCACCGGCCGGAATGGGCAAGAAGATGGCGCGCGAGATACTCGAGAGCGGAAAGGCATACCAGAAGATGCGCGAGATAATAGAGGAGCAGGGAGGCAACCCGGACATCAAGCCGGAGGACATCCCTGTTGGCGACAAGACCTACACATTCACCGCACCGACGAGCGGCTACATCACCGCCATAGACAACAAGGCCATCACGGGAATAGCCAGGGCCGCCGGGGCGCCGGAGGACAAAGGCGCGGGAATCGAGCTGTACGTCAAGGTTGGGGAGAAGGTCAAGGAGGGCGACCCGCTCTTCACGATCCACGCGGAGAGCGAGGCCAGGCTCGACCAGGCGATAGTCTTTGCAAGGAGGACAGAGCCCATAAGAATAGAAGGGATGGTCCTTCAGAGGATAGGCAACATCTGAACTGTGCTTTTCTCTTCTTTTCAAATTTAATGAGGAATCAAAGGGTGGAAATGGCTCTACTCCCGCTTCCTGTGCCTCTCGTACCAGCCCCACTCCTTCTTGGAACCGAAGGCCCTGACCCCCTTCTCGACCAGGGTTATTCTGAGCTCCTTGGCCATCTCGTGGGTTATCTCACCGCGCTCCTCCATCCAGTTTATTATCTCAAGCGCCTCGTCATCAGTGCTGCATCTTCTGAGGAAATCGATAACCGTGGGATTGTAGCCGGAGAAGTCCATTTCCTCCCGTTCTGTGGAGTCTTCCTCCTCGTCGGTGCGGTAGGCCTCTATCGGAACGCCCTTCCCCTCGAGCTCCCTCGCAAGGGCCGGGAAGGTCTGTTCAAACTCCTCCCTCTCATACTCCTGCCAGGCGAAGTCGTCTGCAGGTTTCTTCTTTTTCTTTTCGTCCATTCTTCACACCAGACTCGGTTTGGGGCTAGGGGTTTATAAATACTGAGTAGAATCCTCCCCTCATGAGAGGGTCATACCTCCTCGTAATCCTGCTGGAGAACGATAAAACCATCAAAACCAAGGGGCGGGAGTTCCGTCTAAGGAGGGGCCACTACGTGTACGTCGGCTCGGCGATGAACTCCCTTGAAAAACGCGTTGCCAGACATTTCAGCGAGCACAAGAGGCTCCACTGGCATATAGACTTCCTCCTGAAGGATGCCCAGCTCCTAAGGGCGTACCTCATTCCCAGTGAGGAGCGGCTGGAGGAAAAGCTCTCGCTGGAGGTGGCAAAGTACGGGGAGCCCGTCGAGGGATTCGGCGCGGGGGACGTCAGGGTCAGCACCAACCTCTACCGCTTCGAAGGGGAACCGGATGAGACTCTCACCGCCATTCTAAGCGAACTCGGGCTGGAGTGGAAAAGGGTTAAAAGCAGGGAGGAAGTTATAGAGTTCGGTGGGAGAAAATGAGACTCCAGCTCGGAAAGGTCGAGACGTACATTCACGAGAAGATTGAGACCGAAAAGCTTCACTTCGTTCTCCTTGATCCCGATGACGTGACGCCCGAGGAAGCCGCCAAAATAGCCGAGATGGGCGAGGAGATAGGGGTAGACGCGATAATGATAGGCGGCTCGACGGGGGCGGAGGGGGACGTCCTCGATGACGTCGTGCGGGCGATAAAAGAATCCTCAAGCCTGCCGACGATACTGTTCCCCGGCTCCCACGGAGGAATAAGCAAATACGCAGATTCAATATTCTTCATGAGCCTTCTCAATTCGACCAACCCATTCTTCATAACCGGCTCCCAGGCCCTGGGGGCGTTCACGGTCAAGCGCTACGGCATAGAACCGATACCAATGGCGTACCTCATAGTCGAGCCCGGGGAGACCGTCGGCTGGGTCGGCGATGCCAAGCCCATCCCGCGCCACAAGCCCAAGATCGCCGCGGCCTACGCCCTGGCGGGCCAGTACCTCGGAATGCGCCTGGTGTACCTCGAGGCAGGAAGCGGGGCGCCGCAGCCCGTTCCCCCCGAGATGATAGCGCTCGTGAAGCGCGTCATAGACGTTCCGCTCATCGTCGGCGGCGGCATAAGGAATGCGGAGCAGGCGCGGGCGGCCGTGAGGGCCGGCGCTGACATAATCGTCACGGGGACCGCGATAGAAAAGGCCGGCTCTCTGGAGAAAGCCCGGGAAAAGCTGGTGGAGCTGAACAGGGGAATAAAGGGATGAGGCTCAGACCTCTGAGAGAACCTTGAACGTTATCTTTCCGTTCCTGACTATCTTTTTGAGGTCGGAGAGAAGCTTTGGAGCGTTGTCCTCGACCACTTCCATCTTGATTTCGCTTATGCCCTCTGCATCGGGCGGGAAGAAGTGAATGTCGCGAATCCTGCCCCTAACCTTGCCATACAAACGGCTCAGAATCTTTCCCCTTCCTTCGTAGGGCAATTTTATGTCGAGTTCAACAATTTGCATGCATATCACCGCTCTATTTTATGAAAGAAGGCCTATATAACCCTTTTCATGAACGGGAATTATCGGGCGGGTATAAAAATAGTCCTGGCAGTTATAACCCGGGAGGCAACGCGAGCGGAACGTCCACGGATAAAGTTTAAGTTCTGCATGCAGAACAGAAAATGCCCCCGGGAAACCGCGGGGGATGAGCGCCTCGGCGAGCGATGATTTCCCTTCGCTCCCCGGGGGCACACTCATAATAGGAAAAAGGAATCACCACTTCCCTCGGGAGCCGCTGGTTCTTGAATAACCTCCCGAGTAGTCTCTCCTTCCCCGTTTTCCGCCGTTACTGCGTCTTGAGTTCCGGGAGTAGCTCCTCCGGTTCTCCCTCTCATACCTCTCGCGGTACTCGCGCGGAATCTCCTCGCTCAGCTCGGACTTGCGTATCTCAACGCCCGCGGTCTGGGCGATGTAGCGGAGCCTCCTGAACTCGCCGGGCATTATGAAGGTCACCGCCCTTCCTTTCTTGCCCATCCTGCCGGTTCTGCCTATCCTGTGGACGTAGTCCTCGGCCGTCATGGGCAGGGAGTAGTTCACGACGTAGTTTATGTCCTGCACGTCGAGGCCCCTGGCGGCGACATCGGTTGCCACTAGAATCCTCGTTCTCTTGGTCTTGAAGCGCCAGAAGGTTCTCTCGCGCGCGGCCTGGCTCATGTCGCCGTTGAGTGCCTCGGCGCTGTAACCGGCCCTCCTGAGCTTCTCGCTCAGCTCCCTTGTTTCCCTCTTGGTGGCGCAGAAGACTATGCCGTAGAAGTCCCCGGTGCCGTCGAGTATTTTCCTGAGCATCGTGAGCTTCCTCGCCGGAACGACTTCCACGTACTCCTGATCCACCATCTCGGGGACGAGCTCGTCGCTGCTGACGCTTACCACCTCGTAGTCACCCATGTAGCGCCTCGCGAGCCTCTTTATCTCCGGCGGCATCGTGGCGGAGAACATCAGCACACGCTTCTTTCTCGGCGTCTCCCTGAAAATCGCCTCTATGTCGTCTATGAATCCCATGTCGAGCATCCTGTCGGCCTCATCGAGGATGAAGAACTTCACGGAGCTCAGGTCGAGGGTCCCGCGCCTTATGTGGTCGAGAACCCTGCCGGGGGTTCCGACTACAACGTGGGTTCCCCTCTCAAGGGCCCTTATCTGCGGCCCTATCGGCTGGCCGCCGTAGACCGCGTAGACGTAAACCCTCTTCCTCCCGCGGAGGCTCTTGATTTCATCCGACACCTGGAGGGCAAGCTCCCTCGTGGGCGTGAGTATTATCGCCTGAACGGCTTTTATCTTCGGATCGATAGCCTCGATTATCGGGAGCGCAAATGCCGCTGTTTTTCCCGTCCCCGTCTGGGACTGGCCGATTATATCGACGTCGCCCGATAGAAGGCGCGGGATTACCTCCCTCTGAATATCCGTCGGACTTGAGAAGCCCTTCTGCCTGACGGCCACTAACGTGGCCTCCGATAAGCCCAAGCTTTCAAAACTCATTTTTCTAACTCCTTATACGTTACTCAAACGCATCCCTTCTCAAACGGAACGCGTCGAGAAGAAACGCGGTCTGGCGGGCCGGGGGGGATTCGAACCCCCGACCACGGGATTAAGAGTCCCGCGCTCTAACCATGCTGAGCTACCGGCCCTCAACCCGAAACCATAGACGGGAGGTGGCTTTATAAATTTTTCGGTCGGCGGCCGGGCATGAGGGAACAGAAAAATTTATAAAGGCTCCACGAGCCTTATAGTTTGGCGACGCGGGGGTTGCCAAGCCTGGTCAAAGGCGCGGGATTGAGGGTCCCGTCCCGTAGGGGTTCCGGGGTTCAAATCCCCGCCCCCGCACCAGAAACGTTTCTTCCGAAAAGCTTCATTGAGGTCGGTGATGCTTTTCCAAAATGTAATTTCTGGTGATTTCTCCACATCAGAATTCCAACCAGGCCTTTCTGGAGGTTGTACCGCTCGAAACAACGCCGAGAACACTAAGAGGCAAACTCTGTGGCACAGTTTAGGTTGATTGGACTTCTTTGGGGATGTCAGGTCAGAACTACACTCGGCGAATTTTTGATGATGAACCCAAAACCAGAGAACGCACGGGCCAAACATATTTAAACCTTCAGTGCGTAAAATCCATCGGTGACTTTGATGAAAGGAATCTCCCGAGAGCTGGTGGTTGGGATTTTCGTGGGAATCGCGATCGGGGCGGTTCTCTCCTACGCTCTCGCCGTCCACGACGGCACCTCCGGTGATATCCGCACCTGTCCCGTAGTCAATCACGGAATCCTGACGGGATACCTGGTGAGGGCCAGCCCCACCACCGGCGGGGAGGCCACCGCCAGGGCGGCGGAGAGAGCATATCTAGAGCAGCGCAGCCCAAACTACCCCCTCGAGCTATTCAGGGAGATGTACCGCGACGTTCCGGGGAGAAAGGAATTCATCGGGCTTTCATACGTTTTCACCAATGACAACCTCCTCTACGGCCGATTCGCCATCTCCAACGAAACGCCCCCGGATTTCGAGTTCGCAAGCCCGGCTCAGGACATGAGCCAGAGGGTAGATGGCGCAGGGATAATAACCCCTAAATGGGCCGTCATCTTCGTGAGCCTCTACGACTTCGGGGGAATGAACAGCGTTGAGGAGCTCCGGCTCACCGCGCCGGGGGAATGGAAGCTCGAGTACTACGGGGGAACGGGAGACATTCTGACCGGAGACGTGCTCCGCGTGAGGTTCTCCAGCATGAAAAGGGACAACTACGTGGTCCTGGCCTTCGAGACCGACGGCTCCCTTGATCACCCACCACAAATAGAAGTCGTCATCGATGGGGACAGCTACCTGCTGCTGAGGGACTATTCCTCCACGTAGGGTGCGGTTATCACCTTCCTTATCTCCCTCGCCTTCTTAGGCCCTATTCCCTCGACCTCCTTCAGCTCCTCCTCAGTTGCAGTGAAAACCTGCTCAACGTTGCCGAAGTGCGCGAGGAGGCGCTTGGCGAGGGTCGCGGAGACGTTGGGCAGGCCCTCAACTATCAGGCGCTGCCTCTCGGCCAGCGTTAGGGCCTTCTTCTCGCTCCTGAGGCGGACCTCCTTCTTTCTCTCCTCCTGCTCGCGCTTTGCCATCAGGTATATGAACTGCGCCGTCTCCTCGGTTCCGGAGGAGAAAAGAATGGGCACCCCCCAGTCGAGGGTCACCGCCGCTATGGCCCCCCTGATGGCGTTGGGATGGATGTTCCTTACCCCGTAAAGCTCGCCCTCGATGATTATGACCGGCTTCTCGTAGGCCCTCTTGAGCCTCTCAACCTGATCAAAGAGCCTGCCGTCGATGATCGACTGGATGAAGTCGTTGGCGCTCTTGCGCTCTATGCCGACGTCCTCACTCACCACATAGTCGGCAACGTCGAGCGTCCTGACCTCAACATCTGCTCCAAGCTCGCGGAGGTGCTTCGGCACCCCGCTCCTCAGCTCGCGGCTGTCGGCGTAGACCACTATGGTCTTCGGTTTCTTTACGAAAACCCCTTTCTTCGGAGGCTTTTCGGAAGCCCCGGATTTCTCCTCAGTTTTCGGGGCACCCTTGGGCTTCAGAAACGCATCAAGGGAAGTTATCTTTCCCCTGCTCATCCCGGCACGCTCCGGTGTTTTTTCAACGATTTCAGCGGGTTCCGACCGCCCCCTGGGGCGGGCCCTTTCGAGCTCCCTCGCTATGGCCCTTATTGCGTCGAACATACCCTTCTCCTTTCGCTTCGAGCTCCAGTAGTAGGCCTCGTCCCTCGTCCCCCGGGCCATCAGAATTACAACCTTCCCCTGCCTGTGCCTGCCGGTCCTGCCGCGCCTCTGAATGCTCCTTATGGCTGAAGGCACCGGCTCGTAGAAGACGACCAGGTCCACCTCCGGAACGTCCAGTCCTTCCTCGCCAACGCTTGTGGCGACGAGGACGTTGAACTCGGCGCGGGAAAAGCGGTCGAGGACTTCCTTCTGCTTCTTCTGGCTCATGCCCTTGTCCTTCCCCCTGCTAGCCTGGCCGATGAACCTCTCGGCCGCGATGCCCATCGCCTCCAGTTCCTCCACTATTCTCCTCCCCGTGTCACGGTAGTTGGTGAAGACGATCACCTTGGAGTCCGGCTTTCTTTCGAGCTGCCTTTTGACGAGCTCCTTCAGCCGCTCCATCTTCGGATGGTCCACCCCGCTCTCCTTCGCCTGAACGAGGAGGTAAACCACCTTTCTCATGCGCGGGTCTTCCATGAGCTGCTTGCTCGACTTCGCCCGCTTATCCTCCCGGAGCTTCTTGAGGTAGGTGCGCAGGGCCGTTAACCCCTGGGTCTCGAGGAGCTCGATCGCATGCTGGAGCTTGACGGCCTTGGCCTGGTGGAGTCTGAGGCGGCCGATCTCATAGTTGCCCCTCGCGACCTCCTGGTTGATCTTTGACCCCGCCTGAAGCACTTCCCTCTTTGAGATATCGGGGGAGTAAGTCGAAACGAGCTTGAACTGGGCGAGGGGCTTGAGACTCTCCTTCAGCATCTCGCGGAGGAGTTTTCTGACCTCCTTGTATATCTCGGGCAGCTCGACCTTCACCCACTCAAAGGCGATGCTCTGGACGTAGGGTTTAACGTCTGGGGAAGCCTCGGTTCTCACCTCAACGTGCTCGATGCCGAGGTTTTCCACTATCTCGCGGATCTTATCGGCGTCGCTCCCCGGGGATGCGGTCAAGCCGAGAACCAGTGGGTGCCTGGCGGTTTTGAGGTACTCCCTGGCGATGAAAACGTACGAGTAACCGCCAACGGCCCTGTGGGCCTCGTCGATTACCAGAAGGGAAACGTCCTCCAGCGAAATCCTGCCCGTGAGGATATCGTTCTCGACGGTCTGAGGGGTGGCGGTGATGATCGTGCTCTCCTCCCACACCCGTCTGCGCTTTTCGGGGGAGAGTTCTCCGGTGAGGACGTTTATTCTTTCATGAGGGAGGTTGAAGAGGCGCCTAAAGCTCTCCGCGTGCTGTATGGCCAGAGGTTTGGTTGGCGCGAGCATGAGGACCTTGCCGCCGTACCTGGAGAGCCGGTAATCGGCTATGAGCATCGCTATCAGCGTCTTTCCCAGCCCCGTCGGGAGAACGACGAGGCAGCTGGTCTCTTTACAGCGGGCGTAGATTACCTCTTGGTAAACGCGGGGCTCGATGAGGTCTCGGCGAAGGTACATGGTTTAAGCTTGGAGGGAGCGAATAAAAGCTTTCCCTCGAGATGGGGACGGTTCAACCTTCACGTGCCCAGCAGGAGTATGATGTTGCTGAAGACGGGGAGCGCCTTGAGGAGAACGAAAATCGGCGGGAAGTAGCGCAGTGGGGATATAAATCGGGAGAGCCTGAAGACCACGACCAGCAGCAGAACTCCAAGGAGGGTAAAAACAGCGTATCCACCGAAGAACAAAGCGGGGAGTGAAAGTCTGGCCGCGATCAGAGGATTTGCCTCGGCAAGGCCCCGGTCTGCACCCACCCATGTCGTTATGGCGTCCAGCGCGGAGAGGACCACGAAGGCAATCACGTACCACAGGGGGCGCATTGGAACCGCCGCATTGAGATACGCGCAGGTTCTTAAAAGCCTGTCCCCTGAAACCGGCATGCACAAACGATTTAAGCGGTTCGCCCCACCGGCCACCATGCTCCTCACGAGGCACGCGAAGGAGAGACTCGTCAAGAGGCTGGCAAAGAGGAGGAAGCTCGAGCGCATCTACTCCGAGCTGTGGGCCTTCATCGACCGTTCGTGGAGGATTGACGTAAACGAGAGGATCATAATCTTCACGGACGGGAGAAAGAGTCTGGTCTGCTCCAGGCTCGACTGCGAGAGACTTCCGCTCGATGAAATAAAAGAGCGAGTTGGGGGCATCTCCAGAGCCTATGAGTGCGTCTTTCTCGACGGCAGAACCGCCAGAGAGACCGTCCCCAGAAAGTTCCTCGAGTCCGTCCCGGACGGCGAGTACTGCTTCTACATCAACAGGGAGAAGAGGAGCCTTTACATAGGCAGTGCCCCGCCGCTGCTTGCGATAACCCTGCGGCCGGCGAAGAAAAGCGAGAGGGAGTGCGCGGACTAGGCGCTCTCCTCCACGGGCACGACGAATATCTCCCCAAATGGCTCCTCCTGAATGAGGTCCACCTTCCCCATATTGGAGAGGAACAGGAGGTAGAGGAAGGTTCTGGCCACTATCTTCGGCGTCGGGTCGAAGACAAGGTCCCAGAAGTTTATGGGTTCCTTGGTCTCCCTGTACATCTCCACAACTATCTCATGGAGCCTATAAACGTGCTTCTCGATGTCAACGCGGAAGTCATCGACGACGAAGACTTCCTCCTCTATCTCGACCTTCTTTTTCTTCCGCGGCTTTCTCTTCTCCGCCTCCTCAAGGGCGTCCATGAGGGCGTCCAGGAGGTCGTCGAAGGTGTAGTAGCGCTCCACCCTGCGGAGGGGCGGAGCCAGCGGCTCGACATCAACGTGGAGCTTCTCCTCGTGCTCCTCCTCTTCCTCCTCGTCGGCGTGGAGCAGGGCCTCGCTCTTCATCCTGACGAGTATGGATGCGGCGAGGATGGCCCTGGCGGAGACGCGGAGGTCGAGCTCCTTCATCTCCCTGAGCCTTTCGATGTACTTCTCGGTCAGGTCGACGATGTCGATGTTCCAGGGGTCAACCTTCCCCATGGTGACGAGCTGGAGGAGAATGTCAACGGGCGTTATCTCCTCCTCACGGCGCGATTCCATGGTTATCACCCGCTCAGATGGCCGAACATCTCCGCGTGCTCGGCCTCGCTCCTCTTCCTTGCCTCTTCCAGTATCTTCATGGCCTTCTCGAGGCTGAGGGCAACGACGCGCGATACGCCTTTTCTCATGCTGACGCCTATTATCTTGTCCGCGTTGGCCATCATGACGTCCCTCAGCGTAACGACTATGAACTGGCTGTTCTGGGAGGCCTCCTTGATGAGGTCGGCAACGCGCTTGACGTTGGCGTCGTCCAGGTGGGCGTCGATCTCGTCGAAGAGATAGAACGGCGCCGGCTTGTAGCGCTGGATGGCAAAGACGAAGGCGAGGGCAGTTAAAGCCTTCTCTCCACCGCTCATGGCCTCTATGCGCTTAACGTCCTTTCCTGCCGGCTTGGCCTCTATCTCAAGGCCTCCTGCGAAGGGGTCGTCCTCGTTCTCAAGGATGAGCCTGGCGCTTCCTCCCGGGGAGAGCTTGGCGAAGAGCTCTGAGAAGTTCTTGGCTATTTCCCCAAGGGTCTGGAGGAAGACCTGCTTCTTCTGCCCCTCTATCTCCTCGATGAACTCCTCTATGCTCTCCTTCTCGGCAACGACCTGCTCGCGCTTGCTCTTCAGCTCGAGGTATCTCCTCTCAACGACCTCGAAGTCCTCGATGGCCTTCATGTTGACCGGTTCGAGGGCGCGTATCTCTTCCTCCATTTTCTCTATCTGCTCGCTCAGGGCGTCGAGCTCCAGCGGAACCTCTTTGATGCTCTTGATGAGCTTGGCATCGTAGTGCTTGAGCTCGTCCCTCTTCTCCTTCAGCGTTGCCTCGTACTGGGCCAGCTTTATCTTGAGCGTGTTGGCCTCTATGCGGAGCTCCTGGAGCTTGGAGCTCAGCTCGTCCTTCTCGGCGCGGAGGTCGATGATCTCGTTCTTGAGCCTCTCGCGCCTCTCGCGGAGCTCCTTCAGCTCATCCTTGACGTTCTCCTCAGCCTTCTTGAGCTCCTCCAGCTCGGCCTCAAAGTCGCTTATGGCCCTCTCGTTCTCCTCGATGTTGGCCTTGAGAGCGTTTATCCTGTTGATCAGGCCCTCTATCTCCTCCTCCAGATCCGCCCTCCTCGGGAGCAGCTCCTCGTTTATCCTGACGTCGAGGCTCTCCAGTTTGCTCTCGACCTTTCCAAGCTCCTCGCGGAGCTTGCTTATCTCGGCCTCGACCTCCCTGATCCTCTGGTTCAGCTCCCTGGCCTCCGGGTTCTCCAGGGCCTTCTTCAGCTTCGTCCTCTTCTTCTCCAGCCTCTCAATTCTGCCGCGGAGCTTCGCCATCTCACCCCGGGTATCGTGGATTTTCTTTTCCAGGGTCTCTATAAGAGCCTCGTTCTCCCTGATTTCCTCTTCAAGGGCCTTGTCCTCCGCGAGGAGGCGTTCCATCTCACGCTGGGTCACCTGGAGATCCTTGCTCAGCTCACTCTTCTTCATACGGAGTTCAAAGAGCTCGTTCTGAAGGCCCTTAACCTCGATCCGGAGGGCGTTAACGGCCGATTCCAGGGTCTCTTTCTCGCGCTCCAGCTTCTCAACACGCTTCCGTATCTCATCCACGTTGACTCCGAGCTTGCCCCTGGGCCTGTAGTGACCACCGGTTATCGCTCCGCTCCGCTCGAGGAGTTCCCCGCCGAGGGTCACCATACGGACCTTCCCTATTCCGACGGCCCTGGCCTCGTCCATGTCGTTCACTATCAGCGTGTCCCCGAGGGCATAGGCCACCGCATTTCTGAAGCGAGGGTCGTACTGGACGACGTCCAGGGCCGGAACCCCAAGGGCGGGCTCCCCCTTCATGGAGCGCGGCTTTATCTTGTTGAGCGGGAGAAAAGTCAGCCTGCCGAGCTTCTTCTCCTTGAGCAGTTTTATTGCCTTCTCGGCAACGCGGTCGTCCTCCACGACCACGTGGTCGTAGCTTCCACCGAGGGCGACCTCGACCGCCAGGGCGTAGCTCTCATCGCGAACGGTGATCAGCTCACCGAGGGAGCCGTAGAGGCCAGGAATGTTCTGGGCCTTGAGGAATTCTATGGCGCGGTTCCCGCGGACCTCGCGCTGTGCCTCGGCTTTGATGAGCTCCTCCCTGGCTTTCGAGAGTTCACCCTCGAGCTTCTTGAGCTTTCTGCTCTTCTCCTCCAGCTCCTTCTCGGCCTTCTTCAGCCTCGCCTCTGCCTTGCCCATCCTGCCCTCTACATCTCCAAGCTCCGAACGTTTGGTCTCGAGGGCGCTCTTGGCCTCGCCGATCTTGGACTTGAGCGCGACTTTCTTTGCGTTGTTCTGGGCTATCCTGCCCTTTGCACGCTCTATTTCCTCCTCGAACTTCTTGATATCGCTCTCCTTCATGTAGAGCTCCTTTTTGGCCTCCTCCAGCTCCTCGACCACGCGGTCAAAGTCCTGCTTCGCGATGGCAAAGTCCCTGTCTATCTCGCCCAGCTTAACAACCAGCTCGTTCTTGATGACTTCCTTCTCCTTTATTTCCGCCTTGAGCTTCTTGCGCCTCTTGCTCCAGCGGCTTATGGCATTTCTGCTCTTCTCTATCTCCTCTGAAACCTTCTTGAGCTCCTCCTTCGCCTTGGCAAGGCGGTGCTGGCCGTCCTCGATCTCCTTCCTGGCCAGCTCGATGTTCTTCCCGGCCATCTCTATCTTGGACTTGACCTCGCTTATCTTTCTGGTTACCTCGAGGATGCCGTCCTCGCTCTTTTCCTCAAGCTCCCTTTCAATCGTGTTCAGCTCCTTCTCCCTTGCCACGATCTCCCTGGCGATATCCGTGAGGCGGGCCTCCATGGCGGCTATCTCCGCCTCTATCTCCTTGTCGCGCAGGTTGCTCTCCTCTATCAGGGACTCGAGCTTTCTTATCTCGCCGAGGAGGAGCGTGACCTTCGCCCTCTCGACGCGGTCCTTGAGGTCGAGGTAGCGGAGCGCGTCGTTTCTCTCCTTCTCGAGCTTGTCAAGCTGGGTTTTGACCTCGCGGATGAGAAGATCAACGCGAGCCAGGTTCTCCTCGGCCTGCTTCAGCTCCTTCAGGGCCTTCTCCTTCTTGGCATCGTACTCAGCTATCCCAGAAATTTCGTCTATGAGCATCCTCCTCTCGGTGGGGCTCATCTTAATGAACTTGGTGATGTCTCCCTGCAGAACGAGGTTGTAGCCCTCGGGTGAAATCATGGCCGCGCTGAGGACGTCGAGGATGTCGCTTCTGCTGCTCCTCTTGCCGTTGAGCCAGTAGGTGCTCCTGCCGTCGGGATAGACGCGCCTCTTTATGACGACCTCGTCCTCGTCGATTGGGAACCCCCTGTCCTCGTTGTTGAAATACATGGCAACCTCGGCGTACTTTGCCGGCGCTTCCGTCTTGGTGCCCGCGAAGATGAGGTCGCTTATCCTCGTGGCACGCATCGCCTTGGCTGACAGGCCACCGAGGACGAAGAGCACGGCGTCACCGATGTTGCTCTTCCCAGAACCGTTGGCACCGACGATCGCTGTGAACCCTCTAGAAAGCGGAACAACGACTTTCCTGTTGCCGTAAGATTTGAAGCCTTTCATTTCAATCTTCTCAATGTACGGCATGCCCTACACCTAAACGAGAGAATGGCGAAGAAGGTTATATAACTTTACTCCTCTTGAACTCCCCGTCCCCCGGGCACGGAGTACCGATTGCGTGCTCACTCGACTATCCTGCGGAGGATGTTCAGAACCCTGCTGTCGAGGCCGTCGCTGACGGTGACGTAAAAATCGGAGTTCGTGAGAAGGGTCATGTCCCTGAGTTTGCTGACGAACCTGAGCGTCGGCTCGACCCCGTTCTCAATCATGAGGTACTCGATGGCGTCCAGAATGACGTCCACATCCTCATTTTGAAGCTGCTCCCACACCATCTGCTCGATGGCATGGAGCCTCGAGGGGGATACCGCGTTCGGGTAGGGGACCTTTGTGACCCATATCGGGTGTATGTTCGGACTATCGAGCTCCGAGGGAGCCCTGCGGGTTATGAGAAGCTTCCTGCGGTGGTTATTCCTCCGGATGATATCGTTGAGGCGTCTGTAATCAACCACTCTCGACCCGAGGTACCTGGGCCGACCTCTCAGCAACATATCCATCCCTTCTCGCACGGATTGCTACGGGTTGGTTGCTTAAACCCGTCACGCCAACTCAAGTTCGTATTCAACTTTATAAGCATTACTGTGTAAAATTGGAAGATTAGCAACATACCAAAAATGCCGCATAAAACTGAAACAAAATACAAAATGTTGAGAACTATGGAAAATTAAAACCGATTACTCGGCCTTTCTTTCGCAAAGTTCGAGCAGAACGCCCGTTACTGCCTTGGGGTGGACAAATGCGATTTTCGCACCTCCAGCCCCGATTCTGGGCTGTTCATCGATCAGCCTGTAGCCCTCTTCCTTGAGCTTCTCGAGCTGTCCCTCGATGTCATCAACGCCCAGGGCTATGTGGTGTATCCCCTCACCGCGCTTGGCGATGAACTTGGCTATGGGCGAGTCCTCGGCGGTCGGCTCGAGGAGCTCAATCCTGCTCTCGCCGACGTGGATTATCGCGGTCCTCACCTTCTGGTCCGGGACCTCCTCTATCTCCTCCACCTTGAGACCGAGGCCCTCCCAGACCTTGATGGCCTCATCCAGGTTCTTAACGGCTATACCAACGTGGTCTATCTTCTTTATCATACCTTCACCCCCAGGGCTTTTTCGAGTATCCTATCCGCGGCAGAGTACGGGTCGATCTCGCGCCTCACAACCATCCCTATCAAAGACGAAATCTCCTCCTCGCCGAGCTTCTCCCCCACTAGCCTCGATATCCTGCCCGAGACTATCGTCTTGACTTCCTCCTCGGCCCTGAACTGCCTCTTCCGCTCTATCTCCCCGCTCCTCTCAAGAAACTCCCTGTGCTCGTTGATCGCGCTCCAGAGGTCGCGTATTCCTCTCATGGTCGTCGCGACCGTCTCCACGATCCGCGGCCGCCAGCCCCGCCTCTCCCAGCGCTCCTTCTCGAGGTCGAGCATCATGCTGAGTTCAAAGTAGGTGGCATCGGCCCCCTCCTTGTCGGCCTTGTTGATGACGAACACGTCGGCTATCTCCATGAGCCCGGCCTTTATCGCCTGTATGTCGTCGCCCAGACCCGGGACCGTGACGAGAACCACCGTGTCGGCGGTCTTAACGATGTCGATCTCAATCTGGCCGACGCCGACGGTCTCCACAAAGATCACATCGCAGCCGTAGGCGTCGAGAACCTTGATGGCATCGGCCGTGGCCTTGGCGAGGCCCCCGAGGGAGCCGCGCGTCGCCATGCTCCTGATGAAGACACCAGGGTCGGTCGAATGCCTCTGCATCCTTATCCTGTCCCCGAGAAGAGCGCCGCCGGTGAAGGGCGAGGTGGGGTCTATCGCTATAACGCCGACGACCTTGCCTTCCTCCCTTGCAACGCGGATGAGCTTGTCGAGAAGGGTGGACTTTCCGGCCCCAGGCGGGCCGGTGATGCCGACGATGTAGGCGTTGCCCGTGTGGGGATAGATTTTCGAGATTATCTCCCTCGCCTTCTCCTCATCGTTTTCAACGAGGGTTATGAGGCGCGCAGTGGCGCGCTTGTCGCCGGTGAGCATCCTCTCTATGAGACCGTCTAACATCGCCACCACTAGGACAAATTATCCAGGTAAGAAATTATAAAGTTTGCTCAGTTCTCCCTGAATTTCTTCAGCTTCGGCACGTTCTCGTCTATGAAGCCGACTATATCCTCAATCGGGCTGCCGGGGCCAAAAACCCTGGCCACACCCATCTTCTCGAGCTGTTCGGCGTCGTCGGGCGGGATTATTCCACCGGCTATAACGAGAACGTCCTCGTTGATCTTCAGGCCGCGCTCTTCGAGGAGCCTGAGTATCTTCGGTATGAGAACCATGTGGGCGCCGGAGAGGATGCTTATTCCAAGGACATCAACGTCCTCCTGAACAACGCTCTCGGCTATCTGCTCGGGGGTCTGCCTGATTCCAGTGTAGATGACCTCAAAACCTGCATCGCGCAGTGCCCTGGCGACGACCTTGGCACCCCTGTCGTGACCGTCAAGTCCCGGCTTCGCAACGAGAACCCTAACCTTGGAGCGCTCGACCATTTTCACCACCGCCTCACTTTTGTTTCCCGCGGTATTTAAAGATTGTCAAAACTCAAGGTTAAGCTTTACGTTGGATATTTTGTCCAGAAGGCTTTATAACGTCCCCGCGAGAGGATAAAGCATGCCCAGGTTTCCCCACGATGCCCACACCCACACCACATACTCGGACGGCAGGGGATCGATAGCCGACAGCGTGGCCGCGGCGGAGGCGAGGGGGCTGGCGCTGCTCGGAATAACCGACCACAGCCACTACTTCGAACCCGGAACCCTCGGCCGCTACGTCAAGGAGGTCAGGTACTGGGGCGAGGACGCGGGGCTGACGATTCTGGCCGGGATTGAGGGCAACATAACCCCCAGGGGCGTCGATGTCCCGGACTTCATGGCGGAGAAGCTCGACTACGTGATAGCGAGCGTCCACCAGTGGCTCGAGAGGCCGGAGGAATACGTGGAGCTGGTGAAGCTCGCCCTCGAAGACGACAACGTTGACATCATCGGCCACTTCGGGGCCAGCTTCCCCTACATCGGCTTCCCGTCCGCCGACGAGCTGGAGGAAATACTCGAGCTGGCGGAGGCTAGGGGCAAGGCCTTTGAGATAAGCTCCCGTTACAGGGTCCCGGACATCGACTTCATCCGGGAGTGCATAAGGCGCGGGATAAAGCTCACCTTCGCGAGCGATGCCCACTCACCGAGGGAGGTGGGCGGCGTTTCCTGGAGCGAGAGGGTATTCAGGAAGGCGGGCGGGACGAGGGAGGACCTCCTGTTCGGGGAGTTCCTGTGAGTAGCAAATCTTCTCGATGTTTCCCTGTCTTTCGATTCTCCTGGGGGTCTTATTGCAACCCAAGTGGAGCAGGGAGGACAGGGCCATCATCGTCACCATTTCAATTCTCCTAGAGAGTCTTGTTGCAACCGGCCGACCCGTATGTCCCCGGCCCTGAGCGCCTGCTTTCAATTCTCCCAGAGTCTTATTGCAACCGTCTTGTGCGTGAATGCTGTCCACAAAGTATTCCAGTTTCAATTCTCCCAGAGTCTTATTGCAACCTTTAGACGCTCAACCCAGGACCTAACACATTCTACCAGTTTCAATTCTCCCAGAGTCTTATTGCAACAACGCGACCTTTACCCAGGTGAACGCGACCGAGGCCAACTTTCAATTCTCCCAGAGTCTTATTGCAACGAGATTGAGCCGCTACTTAACAAAACTGGGACCTACTCTTTCAATTCTCCCAGAGTCTTATTGCAACTCCTTTCCCCTCGACTATGAGGGGCTCCGTCGTCCTCCCTTTCAATTCTCCCAGAGTCTTATTGCAACATACACCTGGGCGTTGATAGCACCAGAGCTAGTAAACTTTCAATTCTCCCAGAGTCTTATTGCAACGCCTTTGAGCTTGATGAGTTCGAGCCCGACCCGTTTTCGCTTTCAATTCTCCCAGAGTCTTATTGCAACTTTCTTCATCGTCAATGTCCAGACGGCGTTTCATCTCTTTCAATTCTCCCAGAGTCTTATTGCAACCCGAAAAAGTCCCTGACGACTTTTTCCACGTCCTCCTTTCAATTCTCCCAGAGTCTTATTGCAACGATTATAGATGAGCCCGTTTCTACCGATGAGCCAACCGCTTTCAATTCTCCCAGAGTCTTATTGCAACAGGTAATCGGCCGCGTAATAAACTTGGGCGTTCCCGACTTTCAATTCTCCCAGAGTCTTATTGCAACAGGCGGGAGTTTCCCCCACTTTGCCCAGTAAAGCTTTGAGGAACTTCCGATATTTAAGCATTTCTGGAAGTCCCCGTCAGGGGAACAGCGACAGGCGCTCAATTCCGGCAACTACATGAGTCCTTTAAGTTATCGGGCGGATGAAACGGCCGCGATCCTCGGGCGAACAAAGATGTGCATGAGGGTTCCCCGGACTTCAAAGGGCTCGGAATTTAAAACAGGCCGGTAACTCCCCCATAAACTGGAAAAGACTCACTTATGGTGGGGATATCCATGCCCTCTCCTCCGTGCCGCCGGTATTTCAATCTCCGAAAAATTTTCGTTATAATGAATTGGCATAACAGTAACATGTGGGCACAGTTCCAGGCCCCAAATAATCGCCTTCCAAGGAGTGAAGAAAAGGGCTTTTCGAAATTCCAGGAGTTATGGCGGAGAAAACTTAGAACGGCGAAACCTCAGCGTGATAGGACCTCAAACCCGAGCTCCCTCAGCTTCCAGACTATCTCAATGGGGAACCCGACGACGTTGTAGTAGTCCCCGCGGATCCACTCGACGAAGAGGCCCGCCTTTCCCTGTATGCCGTAGGCCCCTGCCTTGTCCATCGGCTCGCCGGTGTCGATGTACGCCCAGATGATGTCGTCGTCCAGCTCGCGGAACTTGACCTCTGTAACGGCAACCCCCGAAATCTCCCGACCCTCGTGGATTATGCAGTAGCCCGTCGTGACCCTGTGAACCCTCCCGCTGAGGAGCCGGAGCATCTCGAAGGCCTCCTCCCTGCTCCCGGGTTTGCCGAGGATGTGGCCGTCTATGCTGACGACGGTGTCGGCGCCGATGACGGTTCCGCCCACGCGGTCGTGCACTTCCCTGGCCTTCCTCCTCGCCAGTTCGAGAGCGTACTCGGCGGGGTTTTCTATGCTGCACTCCTCGCTCGCGTTGCTCGGAATAACCTCGAACTCCCGTATGAACCTGGCGAGTATCTCCCGCCGCCTCGGTGAAGCAGATGCCAGAACCAGCATGGTATCCCCTTCCGGAGAGGGTTAAAAAATCTTGCGAGACGGGTTCACTTCATCCCCTCAACCTTTCTCTCCAGCGCCTTTATCTCGCGCCGCAGTTCCTGTATCTCCGAGTTCAGCCCCGCAAGTTCATCCGCTATTCCCAGGAACGTCCAGCCGACTGCGGCGAGGATCAGAACCACCATCAGGGTGAAGAACCATCCCATGGGATACACCAGTGCGAGGATTGAAAGGACGATTATGACAAACCCGCGGGTGGAGATATCAGCCATCGATGGGGCCCTCCCGGCCTTTTAGGGATTCCAGCTCCGCCCTCAGGGATTCAAGCTTCTCGTTGAGCTCCCTCCGCATCTCCCCCATTTTCCAGACGACGGTGCCGAAGGCGATGACGAGGAGACCAAACCCCAGGGCACGGCCCTCGGTTATCAGGATACCCGCCAGCCCGAGGGCGCTCAAAATGGCACCGAGAGTTTCAAGGGGGTCGTACCTCTCCCCCACTCTTTACCACCATGGAAAAGAAGAGAGCAAACTATAAAAAGTTTGCTCATGCGGTCGCCCAGATGGGTATCCCGGCCTCAAGGAGCCTCCTGAGTTCCTTGCCTATGGGCGTGCTCTTGCTGACCTTCACGAGTCCTTTCTTGCTCGGTGTGGCCGTGAAGACGTACTGCTCACCGCCGTAGAACTTGAGCGGCCTCTTCGCGTAGTCCGGCGAGACGCGGAGGACGATGGTTTTCTTCTTCTCCTCGATCTCCACGGGGAGCTTCTCCTTGGGCTTCTCCGCCTCGCGCTCGGCGAAGCTCTTGACGTCGATGCTTATTCCTATCCTCTTCTCAAGCTCCGTGATTCTCTTGCCCTTCTTCCCGATTATCGCGGGGATGTCGAACTCGTCCGCGTAGATCACAGCCTTGTGGGGACTGACTATTTCGACCTCCGCATAGACATCGGGCAGGAACTTCTTTATCTCCTGCTTGAGCCTCTTCTCCGCGAGCTTTAGTGCCGGGGCCTTCTCCTCCTTCTTCACCGGGACGACGCTTATCTCCTCGCCGTAGGTGTATATCTCGTACTCGAGCTCGCCGGTTTCAAAGTCGCGAACCTCGATGACGGGCCTGGCGAGGTCTTCCTCCCTCATGCCGCTCGGCACCTTGACTAGGTACTCCAGCGTGAGAACCTTCGCGACCCTGCCTGCCTTGATGAAGAGGACCGTATCGACTATCTGGGGAATCATTCCGAGCTCCACTCTACCTATGAAGCGCTGTATCGCGTCTATCGGCTTCGTCGCGTGGACGACACCGACCATCCCGACGCCGGCGAGCCTGAGGTCGGCGTAGATCTTAAAGTCGCTCGTCTTCCTCATCTCGTCGAATATCGTGTAGTCCGGCCTGACGAGGAGCAGTATGTCGCCGGTCAGCTCCATCCTGCCGTTCAGGGCAGTATACTGGGTGATTTCCTCGCCCACCTGGAGGTCGCGGGGCTTTTCCATGGTCTTCACTATCTTGCCCATTCCCGCGTACCATTCCGCCAGGGCCTGGGCAAAGGTCGTCTTGCCCTCACCCGGCGCTCCCGCTATGAGTATGCCCTCCGCCTTGTCCGCCAGCCTCTCCAGGAGCTTTTCACTGAGCTCGTACTCCTCGATGCTCAGCTTTCTGACGGGTCTGACTGCAGTTATCTCTATCCTGTCCGCAAAGGGCGGCTTGGCGATGACTATCCTGTAGTTGCGGAGCTGGACGACGGTGGCGCCCGGCTCGTCGAGCTCTATGAAGCTCTCGGGGTCGCGCCTGGCCCTCTCCACTATGTCGTCCGCTATCTCCTCAAGCTCCCCATCGCTCAGAACCTCATCGCGGACGGGCACGAGCCTCCATTCTCCTGGCCGTCCCTTCTTTGCGAACGGCCTCATGCCGCCCTTGAGGTGAACGCTCATGGTGGTCTCGTCGAAGAAGTCCTCGAGGCGGTGCCGCACCTCCTTCTTCGCGGTCAGATAGACCACGTCTATGCCCTTGGCGATGGCCACGTCCCTCTGAACCCTGTCGCCCGTGATGAGCGTCGCTCCGAGGGCCTGTGCGGCCTCACGGACCATACTGTCTATCTCGCCGGACTTCGCCCTCCGTATCTGCCAGAGCTCGGGCCTCTCGCCGTAGAACTCGAGGAGGATTCTGTCGCTGTCCGCCATCTCGCGGAGCTTTTTGAGTTCCTCGAGACCCACGTGGCCTATGGCCTTTCCCTCGTTGGCCTGGTGCTCTATCTCAGCGACGACGGCTTCGGGAATGACGACCTTGACCTTCTCGCCAAGCGACGAAAGGAACTGCGTGAGCCTGCCATCGACGATAACGCTCGTATCTGCAACGAATACCTTCATCTCTCCCACCCCTTTTTCTCTCTCAACGCCCTCTGCGGCTAAAGGTTCATAAAGGTTTAGCCGAAAATAGAATGGGTGGGACGATGGGAAGGCTTATCTCGATAGCCTCCGGCAAGGGGGGCACCGGAAAAACCACCACGACCGCGAACCTCGCCATAGCCCTCGGCAAGATGGGATACAAGGTCTGCGCCGTTGATGCGGATTTGACCATGGCGAACCTGAGTCTGGTTATGGGAATAGATGACGCTTACACGACCATCCATGACGTCCTCTCCGGCAGGACGGATATAAACAACGCCATATACGCCACGACCTACGAGAACGTCCATGTTATTCCCGCCTCCATAGACTGGGAGCACGTCATCCGGGCGGACCCGAGGAAGCTTCCCGAAACCATAAAACCCCTTAAAGCAAGTTTTGACTTCGTGATAATCGACTCCCCCGCGGGGCTCCAGATGGACGCCATGAACGCGATGATGAGCGGGGAGGAGGTTCTTCTCGTAACGAACCCGGAGATATCCTGTATCACTGACACGATGAAGGTGGGGATGGTTCTCAAAAAAGCCGGCCTCGTTGTTCTGGGCTTCGTGCTCAACCGCTACGGCAGGAGCGATAACGACATCCCGCCCGACGTGGCGGAGGAGGTCATGGAGATCCCCCTGCTGGCGGTTATCCCGGAGGACCCACCTGTAAGGGAGGCGACGCTTGAGGGAGTTCCCGTTGTTGAGTACAGGCCGAACTCTGCAGGTGCCCGGGCATTCATGGAGCTGGCGGAGAGGATAACCAGGATAGCCGGCCTCAAGGCAAAGGTGATGGGATGATTCTAACTTTCATAGGCACAGCCGGAAGCGGAAAAACAACACTTAGCGGAGCCTTCGGACGTTACCTTGAGGAGAACGGTTATTCTGTGGGCTATGTTAACCTGGATACCGGCGTTGGAGACCTCCCCTATCGCCCCGATATCGATGTGAGGGACGACGCTACCGCATGGGAAATAATGGAGGAAGGCTACGGGCCCAACGGCGCGATAGTGGAGAGCTACGACAGGCTTCTCCAGAAGGTGGATGCGTACGTTTCCGGAATAACAAAGCTCGCGGGGGAGAGGGACTACGTTATCATTGACACCCCCGGGCAGATGGAGACCTTTCTTTTCCATGAGTTCGGTGTCAGACTGATGGAGGGCCTGCCCAGCCCCCTAACGGTTTACCTATTCAGTCCCGACATTCTGAAGAGGCCCGCGGATTTCTGCTTCGCGCGCTTCTTCAGTCTGATGGTAGACCTCCGGATCGGCACCACCACGGTTCCAGCGCTCAGCAAGATCGACAATGTCGAGAACCTGGACCGCTACCGGAGGTTCCTCGACGACATCGATTACCTCACCTCCCGCCTGAAGCTCGAGCCGTCCACCCAGGGGCTCCTGGCGTACAGGATGTGCTCATCCCTGCCGGAGCTCGCCCCACCAACGAGGGTCCTCTACCTCTCGGCGGTGACCGGTGAAGGCTTCGATGAGCTCGAAACTCTGGCCTATGAGCATTACTGCACCTGCGGGGACCTGACGTAGTTCACCCATCCAGCACAAATTTGGACGGATGTTCAGAATTTCCGGCCGTTTCCTATCACTATCCCACCTCGAAAGCGGGAAGTCTTTTCTTAACGACAACCAACTTCCAGCGGTGGGAGAGCATGTGCCTTGTGGCGGGTGGACTCGGTTCAAATCTCAGGGACAGGTTCATCGTCATGATAAACGCCGGAAAGCACAGGGGAAAGGACAGCTTCGGCGTATGGACGGACGAGGGCGTACTGAAATCGAGCGACTTCTCGAAGGTTCCCGAAATACCCGACGGGAAGATAGGCCTCATACAGTGCAGGCTCGCCATGACGGGCTCCCTGGGCTTTACCCAGCCCTTCGTCAATGAGCTGGCCCTCGTCCACAACGGCGAGATATATAACCACCGCGAGCTGAGGGCGTGGCTGGAGGGAAAGGGGGTATCCTTCGAGACGGACGTGGACAGCGAGGTAATCCTCAGGCTCATCGAGTTCTTCCTCGACCGCGGGCTGGACGCCTTCGGGGCGGTTCGGAAGGCGATGCTGATGATGGAGGGGGACTACGCCGTGGCCTTCTCGGACGGCGAGAGGATTCACCTCTTCCGCGACCCGCTGGGTGTAAGGCCGCTGTACCTCTCCCCGGAGGGATTTTTCGCGAGCGAGAAAAAGGTGCTGTGGGCCATCGGGCAGGAAGCCATTCCTGTAGGGCCCGGTGAGCTGGTCACGATTTCGAGGGATGGAGTTGAAGTCAGAAAAGCCCTCCGGCTGGAAGAGCTGAGAAGAAAGCCCCTCGACCAGGAGATGGCGGTTAAGGCCATCGGCAGGGCTCTGACCTGCTCCGTCCGCCACAGAGTGGGGAAGAAAACCGGGGTTCTCTTCTCCGGGGGACTGGACAGCTCCCTCGTTGCTCTCATCGCCTCGGAGTACTCCGACGTCGTCCTCTACACCGCGGGGATGGAGGGAAGCCCCGACATCGAATGGGCCAGAAGGGCCGCGGACAAGCTCGGCCTAGAGCTCAGGGAGTACGTCTTCGACCTGGACGATGTGAGGGAGGCGGTTCCAAGGGTTGCCTTCGCGATAGAGGAGCCGAACCCCATGAACCTGGCCATCGGGATACCCCTGTACTTCGCCACGCGGCTCGCGAGGGACGACGGCGTCAAGGTTCTCCTGAGCGGGCAGGGGGCAGATGAGCTCTTCGGCGGCTACGCGAAGTACCTGGAGAGGCCCAAGCTCATGGAGGAGGACCTCAGGGGGCTGGGTGAGAGGAACCTCGCCAGGGACGACAAGATAGCCATGCTGAACTCTGTGGAGGGGCGCTTCCCCTTCCTGAGCCTGTCCGTCGTCTCAGCGGCGATCAACACCCCGCTCGATGCAAAGATATCAGAGGGCGTGAGGAAGGCAGTTCTGAGAAAAGCGGCGCTGGAGCTGGGTCTGCCCGAGGAGATCGCCATGAGGGGGAAGAAGGCGGCCCAGTACGGCAGCGGTTCCCAGAAGCTCCTGGAGAAGCTCGCAAAGAGCGAGGGCCTGGGACTGAGGGAATACGCGGAGAAAGTCTTCAGGGAGATTTTTAAACGGGAATAAACGTTCCTGAACGTTCTTTAATAGTCCCGCCCCAAATGGGGCACCTCCACGTTTTTTCCTGCCAGCGGGGCTAACGCTGCCGAACGGTTTCGTGAAAAAGGCTTAAATAGGCCCTTTTCCAACGGTAAACTGGTGAGAGAACGTGGAGTTGAAAAAACCTGCCGTCATTTTCATCGGGCTCATCTTCATACTGGCCGTCATCCCGGGGGGAGGCGTCGGGTATGCGTCCGCCGCGAATCAGGGCATCGTTATCCTCGTGACGGACAACGAGGCCGATGAGGCGCTGGCGTACAGCGTGGCCTCCCTGCTTGGTGCCAGGGTTATCGTGAGTCCCTGGGGGACGTACAGCCCTGAGGTCAGCGCGGAGATTCTCAGCGAGGAGCCGGAGAGGGTGATAATAATCGGCGGACCCGTCGCAATCCCCGAGGACTACACCGGCGACCTGGACGACTTTGGAATCCCCTACGAGCGCTGGTACGGGGAGACGAGGTACGAGACAAATCTGGCCGTGATAGAGGGGCTGAGTGAAGAATTCCCCGAGGCTTTCGCGGACATCGAGACCGTGGTAATCGCCAACGGCAGGGACGGACTCGCGCTGAGGGAGTACACCAGGACGATTAAAATCGGACCCTCCGGGACGCATGGAAGGCTCATCATCCTGACGGACGACGGGAAAACCAACGAGACCCTCGAGGCGCTGGCGAAGTTCAGCGGATTAAAGGGAGTCGTGTACATGACAACGTCGGATGGGGGGGAGCCCCTGTTTCCCCTGAACCGGGGAAAGGTTCTGGGATTTGCCCGGGAGCGCTTCGGAAACGACATAGGCACCGAGGAGAAAGCGACCTCGCCGGGGCCAAGGGACACCCTCGAGGTTCTCACGGCGGTTCAGAACAAGACGGACCGGGCGGAGAAGCTGCTCGACGGCCTTCAGATACCCGCCGCCAGAAGGAAGCTCGAAGCCGCCAGGGGCCTGCTCGAGGAGGCGTGGAGTGCGTACAACGCGGGCGACTACTCCAGGGCGTACCTGCTGGCAGTACGTGCGGGGGGAGAGGCGGATTTTGTGATAGCGAGAACGTACGTGGAGATAAGAACCGTGTACCAGGGTTCAGCCGAGTTGAGACTTCAGAGAAGGCTTTCACAGCTCGAGGCCATGGTAAACGTCCTCAGGGCGAAGGGCTATGATGTGGACGAGATAGAAAGCCTGCTCCAGCAGGCGGAGGATGCCCTCAAGAGGGGAGATTATTCCGAGGTAATCCATGACCTCATACCCCGCATAAAGGAGATGCTGGCAGAAAAAACCGTCTGGAGGCGCGGTGTGCCCCATCTACCCCATCCAGGGGGACGGGACCGGGGCAGACCATAAGTCTTTTTAACGCCTCCCCTCCATTCTTCCCGGTCAAAATGAGGATTCTAATGGTCGGTCACTATCCCCCGCACTCCGGCGGCGTTGCCAACCACCTAGATAGCCTTGTGAGGGAGCTCAGAAAACGCCACGAGGTTCACGTTCTGACCTACGGGCCGGTTGAGCCGAGGGAGTTCGAGCGGGAGTTCGTCCACCAGATCAAAGTCCCCCCGATTTATGGGCTGAGGGGAACGAGCTTCGCCTTTCTGGGTTCCAGGAAAATCGCCCGGCTCCACAGGGAGCTGGGGTTCGATTTGATTCACGCTCATTTCGTTGGGACAACCAGCTTCGCGGGCGTTCTCGCGAAGGAGAAAACCGACCTTCCCCTCGTCGTCACGGCCCACGGAAGCGACCTGGAGCACACGGCAAAGCTGACCCTCGGGAGGTTCTACGTGAAAAAAACCCTCGCCGAGGCGGACGCGGTGATAGCTGTCAGCCACTGGCTGGCGAGGAAGGCACTGGCCCTCGGGGCGGGGCGGGTGAGCGTCATACCCAACGGGGTGCGTGAACTCGAAGGGGCGGGGAAACCGGGGAACGGGAGGAGGTACATCACGTTCATCGGCGCCCTCCGCGAATACAAAAGCCCGGAGACTTTCATAGAGCTGGCGAGGGCGTTTCCCGAGAGGGAGTTTCTTGTGGCGGGTGACGGCCCGCTCAGGAGGAGTCTGGAGGCGAGTGCGCCAGAAAACGTGAGGTTCCTTGGGTACAGGCGTGACGTCGGAAAGATTCTGTCGGAGAGCGTTCTCCTCGTCCTGCCATCCAGGAGGGAGGGCTTTGGTCTCGTCGTCATAGAGGCCAACAGCCTGGGCGTCCCGGCGGTGGGCAGGCGCGTAAGCGCGGTTCCCGAGCTGATCAGAGCTGGGAAGAACGGACTCACTTTCGAAACGTTCGATGAGCTCGTTGAGGCTGTAAGGATTCTCACCGCGCCGAAAAAGAACCGGAAAGCCGGGGCCGTTGCGAAGAGTGTCGCGGCGCTCTACTCGTGGGAGGCCGTCGCGGCGGCGGTCGAGGGGGTGTACTCCTCGGTGGTTGGGCAACGTTTTTAACGGCCCCGACTCCGTGAAGGCTGAGGGGTGAGAGCATGACGGTAGTAATCAACATGCGAGACGGAGTGGATGAGAGGGGCATAAAGATAGCCGCAAGGTTCATACTGGATGGGAAGCTGGTTGCGTTTCCAACAGAGACCGTTTACGGCCTCGGTGCGGACGCCCTGAACGCCCGGGCCGTGAGGAGGATATTCGAGGCCAAGGGCAGGCCGGCGGACAACCCGCTCATCGTTCACATAGCTGACTTCAGCGACCTGGGGCGGCTCGCGAGGGACGTTCCCCGTGAGGCAAGGCTCCTCGCAGAGAGGTTCTGGCCGGGCCCCCTGACGATGGTCCTGCCAAGGGATGAGAACGTCCCGGACGTTACCACCGGCGGCCTCGACACCGTGGCCGTTAGAATGCCGGCGCACCCCATAGCGCTCGCGCTTATAAGAGCGAGCACCCCCGTGGCGGCACCCTCAGCGAATATAAGCGGAAAGCCGAGCCCCACCCTGGCAGAGCACGTCATAGACGACTTCTACGGGAGGATAGAGTGCATAATCGACGGCGGCGAGACTAAGATTGGGGTGGAATCAACGGTGATAGACCTCAGCTCGGAGAGGCCGACCCTGCTGAGGCCCGGCGGCCTTCCACTGGAGGAGATTGAGAAGGTCATCGGGGAGGTCGAGATACATCCGGCGGTCAGGGGCAAGCTCGTGGACGTCGCCCGCTCCCCCGGGATGAAGTACAAGCACTACTCGCCGAACGCCCAGGTTATAGTGGTCGAGGGGAAGAGGGAGAACGTGAGGCGTAAGATAGCCGAGCTGGTGCACGAGTACCGCGCCGACGGCCTCACTGTTGGGGTGATGGCAACGGAGGAGTACGACGCGGACGAGTTCTTCCACCTGGGAAGCACCGAGGAGGAAGTGGCAAGGAATCTCTTCAGGGCGCTCAGGGAGCTGGATAAACGCGGTGTGGATGTCATAATCGCGGAGGGAATCGAGGAGAGGGGACTGGGATTCGCGGTGATGAACAGACTGAGAAAGGCAGCGGGGTACAGAATAGTCTGGGCATAGACAACGCTTAAATATCTGGATGGCCAAGATTTAGGCAACCGTCAGGGACTTGAATCATATGGGGTGAGAAATTTGGTGGGTAGCATGGGGCTGGAAGGGCCAGAGGACCTTGAACAGCTCGCCATCAAAAAAATCAACGGCGGCCATGTGAAAGAGGGACTTAAACTCATGCTGCGGGCCGCGAAGGGCTATGAAGAGGCCGGAATGAGTGAGGACGCGGCCAGGCTGTACAAATACCTCGGTTACGTTCTTCTGGAGAGAACGAAGTCGGTTGAAAAGGCCCGGCCATCTCTTCTGAAGAGCGCATACCTCTATCTCGACCTTATAGATGGTGAGATATCCAGACCAGAGGTCGACATCGATGTTCTCGATGAGTACTGCTTCAGTGTCCTCGAGATATCCGCCACACTGGACGACCGCAGGAGCCTGACGAAGTACGCCGAGGAGTTCGCGGGAATCTACGAGGACCTTGGAGCGTCCTATCAGGATAACGACGATATAGAGATGGCGATAAAGGCGTACGAATCCGCATACCGGTACTACAAGCTGGTGGACAACATCGAGGCGTACAAGAGGATAGCCGAGACCCTGATAACCCTCTACGGCCAGGTGGCGGAAAGCAGGCTGGAAAACGGGGACATCAGAAGGGCGGCGGAAGCGTTCTACCGCCTCGCAGGCTTTATACGGGCACTGTTTGGCTACGACATACACTTCATCGAGATGATGGACACCGCGGCCAAGAACTTCGAGAAGGCGAGCAAGATAGCGTACTCGAACGGCGACCTGGACGGCACTACCACCTGCCTCGTCAAGGCCCAGTACGCGTACCTGCTGGCGAGGAACTTCAGCAGAGCCAAGCTAATCGGTCTCAACACCGCCAGAATACTCTACCAGGTCATAAGCGCCCACCGCTCCAGGGGCGACGAGGAGATGGCCACGAAAAAGCTCCTGGAACTGACAGAGGCCCTCATGGGAATAGGGAAGCTCGACGAGGCCATGGGAACTTACAAGAGCGCCCTCGAGGCCAAGAGCAGTATGGAGTTCAGGGTGCGCGTGAGGCTCGCCGCACTCAAGCAGTTCGCCGCGCTAAACAGCCGCGGGGACGTGCTTGAAGACATCGAGAACATAGAGTACTACACCGGCAGAGGGAAGTACACGAAGGCCCTGGAAATAGGAGAGAACGCCATGAAGAGGGATGGACTCGTTGAGATCCTGGAGAAGATCCACGCGGCCGAAGGCGTCTATCGCTAACTCCTGAAATAGAATGGCAGGAATCAGAGAAGTAAAAAGAGGTCAGGACTTGACCTCAACCCTGGGAATGGGTATGTGGTACGGCAGGCGCATCTCCTTCGCGAGGAGCATCAGCATCGGGGAGACTTCCTTGGTTATGAAGTTGACGACCTCCGCGAAGGTCATGGAGTCTATCTTCTTCTCATCCTCCCAGAGGTTGAGGATTTCGTCTATCTTCTCCTTCTGCGGCGGGAGGTAGAGTATGACGCCCTCGATCGCGCCGTCTGCGATCTTGGGGTTGTAATCTATCTCGTACCTAAAGAGGATCTCGATACCGTTCAGCTTGCCGGTTGGGGTCCTGATCTCACCGAGGCGCATCTCCTTGACCTTCGGCGAGAGCCTGACCTCTATCTGGCCCCCGGGAACGGAAAGGGAAACCCTCTCCATTTCAACCTTGGTTATGTTGAACCCAAGCACTGGCATTTTCTTTCACCACCTCGAAGTTGATGGGTTTATATAAAACGCTATCGGTAGGCCTTTAAACTTTCCCCCGAACTCCCTCAGATGCCGAGGGAAAAAGTCGTCAGGGTGTGGGATGAGCGGGAAGTGGTATATCCCCCAAAGAGATGGCGCTACCTCCGGGAGAAGAGGGAAAAGGCGTTGAAGATAATGGAGCGCCTGAGCCAGTTCGACCCGCAGCTCTACGGCAGCGTCGCCAGGGGGGACGTCAGGCGGGAGAGCGATATAGACATCTTCATACCCTATCGGGTGCCGAGCTACCTCATCGAGCTCGCCCTTGAGGGGCTCGTGAGCAGAAGGAAGATAGTTATGGCGACCCCGTGGCACCTCATAAAGGGCGTCATTGAGATAGACGAGGAAACGACGGTCACATTCCCGCTGATCGACCCCACGGACAGGGAGCTTGAGTTCTACCGGTGGGGCGGGGCGGTTGATCTGCGGGGCGTGAAAACGAATGAGCGCGTCCCCGGCGTCAATAAGAAGCTGATACTCATAGTCCCCACAGAGAGGGGGCACATCGAGAGGGAAGTCGTCGGGCGGGAGAGCGAGGTCGCCCGAATCCTCAGCGTGAGCATCGATATCGTCACCGAGCGCGTCCACGTTCTGACGAGGAGGGACGCGATAGGGAGAACAGGAATCTACATCAACGAGGAAGTTCCCGACTGGATGAGCTTTGAGGAAGCGCTGAAGGTGATAGCCGACCGCGACCCGAACGTCAGGAGAAAGGTGAGGGAGCGCGGTGGAATATAAGGAAGAAAAGAACGCATCAATCCTGACAGCACTTCTCCTTCATGTGAGCCGGCAGAATCTCCTTGAAGCCCGTGTACTTCCAGAGGGCCTTCGGGAGCTTTACCACACCTTCCTCTGTCTGGAAGTTCTCGAGGATGGCAACGATTGCCCTTGATGTCGCTATTGCCGTCGAGTTGAGCGTGTGCACGAACTTGGGCTTCTCGTGGGTCTTGTCGCGGAAGCGGATGTTAAGCCTTCTCGCCTGCCACTCGGTGCAGTTGCTTGCGCTTACGACCTCCCTGAACTTGCCCTGGCCCGCCATCCAGGCCTCGATGTCGTACTTCTTCGCCGCAACGTATCCCAGATCGCCGGTGCAGATGTTCACGACGCGGTAGGGAATCTCAAGCTCCCGGAATATCTCCTCCGCGTTGGCTATGAGCTTCTCGTGCCACTCCCAGCTCTCCTCGGGCCTCGCGTAAACGAACTGCTCGACCTTGTGGAACTGATGAACGCGGAAGATTCCCTTCGTGTCCTTTCCGGCGGTTCCAGCCTCCTTGCGGAAGCAGGGGCTCACGCCGGCGTAGAGGAGCGGCAGGTCTTTGCCCTCGATTATCTCGTTGGCGTGCATCCCGGCCAGCGGGTGCTCGGCCGTTGGGACGAGGTAGAGGTCCTCGCCCTCCACCTTGTAGATGACGTCCTCGAAGTCGCCGAAGCTCGTGACGCCCTCCTCAACAAAGCGGCGCACCATGTAGGGCGGTATGACCGGGACGAAGCCCTTCTCGATGAGCTTGTCGAGGGCGAAGCGGAGCAAAGCAAGGTCGAGGATGACCAGCTCGTTCATGAGGTAGTAGAACCTCGCACCGCTGACCTTCGCGGCCCTCTCAAGGTCTGCTCCCCTCAGGAGCTCCAGCATATCCACGTGGAGCCTCGGCCTCCAGTCGAGGACCTCGTAGTCCATCTTTCCGAGGCTCTGCTCCTTAAAGCTCTCGAGGAAGCCCTCCCAGACCCTGGCCTTGCCCCAGAACCTGATGGGGACGTTCTCGGTGTCGTCCTTGCCGACGGGAACGCTCTCGTGGGTGATGTTCGGGAGGCGCCAGAGGTAGTAGTCTATCCTCTTCCTCAGCTCCTCGACTTCCTTCTCGAGCTCCTCAATCTGCTTCACTATCTCGTTGCTCCTTGCCAGGAGGTCGTCTATCGGTTCGCCTGCCTTCTTGCGCTTACCTATCTGAACCGCCAGCTGGTTGCGCTCCTTCCTGAGCTGGTTGATTTTCTTCAGGTTATCGCGCCATCTGGCATCGAGCTCCAGAATCTCGTCTATCCACTTGAGCTTCTCTATCTCCCCGCGCTTTATGAGGTCGCCCCTGACGATATCGGGATTTTCACGGATGAGCTTTATGTCCAGCATAGTCTTCCACCTGGGAAAAGAAGGTGAAGGAGTTTAAAAAAGGTTTTGATGGGGGATTTGGAGGGACGACAAAGTCAGCCGAAGAACGTGACTTCGACCTCCTCCCCTGCCTCCAGTATCTCGACGTTCTCCGGAACCTCGATGAAGCCGTCGGCATCCACGAAGCTCGTGACCGCTCCGCTTCCCTTGAGTATGGGCAGGGCTTTTTCGCCCTCTATCCTGACCGGGAGGAACTGACGCCTGCCTTTCACGGAGAAGACCTTGTGGGCGAGCTTTTTCTTGACCTTTCTGATCTCGCTCTCCCTTCCGAGGAGCCTTCTCAGGAGCGGTGCAACGAGCAGGGTGAAGTTGGTCAGGCAGCTGGTTGGGTAGCCGGGCAGGCCAAAGACCGGCTTTCCGTTGATCAGGCCGATTATCGTCGGCTTACCCGGCTGAATCGCTATGCCGTGAATCTTTACCTCGCCGAGCTCCTCGATTATCGAGCTGGTCAGGTCCCTTATTCCACCGCTCGCACCGCCACTGAGGATTACCATGTCGCAGCACTCGATTCCCTTCTCGATGAGCGCCTTGAGGCTCTCACGGTTATCCCTGGCTATGCCGAGGAAAACGGCCTCACCTCCGGGCTCCCTGACTGCGTCCGCTATTGCGCGGCCGTTTATGTCGTATATCTGGCCGTATCTCAGCTCCCTCCCGGGGAGAACCACTTCGTTTCCGGTGCTTATCACGGCAACCCTGGGCTTTCTGAAGACTGGAACCTCGGCGATTCCAACGGCCGAGAGGAGTGCGGTGTCCTTGAAGGTCAGCCGGGTTCCACGTTTGAGAAGGATCTTCCCCTTGGGGATGTCAGCTCCGGCCTTCATGACGCCGAGGCCCGGGTAGGCCGGCTTGTAGATGATGACCTCCTCCCCTTCCCTATCCACGTCCTCGAACTGTACCACTGCATCGGCACCCTCGGGCAGGGGCGCGCCCGTGGAGATGTAAACGCTCTCGCCGGGCTTGAGCTCCACAGTTGGCGTGTCCCCGGCGTTTATCTCCCCGACGACCCTCAGTCTAACCGGCTCGCTTTCGCTCGCCATGAATGTGTCTTCAGCCCTTACTGCGTAGCCGTCGACCGTGGCGCGGTCGAAGGGGGGGACGTTTATCGGCGATGTCACATCCTCGGCCAGAATCCTGCCGAGGGCCTCGCTCAGTGGGACGCTTTCAATTTCTGGCTTCAGGGGAAATGAGTTTATGACCTCGAGGGCTTTCTCCAGGGGGACGACCTTCAGGAACGCCATTCTATCACCGGAGAAAAGAGAACGCCTTTCTATAAATGGGTTGCGTAAGTGGAAGTGTTTACTCCTTCGAGCACCCCGAAACCCTTAAATTTTATCCTGCCAAAGATTATCCTGGTGAAGATAATGTTTGTGAATCGAAAAAATGAGCTGGCACTGCTCGACAAGCTATACCGTTCTGGAAAGAAGGAGGTCTTAATCCTCTACGGGCGCAGGAGGGTGGGGAAGACGGAGCTCGTGAAGAGGTTCATCGAGGACAAACCGGCCATCTACTTCCTCGCCGACAGGGACGGCCTGGAGACCAACGCGAGGAGGTTCTACCTTGAGACCGCGGAAAAACTCGGCCTGCCCGCGGTCGAAGTGGACGATTTCAGGAAAGCCTTCGAGCTGATAAAACTCAGGGCCCCGGGGAGGCTCGTCGTGGTGATAGACGAGTTCTCCTATCTGTTGCTCACGGACAAAAACACGCCGGCGGTTTTTCAGCATGTGATCGATGAAATCCTGGACGACCGCTTCTTCCTCATACTCAGCGGTTCCCTCGTTGGTCTGATGGAGGGGCTAATGGGCTACAACAACCCCCTCTACGGAAGGAGAACCGCACAGCTCAGGCTGAAGCCCCTGAACTTTTTCCACGTGGCGGAATACTTCGGGAACAGACCGCTGGAGACTGTGGTCAGGATCTACTCGGTAACCGGTGGAGTCCCCATGTACTTCCGCCTCTTTAGAGGGGAGGACTTCGAAAGGGGGCTCATGGAAACAGCGTTTTCGCCCACTTCAATCCTCTACGAGGAGCCCGAGTTTATACTGAGGGAGGAATTGGGTGAGGTGCACCGTTATTACCTAATCCTGGAGGCCCTCGCCAACGGGAGGCACAGGGTCAGTGAGATTGCCCAGTACGCTGGCATAGAGCCGAAGGACATGCCCAAATATTTGAGAACGCTGATTTCCCTTGACCTGGTGAGAAGGGAGGTGCCCGTAACGGAGAGCGAGAGGAGCAGAAAGGCCCGCTACTACCTGAACGACAACTTCTTCACCTTCTGGTTCCGCTTTGTCAAGCCCAACCGCGGGAAGGTAGAGATTGGAACGTTCGAGATGGATTGGGATGCCTTTAACACCTACGTTGGGAGGGCCTTCGAAGAGGTGGCGAGGCAGTTCCTGATCGAGCTGAACAAAGCGGGAAGGCTTCCCTTCACGTTCACGAAGGTTGGAAGGTGGTGGCACAGGAGTGAGGAGATTGATCTGGTCGCTTTGAACGATAGGACGAAGAAAGCCCTCTTCGTCGAGGTCAAGTGGAAAGGCCTGAGCGAGAGGGAAGCGCGGGGAGTTTTGAAGAATTTGGAGAAAAAGACAGCCTTTGTGGGACTCAGGGGCTGGGAGGAGTGGCATGGGTTGATTGCGAGGGAGGTAGAGAGAAAAGATGCTTTGAGGGCTGAAGGCTACCTCCTCTGGGACTTGGAGGACTTCAAAGACCTTATTTCTCCCAAGTCTTAGCCGTTGGGGAGGCCATCACTTCGGCGCAGTCTTGGGCAGAGGAGGCAATCAAAATCGGCCTTTACGCCAACCCGGAAGAGCCGGTAAAACCCAACTGCGGGAAGGTGATGGAGAAACTCAAAGAGCTATAAAATCACCACTCCTCATCCTCTTCCCAGTCTTCCTCCTCCCACTCCTCTTCCCAGTCCTCGTCGAGCTCGTCCTCTTCCAGCTCCCACTCCTCATCTTCCTCGAAAAGCTCTTCCCCTTCGAACTCCTCGACCTTCTTCTTTTTCTTAGGAGGCTGCATCCCGATCCCCGTTTCTACCTGCGGATAATGGCTTATAAACTTTTTTCTACCAATTTAAAGCATTTCATGGCCAAATTCTGTGATTCGGCCGGTTAGAAAGGTTTTTAATTGATGAGACCAAGTGGAAATCATGAGAGTAGCCATCGTAACGAGCGACGCCCGTGTTTACTACACCGCCACCAAGGTGCTGAAGGAGTACGGCATACCCTTCCACAGCCTCCAGGTGGGTGAGGAGATACCTTTCGACGTTGAAGTGGTCCTGACGGGGGAAAGGGACTACAGGAGGGTCAGGTTCCCCGTAAAGGTCGTTGTCAGGGACGAGAACTTCATAGACGAACTCCTGGCGAAGCTCGAAGGCAGGGAGAGGTTTAAGAGGATTTACATCGCCATAGACCCCGGGGAAAGGCCGGGACTGAGCGTCGTCGCGGATAACCGTGTGCTCGAGGTTCACCACCTGAAGAGCCCGCGTGACGTTGGAATAATCCTCGACCTGCTGGATAAGTATCCAGGCGCTAAAATCAAAATCGGCCACGGCGCCAAGAGGCAGAGGGTGCTCATGCTCAAGGCCCTCGCGGACGTGCTCGGCTACGATTACCCCCTCATCGTCGTGAACGAGTCGAGGACCACCCCCAAAGTGGGCGGCATAGAGGTGTCCCAGGTGCAGGACATCGTGGCGGCCATAAACATAGGCCTGCGCGAGGGGAGGGAAGTTCCCATAGGCGAGCTCCTCGACGTTAAGGAGCCTACAAAGCGTGAGATAGAGGATATAAAGAGGCGGAGCCGTGAGCTGAGCGGGAACATCACGATATCCTCCAGACTGGCCCGCGAAGTTGCGCTGGGCAACCTAACGCTGGATGAGGCGATAGACAGGCAGAGGAAGAGGAGGCGGTCAAGATGATCTTCGGTAAGGATGAGGAGAGGTACGAGAAGATTAAGCTCCGCGTTGCAGAGGCCCTGAAGAGGGATGTTGGCAGGGGAATAGTCCGGTTCGACAGGAAGTTCCAGAAGCAGCTTGGAGTGGAGCCGGGCGACATCGTGGAGCTGATAGGCGACCGCACAACCGCCGCGATAGTGGCCAACCCCCACCTGGACGACAGGGGACTCGACATCATTAGAATGGACGGCTACATCAGGAGGAACGCCGGGGTCAGCATAGGCGACTACGTGACGGTGGCAAAGGCTGAGGTGCAGGAGGCGAAGAAGGTTACCCTCGCCCCGGCCCAGAAGGGCGTCTTCATCCAGATACCCGGCGATATGGTGAAGCAGAACCTCCTGGGAAGGCCAGTGGTGAAGGGTGACCTGGTGGTCGCCAGCAGCAGGGGGGAGACCTACTACGGCGGCTCGCCCTTCGACGAGCTGCTCAGGGGGCTCTTCGAGACAATGCCCCTCGGATTCGGGGAGCTGAAGTTCGTGGTGGTCAGCACCAACCCCAAGGGCGTCGTCCAGATAACTTACAACACCGAGGTTGAGGTCCTCCCGCAGGCGGTTGAGGTGCGCGAGGAGGCCATCCCGGAGGTCACCTACGAGGACATCGGCGGCCTGAGCGACGCCATCCAAAAGATACGCGAGATGGTGGAGCTTCCGCTCAAGCATCCGGAGCTTTTTGAGCGCCTTGGAATTGAACCGCCGAAGGGTGTTCTGCTCTACGGCCCGCCTGGAACGGGTAAGACTCTCCTGGCCAAGGCCGTGGCAAACGAGGCCAATGCGCACTTCATAGCCATCAACGGCCCGGAGGTCATGAGCAAGTTCTACGGCGAGAGCGAGGAGCGTTTGAGGGAGATATTCAAGGAGGCCGAAGAGAACGCCCCCAGCATCATATTCATTGATGAGATTGACGCGATAGCCCCCAAGAGGGAGGAGGTTGTCGGGGAGGTTGAAAAACGCGTTGTCAGCCAGCTGCTCACGCTCATGGACGGCCTTAAGGGGCGCGGAAAGGTCATAGTTATCGCCGCCACCAACAGGCCGGATGCCCTGGATCCAGCCCTCAGAAGGCCCGGACGCTTCGACAGGGAGATAGAGGTCGGCGTTCCCGACAAGAAGGGCAGGAAGGAGATACTCCAGATACACACGAGGGGAATGCCCCTCGAGCCGGATTACGACAGGGAGACCGTCCTCAGGGTCCTGAAGGAGCTCCTCAAAAAGAAAGCCTTCGACGAGGATGTTCTCAAAAAGCTGATGGAGCGCGTTGAGAAAGCCAGGAGCGACGACGAGGTGAAGGAGATTCTGAAGAGCGCGAGCGAGGTTTACCCCGAGGTCAGAACCAGGCTCATCGACAGGATGCTCGAGAAGATCGCGGAGAAGACGCACGGATTCGTCGGTGCGGACCTCGCCGCGCTCGCGAGAGAGGCAGCCATGGTCGTCCTCAGGAGGCTCATAAACGAGGGCAAGATAAGCCCCGAGCACGAGAAGATACCCCCGGAGGTTCTCCAGGAGCTCCGCGTGAGGAAGGCAGACTTCTACGAGGCCCTCAAGATGGTGGACCCAAGCGCGCTCAGGGAAGTGCTCATCGAGATGCCGAACGTCCGCTGGAAGGACATAGGCGGCCTCGAGGAGGTAAAGCAGGAGCTCAAAGAGGCGGTCGAGTGGCCGATGAAATATCCCAAGGCGTTCCAGAGGCTCGGCATTGAGCCGCCGAGGGGTGTGCTCCTCTACGGTCCGCCCGGAACCGGTAAGACGCTCCTGGCCAAGGCCGTGGCGACGGAGAGCGAGGCAAACTTCATCGGCATCCGCGGCCCTGAGGTTCTCAGCAAGTGGGTCGGCGAGAGCGAGAAGCGCGTGAGGGAGATATTCAGGAAGGCTAGGCAGGCCGCTCCAACGGTGATATTCATCGACGAGATCGACGCCATTGCACCGGCTAGGGGCATGGAAGGGGACCGCGTTACGGACAGGCTCATCAACCAGCTCCTCACCGAGATGGACGGCATAGAGCGCAACAGCGGTGTCGTTGTCATAGCCGCGACGAACAGGCCCGATATCCTCGACCCTGCCCTGCTCAGGCCAGGAAGGTTCGACAGACTCATACTCGTTCCGGCACCCGACGAAAAGGCAAGACTTGAGATACTCAGGGTCCACACGAAGCGCGTGCCCCTGGCAGGGGACGTCAACCTCAAGGAGCTCGCCAAGAAGACCGAGGGATACAGCGGTGCGGATATAGAGGCCCTCGTGAGGGAAGCGGCCCTGCTGGCGATGCGCAGGATAATGAGGGAGCTGCCTGTGGAGGCCGTCGAGGAGGAGAGCGAGGAGTTCCTTGAGAGGCTCAGGGTTTCCAGGAAGGACTTCGAGGCGGCCCTCAAGAAGGTGCGCCCGAGCATAACGCCCTACATGGTCGAGTACTATCAGAACTTCGACGAGAACAGGAGGAAGAGGGGCGGAAAGAAAACGGAGGGACCCGACTACTACACCTTCTGATTTCCCTCCTCTTTTTGGAAAAAGTTTTATACGTTGGTGCCCAAGTGCTTACACGATTAAACCGAGGGGTGGCGAAAATGGTCAAGATAATGGCTTCCAAGCTTAGGGACGTTGAACTGATAACCGACACCGGTGTAAGGCTCGGCTGGGTCTACGACCTCAGCTTTGACGAGGAGACCGGTGATATTCTCGTGATAGTTGCCGAGCCGGATGAGGACCTCGACACAAGCGAATTCGTCACGGATCACGAGGGCCTGCTCCTCATCCCCGTCAGCGCCGTTAAGAGCATCGGCGAGGTCATAATCATCGACTCGAGCAAACTCGCCGTCAAATCCAAGCTCAGGAGGCCGCCTTCCTCAGTGAAGGGCTCCGGGGAATCCTCCGGCCTCGGGCAGTGATTCCCTCCTTTTCAATACCCATCATACAGCCTCTCCGCAAGGAAGCGGGGCAGGTCCGCATCGAGTATCTTTCTCGCCGCTTCCTGAACGTCGTACTCCACCCTGCGGAACTCAACGTTGTCTGGCGGCTCCCCGTCTGTGTCGATCAGCGCATACGCCGCCCTCCAGTCCCCGTCCCTGGGCTGCCCGACGCCTCCGGGGTTGATGATTCTCCTGCCCCCCAGCACCTTCAGCATCGGCACGTGGGTGTGGCCGACCAGGAGGTCATCCTGTCTGACGTAGCTCAGAACCGATTTGAACTCCCCCTCCGGGAGCCATGGGAAGAGGTACTCGTCCAGCGGGGCCCTCGGGGAGCCGTGGATGAGCAGATAACTCCTTCCTCTGTCGTCTGTGAAAAGCTGTCTCACAGGAAGTCTTCTGAGAAATTCGAGGTTTTCCACGGTCATAACGCGCTGGTGCCAGCGAACCGCCTGCCGCGCGTAGGGATTGAAGCCCCACTCCGCCCCGAAGGCGATGGCGTTGTCGTGGTTGCCGCGGACGCAGAGGAAGGTTCTCTTCTCCATCCTCTCCCGGACGAAGTCAACGACCTCGTTCGGACTCGCCCCGTAGCCGACCAAATCGCCCATGCAGAGAACGGCGTCTGCGTCCTTTATCTCCTTCCACACCGCTTTCAGCGCCTCCAGATTGGAGTGGATGTCGGAGATGAGGGCGATGAGCATGGGACCACCAGAACTCATGAATGACTAAACTGTTATAAACCTTGGGCCGACTGGAATACAGCACAATATCGACAATTTAATAAATATTTGATGTCATCATGTTTTGGGTGATCTCTCTGAAAAAACTTTGTGCTATAATGATTGGGGTCTTGGTTGCCATTTCCGTAATCTCCAGTTATTCATGGTACAAAACAGAAGATGACCTAAAAATCCTCAGGACGGTTCATGAAGAGAGCTGGAGCAGGGTATACCTGACGGCGACTCAGGATATCTACGAGCTCAGCTACATGAGCGAGGTGTTTGAAGGGCTCCTTGAGGAAAATGCTTCTGAAGATACCATAGTCGAATACGCCGGGGGATACTACCTGAGGGCAAGGCACGTCAGACGGATTTTCCAGTTCCTGAGTTACGAGTATCCCGAAGGATACCTCAAGTACGACAAACTTGGGGAGGCCTTTTATCACATTGAAGGTTTTTTCGTAGGTGGGTTTTCCCGGGCGGACGTTGATAGAACCGAGACCGTCAGGGAAAACCTCGGAACCCTCAAAGAAATCTCACGCATAGTTAAAGAGCTTGGAGAATATAGCGATCCAAGGGATATCCCGCAGGAACTGGCCGATGAGCTGCTGAACGCAACCAGCGATTTAAAGCTCATCTACGAGTAATCCCAGCGAAACTCGAAGACCAACACATAAAATAAGGATGGGGCAGAGATGCCCTCACTTCTTCCTCTGCTTCTTCTTCCAGTTGCTCCACTTGTAGAGGGCCGCGAGGGACTTGATGGCCCTCTCCGGCTCCGGATAGGCCGGAATGCCCT
Organism: Thermococcus sp. 4557; assembly: GCF_000221185.1. NCBI lineage: Archaea > Methanobacteriati > Methanobacteriota > Thermococci > Thermococcales > Thermococcaceae > Thermococcus > Thermococcus sp. 4557. The sequence goes on along the minus strand of NC_015865.1, from coordinate 1,885,150 downwards.
CCTCGTTGAGCATGTCGATGGCTTCTTTGGCCTCTATGCCGCCGACGATGGCAACGACGAGGGGCTTCTTCCTGCCGCTCTCGTTGTACTCGCGGATGACGATCTTGGCCAGGTCGCGCGGGTCGAGCACTGCGGTCTGGCAGTAGAGCACAGCCACGGCGTGCATGTTCGGGTTGGCGAGAGCGTCCCTGACCGCGCCCTCGTAGCTCTCCGCGCCGGCCATACCGGTCAGGTCGACCGGGTTCTTGTATGAACCGAAGGGCGGCATGTGGTTGGCGAAGACCTTGAGCTCCTCGAGGTCGTCGTAGAGGTGCAGTCCCTCCTCCTCGGCGGCATCGGTGGCCATAACTCCTATTCCACCGCCGTTGGTGAGGATGACAACGTTCTCTCCCTCGGGCTCTGGAAGGTTGCTCAGGGTCCTGGCCCAGTCGAAGGCCTCCCCGATGGTGAGGGCACGGAGAACGCCGCTCTGCTTGAAGGCTGCGGTGTAGATGCTGTCGGCACCGGCGAGCGAACCGGTGTGGGAAGCTGCGGCCTTGGCACCGCGCTCGCTCCTTCCGGCCTTGATGATGATAATCGGCTTCTCCATGCTGACCTCCCTGGCGGCCTCCATGAAGCGCCTGCCGTCCTTGACGCCCTCCATGTAGATGAGGATGGCCTTGGTGTTGTCGTCCTCCTTGAAGAACTCGAGCAGGTCGGCGTCGTCTATGTCGCTCTTGTTTCCGACGCTGACGACGGCCGAGAGACCAACCTTCTCGAGGATGGTCCAGCCCATGAGGGCTATTCCAAGAGCTCCGCTCTGGCTGATGAGGGCCAGGTTGCCCGGCATGACGTCGGTCGGGCCGAAGGTGGCGTTGAGCTTGTCCGGGGTGTAAACGACACCGAAGATGTTCGGACCGAGGATCCTCATGCCGTACTTGTGGGCGGTCTCGACTATCTGCCTCTCGACCTTCTTGCCCTCCTCGCCGAGCTCGCCGAAGCCCGAGCTGATTATCGGGAGAACCTTGACGCCCTTCTGGCCGCACTCCTCAACGACCTGCGGGACGAACTTGGCCGGGACGATTATGACGGCCATGTCAACCTCGTCCGGAACGTCGAGGATGCTCTTGTAGGACTTGAACTTCTTCCCGTTTATCTCTATCTCAACACCCTTAACGTTGACCGGGTATATCTTGCCCTCGTAGCCGTACTCGACGAGGTTCTTCATAACAGCGTAGCCGATCTTGCCCGGCTTCTCCGAAGCGCCGATAACGGCGATGCTCTTCGGTCTGAAAAGTGCCTCAAGGTTTCTGTCCATCTCAATCACCTCACTCCGATGAGAGTCACATTTTCCAGTCCGTAAAAGCGGTTATAACTTTTCTCCTCTCTTTTTGACGATAGGAAACTCGACGGACGTTAAAGAACCAGAGGTTGGACACCGTTGATTCAGAACCCGAGAACTTCGAAATACTTATTAGACTCCTCGTCCAAATATACAACTCAGGTGGTAACGTGCGAACTTTTGGGAGCAGGGTGGAACGCAGGGCCCTCCGCCTGCTGAGCAGTCTCTTCGACTTCGTTGTGATAGCCCTGGGCACCCTGACCATGCTCTACGTCGTCAGGATGATATGGGATCTCGCGGTAAACTCGCTCATCCATTTCGCTCCGGAAGACGCCCTCCAGGGCATAGTTCTCATCCTGATATTCCTTGAGATCTTCGAGATAATCGTCATGTACATCATCTACCACCACGTCCCGATGAAGAACGTCGTGGAAATCGGCGTGCTGGCGCTCGTGAAAGAGCTCCTCATAACACTCGACCTCACGGAGCTCGGCTGGCAGGTGCTCCTCGGCATGGCGGCCCTTATAGCCGCGATGGGCTGGGTGTACACGCGGGAGAGGCAGCGGGAAGACAACTACAACCGGTTCCTCATAGAGCGGGGCATCACGGAGAAGGACGTGGACGACCTGACGAAGACCCTGGATGAGGCAAAGGTATAGACAAACCCTAAATAGCCCCATGACTTTCTTTCTCCAAGGGGTGATGGTATGGGAGTACAGATAGGCGAGCTCGTTCCGAGGAAGGAGATAGAACTGGAGAACCTCTACGGCAGAAAGGTCGCAATTGACGCGTTCAATGCCATATATCAGTTCCTTTCAACCATAAGGCAGCGCGACGGGACGCCGCTCATGGACTCCCGCGGGAGGATAACCTCCCACCTCAGCGGCCTCTTCTACAGGAACATCAACCTCATGGAGGCTGGAATAAAGCCCGCGTACGTTTTCGACGGAAAGCCGCCGGAGTTCAAGAAGAAGGAGATAGAGAAGCGCCGCGAGGCGAGGGAAGAGGCCAAGGAGAAGTGGTACGAGGCCCTGGAGCGCGGCAACCTTGAGGAGGCGAAGAAGTACGCAATGCGCGCAACCAGGGTTAATGAGGGGCTGATAAACGACGCCAAGAGGCTCCTTGAGCTGATGGGAATCCCCGTGATCCAAGCGCCGAGCGAGGGTGAGGCCCAGGCGGCATACATGGCCGCCAGAAAGAAGGTCTACGCCTCCGCAAGTCAGGACTACGACTCGCTCCTCTTCGGCGCGCCCAGGCTGGTGAGGAACGTCACGATAACCGGCCGGAGAAAGCTCCCCGGAAAGAACGTCTACGTTGAAGTTCGGCCCGAGCTGATAGTTCTGGAGGAGGTTCTCAAGGAGCTCGGCATAGACAGGGAGAAGCTCATAGAGATGGCCATACTGGTCGGCACGGACTACAACCCCGGCGGAATAAAGGGAATCGGACCGAAAAAGGCCCTCACCATCGTCAAGCGCACAAAAGACCCGCTGAAGAAGTACAACAAGGACAGCGAGGTTGACCTCTACGCGATAAAGGAGTTCTTCCTGAATCCCCCAGTCACCGACGAATACGAGCTCAAGTGGCGCGAGCCGGACGAGGAGGGAATCCTCAAGTTCCTCTGCGACGAGCACGACTTCAGCGAGGAGAGGGTGAAGAACGGACTTGAGAGGCTGAAAAAAGCGGTGAAAGCGGGAAAGCAGGCAACGCTGGAAAGCTGGTTCGGGAAGCGCTGACCCTTTTCTTTTCCTCAAACCGGAATCTTCAGGTTGAGCTTGTCCACGAGCTCCTTGTAGCGGTTCCTGACGGTGACCTCGGTGACGCGCGCTACCTCGGCCACCTCGCGCTGGGTTCTCTTCTCGTCCTCCAAGAGGCCGGCTATGTAGAGGGCGGCCGCGACCAGGCCGGCCGGGCTCTTTCCGCTTGTGAGTCCGCGGTCGTAAGCCTCCTCCAGTATCGCGATGGCCCTTCTCCTGACACGTTCGCTCATGCCGAGTTCGTCTGCGAACTTGTTGACGTAGTCGGTTGGCTTGACGAAGAGCTTCTTGGGGGTGAGGTTCAGGTTCCTGGCTATGAAGCGGAAGCTCCTTCCTATCTCCTTCTTGTCAACGCGGGATATGTCGGCTATCTCGTCGAGGGTTCTCGGAACCTTCAGAAGCCTGCAGGATGCGTAAACGCACGCCGCTATTACGCTTTCAATTGAACGGCCCCTTATAAGCCCCTTTCTCACGGCCTCACGGTAGAGCCTCGCGGCCTCCTCCTCGACATGCCTCGGGAGCTTCAGCTGGGAGGCGATTCTATCCAGCTCGCTCAGTGCGAACGCGAGGTTACGCTCGGCGGCGTCGCTGACGCGGAGGCGGCTCTGCCACTTCCTGAGCCTGTACATTTTCTCACGCATCAGTCCGGAGAGGTTCCTGTCGATGCCGATGTCGGTTGAGAGTCCCTTGTCGTGAAGGAGAATGCTCTCAGGGGCTCCAACGCGGGCACGCTTCTCCCTCTGACTGGCGTCAAAAGCGCGCCACTCCGGCCCCGTATCAACGACGTTTTCCTCAATAACGTAACCGCAAACCTTACAGATTATCTCGCCCCTACCCGGGTCGTATATGAACTCCGTCGAGCCGCAGACCGGGCAAACCCTACGATTGCTCACTCCAACACCCCCAACCGGCCGGCTATTTTATATAGCCCTTATAAACCTTCGCCTTTTTTAACTATGTAGCGGAGTAACCAGGCGAGGTCCTCGCGCTTGAAGGTTATCCTCTCCAGAACCCGGACGTCCCAGTCCTCCTCAACTATGTTCGCGTAAATCCAGAGGAAAACGGGGTCGTCGTCGGTCCCAACGTGGAGGTTGCGGTAGAGAAGATCGACCGTCCCGTCCTTGTTCTTCTTAACCGAGACGGCCTTCCAGGTGTCCAGACTAACCTCTCCCTTTTCGTCAAGGATGTCCACTATCTGCTTGGCGTCCATTGGGTCACCTTCCGGGCTCACCATTTAATCGTGTAGTCCCTGCGCGTTCTCTCGTCTATCTGGGCCAGAATCCTCTTGAGCTTGGCGTCGTCGATGGGCTCCCTTATCTGGCCCGCCTGGTAGAGCTGGACCAGAACGAGCTCAACCTGTCTCGCAAGCTCTGGCTTGACGAGCTTAACCCTGCCGAGTCTCTCCCTTGCCTCGGGGGTAAGAATTCTCCGCATTATGGCATCGAGCTGGGCCTCAAGCTCCATCTCCTGCCTCAAAGCCTCCTCCTGGGCCTTCTGCTGTTCAAGATACTTCTTCTGGAGTTCCATGAGTTTGCGCTTCCTGATTTCCTCTATGTCCTCAGCCATGGCCCTCACCTCCGGGTTAAGATTGGGGAGGGGGTTAAAAGGCTTTGCGTTTCAGGGTCTCATCTTCTCCCCAGGGTCAGGATGAGAACCGCCGCCCCGAGGATTGCCACGACGAGCCACACCGCCGTTTTGAAGCCTCCAAAGGGTTCAGAGCCGTCAGAACATTGGGGATAGCTGAAACTGACCTGCCCTGGCCAGGAGGATGAGGGCTATGTATAAGCGGTCTTATGAGGATTCCACAGGTGGATAGCGTTCGGAGTATTAATCGAAACCCATAGAAAAATTCGAGGCGGCCCTAAAAAACATTTCCTGGCATAGAAAGCCGGCAGAAGGGGACAGAGGTTTGAAAAAAGGCCGAGCTCAGTACTTCTTGAGCTCGGGGATCTGCTCCTCGAGCTCCTTCTTGAGCTCGGTGGCGATCTTGTCGAGGAAGCTCTGTCCCTGCGGGGTGACGGTCCTTCCCTCGCCCGGAACCTTCTGGACGAAGCCGGCGGCCTCGAGCTGCTGGAGGGCCTTCCTTATGATGCTTCCTCCGGCCTTGTAGAAGTGCTCCGGGGCGTGGCCGCGGTTCTTCCTGCCGCCGTACCAGGTCCTGAGCCTCTCGATGCCGACCGGGCCGTCGACGTAGACCTTCCTGAAGACGCTGGCGACCCTGTAGTACCACCAGTCGTCCTGCTCCGGGATCCTCTCCTTGTGCCTGCCGGTCTTGACGAACGGAGCCCACTCGGGCGGCTTTATGGCCTCTATCTCCTTGAGCTTCTGAGCAACCCTCTCAACGAGCAAATCACCGGGAACGTCGTAAACAGTCGCCATCCTTCAATCCCTCCCCTTCTTGAATTTCCTCCTGAATTGAGCGATATCGAGCTTGACTTTCTTAACGGGCTTCTCCTCCCGCTTTTCCTTCGAAAGCTCCTTTCTCTGGAGCTTCCTTAAATACTTTTCCCAACCTTCCCTCGGTTTGAACAATATAAACCTTTTGCCGCGCACGTCGATGAGTTCGCTGTCAGTCATTTCCGCGACCTTTCTGGCCAGGGCCTGCCTGTCGAGTCCGGTGTTGATAAGGGCACCCTTCCTTATCTCGACCTTGAGGATGCCGTCCTTCTCAAGCTGTGTGTTTATCTCCTCGATGACACCCTCATCAAGCCCTCTCTTGCCTATCCACGCACGTGGAGGGATATCGTAGTATCTCGCCCGCACGGCGCGTCTCACTTTTCCAGGTAAGCGTTTCTCCATCTCTCTCACCTCTAAGCCTCTCGCGGTTTGCTGAAGGCCTTATAAAGGTTGGCCTTTTAAAGGTGTTGGCAACAATCATCGATGAAACGGGGTGAGGCTATGCTCGTCCATCATCTCTACTCCGGCGGAAAGGACTCAAGCCTGAGCGCGTGGATTCTAACCAGACTCGGCTACGATGTGAGACTGGTAACCGTCAGCTTCGGCCTGCTCGACAACTGGAACTTCGCTAAAGAGACCGCAGAAAGGCTGGGCTTCGAGCACCAGGTCGTCTATCTGCCAGGGGAGATTCTGGAGAAAGCCGCGGACATGGCGATCAAAGACGGCCACCCTAACAACGCTATTCAGTTCATTCACGAGAGGGCCCTAGAGGCTGTGGCTTCAATGCCCGAAGTCGAGCGCGTGAGCGACGGAACGAGGAGGGACGACAGGGTTCCTTTCCTCGACCTGCCGAAGGCCCGCTCCCTGGAGGACCGCTTCAACGTCGCTTACATACGACCACTACTCGGCCTCGGCTACAAGACGATAAGGGAGCTGACGGAGAAGCTCTTCGTCGTTGAAATCAGGGAGAGCGAGGAGCTGGAGAAGGCCGACTACGAGGTCGAGCTGAGGCACCTGCTCCGTGAGAGGGGAATCAACCCCCTGGAGATATTCCCGAAGAGGCACTACCAGTCGAGGGTTCTCGGCTGGAGGGAGAAAGGGATTTAAATCCACACTTTTTTGGGATGCACAACGGGCAGACCCTCATCCGGTTCGAAGGAGAATAGAAAAGGAAATCAGAGCCCGCTGAGCTTTCTGACTATAGGGTTCTCGGCCTCTTCGGGCTTTATCTCCTCGACGCTCTCGATCCATATCTTGTTCCTCGGAACGCGGTGCTTGCTGCCGACCTCAGAGTAGAGTATCTCAACGACGTCCTCGGCCTTGAGGCCGCGGTATTCCCTGGTGAACCTCTCCCTCTTTCCGTTCCTCTCGAAAACGCCCTTAACGCGGAAGACCTTAACCTCCATAGCTCACACCTCCATCATCAGTCAAGGAAGCCCAAGGCTTCTTCAATCTTCACTATCTCGGGTCCGGTGGTCAGGTGCCCGACGACAACACCGTGAGAGTTCGCCAGCATGCAGGAACCAACGAAGGGAACGCCCATGTTGGCGGTTCCAACGTAGATATCAACCTTGAACAGGTCGCGGAGCCACTCGAGCTCCTCGTCGGTTGCCTCGGGGTGAACGAGTCCGCCCCTGTTGGTGACCACTCCAACGCTTCCCACGGCGTGGAAGTCGCCTATCATGCCCCTCTCGACCTCGACGCCGAGTACATCCTCGAGCCTCTTGGTCTCCTCGCGGCTGAACTTTGCACTCACCAGTGCCGCCCTGTCGTTGGCAAGGATGAGGTTGCCGAAGGCCGTGAGGGTGCTCTGGAACGGGACTATCTCGGTGTCAATCCCGTGCTCTCTGAGCTGGCCGTTTATCTTCTCCAGCTCGGCGTCCCAGACGTACCAGGGGACGACTATCGCGTTGGAGTTCCCGGCCGCGAATATACCCACTATGCGCGACTTCATTATGCTCGTTTCAATGAGCGGAACCTTGAGAACCTCCCTGAGAACCTCGAGCTTCTTCTCGCCGAGGCCCTCCCTGATAAGGGCTAACCTGTCGGTGGCGGTGCCGTAAACGCCCAGGTATGGAGAGTTCTCAAAATCGAGCCTTTCTATGTGCATCTCGTCACCTCGTTAAATTAAAAGTAATCAGGCAAGGGAGACCTTGGCAATCCTCTTGCCCTCTTCCTCTTCAACGACGACCTTGACGCGGAGCTTGTTGGGCGGCTTCTCCGCTCCGCGCTCCCAGAGCTTCTCGTTGACGTCGGTGCCGATGACGACCTCGTCGGCCTTGGCGTGCCTGGCTATCCACTCGCGGACGAACTTGGCGGCCCTCGGGGCCCTCTTCCAGCGCGGAACGCGCTTCTTTATCTTCTTGATGGGAACGACGAATATGACTTCCTCTCCGGGCTTGATCATCTAAATCACCTCACTCCTTGAGCTTGGTTCTCCTCCACATCCTTCTCTTCGGGTGGGTCATGACCTTCCTGTTGGTCTTGACGATGACCCAGACCGGAATGCGCCTGTTCTGCTTGGCGGCCTTGGCAAGTCTGAGCTTCTTCGCAAGCGGCTTGTTTCTCGCCATAACTACACCTCCCGGGATTATCATGATGCCTGTTGATGCTTTGGGTATTCTTTTTTAAGCTTTTTCGTGGGGTTTTAAGGTTTTCCACCCGGAGCTATCCCCGGCGTTTTTTCCTCAGGAGGAGAGGGATTACCGAGAACCCGATTATCGCGGCCGGACCGCAAACGCCCGAACCCTCTTCAGCCGGTAGGGTCTGGGCGGGCGTGTTTTCCTCAGGGGGCTCCGGGGAGACGTTGAGGGCGTTGCCCGTATCAATATACGGAATGACGAGTTTAACGCTCCAGTTCCCGACTGGCACCGCTACAACGGCAGTTTCAGCCTTCAGAGCGGAGGTTATTCTGCCGTCTGAGTAGTAGAATGCCAGGCAGGTACCGTCGAATGTGGTACGGGCGTTTGAGGAGTAGTCTCCCCAGACGGTTGCCCAGCCGCGCCCCTCGAGCGCGATTCCCGTAACGTAGAAGGGGTAATAAAAGAGTATTCCCTCCCCCACTTTAACCCCCCGGAGCATTGATGCAGCTCTCGAAGAGGGAACACACCGGGAGAGGTTTTCAAGGGGGATTCTGGAGATGTCGAAGGATGGCGTTATGAAACTAACGGCGCTTTGGTTGGCCTTCCACGCATGGAACTCATTGGAGGAACCGTACTCCACAGTGCTCTCTTCAATGGGGCGAAGAGTCCTCCCAGCGGGGTCGTAGACGAAGGTTTCGTTGAAAGCCGGTCCCCAGTAATAGACGCAGAAGTTTCTAAATCCTCTATCGCTCAGCCTCCCGTACACCCACGAGCCGTTAACGTTCATAAACAGCCCCGGAAAAGGCATCCTAAGAAACTGCACTGAGGAATCGCTAAACTCGGCGTGAAGGATTTTCTCCCGGTTGACACAGAAGTCCACAAAGGTGGAGTTTTCGGGGGAGTAATGGGGTACGGTGCGGACGATGGAGATGTAGACCCTGCCCTCACCGGGGGAAAGTTCCAGCTCGGGAACGAAGGAGTTTCCCCCAACCCGGGCGAGGGTTCCGTTTGGAAGCTTCAGAACCGGATTGGGGCATGTGAGCGTTTCGCTGGCATTGCCGAAAGCACTGGGAGGGACTTCAACCGAAAGGTTGAAGAGGGGGCTCAGCCTCCCGTTGCGGTAGTACAACAGAGGCGGGAAAAGCCGTCCTGTCAATGGAGTCGCGCTGGCGTTATTGGGGGAACAGACGAAACCGGAATGTCCAACCCACATGTAGGGGAAGTAAACGCTGGACCTATTCCCAATGAGGAGGTATTCTCTGAGGGAGTATGGCTCTGGAGTGTATGCCTCAATTCCATAGCTTGGGAGGTATAGGATAAGCCCTCCCCGGAATGGAACCGCCCGGAAGAGCTTCAGCAGGCTCTCCGCGTTCAGGCCGCTGGAGTCGCTGAAATTCAGGAGGTGGAGGTACTCCTCAAAGGCCTCAACCGGAACGGAGTAAGTTTCGTTGGCGTAGGGGAAGGAGAAGACCAATGAGCCGTTGGAGATGGTTCCGCTCACAGCCATGGCATCAGGCAGGTTGAAGAGAACGTCCGAGTCAATTTGAGAAAGGCGAACGGGCCTCCCAATCCGTTCCTCCTCCGGGAGGTACTCCATGACGGTATAGCTTACGTTGGTGCAGACGTCGAACTCGCAGGGGGAAATGTGGCGGGCACCGACAAGGAACCACTTCCTCCCGACGGGAGCAGCTGAAAGGGCTGTGAAGTTGAACCCCGCCAGCGAGTCCGTGAGGTTAACGTACTTCACTCCGTCACCGACTTCGAAGAGGAGATATTTCCTTCCGGAGAGCTCACGACACCCAATGTAAGTGTCTGGAGAGTCTATCGGACACATGTGCTCAACTGGTTTTCCGTACTCAGATACGGTAATTGCAATCAGGGCCAGACCCCCGTTGCTGGCGACGCTGAGGTGCATCATGACCGGATGGGCCGGAAACCGATATCCTGGTGCAGGTTCGGCAATAACCTGCTGGGGGAGAACGGCACCGATGAGGAGCAGAATAACAAGGAAGCGGGAGGTTCTCATGTCATCACCAATTTAACTACGGCACAGAATTAAAAACGTTTTGGAAAGGAATAAGAAAACGATAAGCTGCGTCAGAATATCAGAGGGGCTCTGTAGCTCTGTACTTGTATTTCCACCAGCATCCTCGGCGCCTTCTGGCTAACTTTTTTCTGTAAGATTGGCTCCAACGGTTGCCCGCGGAACATGATGAAGGCAAAGAAAAATGAGAAACACTCACCCGAGCCGCCTTTCAAGGAAGACGGCCAGCACGAGCAGAAGCCCCAGCCCCAGAACGGCCAGGTAGGGCCAGCGCGTCGTGACTTCGGAGGCGCTTACACCCGTTCCGCCGACCTCAAAGGAGAGACCAACGCGCCCATCGCCCCTGACGACTACCGCCACGAAGTCCTCGTCGCTCCTGACGGCCATGGTTCCCGAGACATTGTTCCCCTTCACAGTAAAGACAGCTTTCCCGGTTCCGAGGGGGTCGAAGTCCTCCCTCTCGCTGTTGAGCGTGAAGTGGTAGGCTTTTAGCTCCAGGTTTTTGCCGCTGGCCTTAATTGTCAGCTTCTTCCCGCGGAGGGGGGTGGCGTTGATTATTATAACCTCCAGCCCCTCGCCGAAAGGTTTCCTCTCCAGCTCAAGCGTGACGTTCTCCGGTTTCTCCATGTAGCGCGCAACGAGCAGGACCGAGTCAAAGAAGCCCTTTCCTTCCACCATGAGCATGAACTCGCTCTCGTTGAAGATCACGAAGTCAGACCTCCCCTCCGGGGAAGAGGAGGTGTGGAGTATCTCGCCGTAGGGGCTGAGGACGTGGAGCTTCAAATCCTCCCCCTGGCGGACGTAGCGGCCGTAGAGGAAGGCTATCTTTTCCCCGGTGATGTTCTCGAAGATGTAAGGGGGCGTCACGTCGCGCCAGACCACGTGGTAGGGAAGCCCGAGGTGGTGAACCTCCGACGTGAAGTTGCTCTTGGCGAGCCAGTTGTCCCCGTAAACCGGGAGCCTGCCGGCACCGCTGACCTCCAGCGTGAGCGGATAGTCCTCACCGTTTACTGTGGCGTTGAACCTCAACGGCGCCTCCACCCGAAAGCCCGAGGGGAAGCTCGGGAGCGAGACGACGAGGGTCAGCTGGACGCTCCCCTCGACGTTGAGGGTCCTGACCTCGTTCTGGCCGTAATAGAAAGCGTACCTAACCGAATCCGGCAGTCCGGCAACAGCTAACTCCACCCTTCCGTTCCCCGTAACCACGAGGTTATAAACCGCTGACCCGCCGAGGTACGTTCTCGCGTAGTCGTTGACGAACCGCACGCTGAGGCCCCTTTCGAGCATGAGGGGCACGCTTGTCGTGAAATCGGCCGAGGAGATAACGACGGTGGCGTAATCCACATCCTCGGTCAGGTTGAAGGCCACCTCCTTCTCCTCGCCCTCGCGGAGGCTGAGGTCGAGGTAGAGGGGTGAGCCGACGACAACGGAATTGCTCATAACGCTGACCTTTCCGTGGAAGTGGCCGCCATCGTTTTTGAGCCTTATTCTCAGCCTCTCCCCGTCGAGGGAGTAAGAGACGACCGAGATATCCGGAGGCCGGAAGTAGAAGCTCTCCTGGGTAACGGCACCGTAATCAACGACCACCGTCCCCTGGAGGGGATTCCTCTCAAAGGTTAACTCCTTTTGCTCGCCCCTCTCGAGGTGAACCTCCTTCCTCTCCAGGGTGAGCCCTCCGGCCGTGAGCGCGACCGTTGCGTTAACCGCATCCCCACGGTTGAGGAGCGTGACGTGCAGTTCCTCATCGCGTTTTAGGGAGGTTATCTCCACCTGCTTCTCCGTCCCCTCCAGCACCACGTCCCTGCTCAGCCCCCCAAGGGACAGCACCAAAATGCCGGAAGGAGGGGTTTTAACCTTAAAGCTCACCTCGTCCCCCCGTTCAAAACTCACGGGGAGCTCCTTCACGAGGAGGCCATTTGAATACACCTTCAGCGTGTCGTTTATGCCGTAGTAGCCGTCCCACCGTAGGTTAAGCCTTGTGTAGGTGTCAAAGGCCTCAACCACATTAACGGAGAAGTCCTTTTTCTTGACTATCTCCAGCCTCGAATAGTTCCCGCTCAGGTGGAGAACAAGCTTCCGGGTGGTCGGGTCGAAGCGCCCGACGGTGTAGTTAACCCCATTAAAAAAGAGGCTCCCCCCAAAGCCGAGCACGCTTGAGTTAGACCCGCTGGGGCCTTCAACGCGCAGGTATATCAGGCTTCCGGAGGGGGAGGGATCGAAGGTGACCACGTTATCATCAACGAGCAGAACCTCGTCGAGTCCAATCTCGACCGGATACGCGAGAACGTTCCCGGCAAGGATGAGGAGGATTAGAGGAATCAGCACCTTTCTCATCGCCATCACCTCAGTCAGGGTACTCCTTGCGGTACATGCCGAGCAGCGTGAGGAGCAGGGCCGCGATTATGCTCCCTATGAAGAACAGCGCCGTCATTCTGGGCTCGCCCTTGTAGGCGTCGAGGCCGGCGTGAAGCGTGAAGTGGCTCTTGAGGAGCACCCCCACCTGGTAGTTGAGAGTGAAGCGCTCCGGGTTGTCAAAGAACGGCAGCTGGGGCAGTATGAACTGCGCAACGAAGACGAGGGCGAAGGCAGAGAGTGAAGCGTAGAGGGGACGTGAGACGACCACCGAAAGGAGCACCGCCAGCGCACCCAGCGCCCCGAGGAGCAGGAGCGTGACGCCGAGGGCGTAGAGTGCCTCATCGAAAGTCGCCCTAAAGCCTTCAAGGCCCGCCTTGTAGAGCAGAACCCCGTATATCTGAAGGATGAGATAGGGGACTCCGAAGAGGACAGCTATGCCGGTCATTCCGGCCAAAAACTTCCCAAAGACTATCTCGCTCTTCCGTATGGGCTTCGTCAGGAGAAGCCTTATGGTGCCCCTGTCTATCTCGCTCGCGAGGAGGTCGCTCATGAGGATTATGGCCACGAGCTGGCCGATAACGCCGAGCCAGAAGTTCACCATGAACTCGGAGGTGACTATCTGGAAGGACCGCTCAAGGGCCTTTGCTCCATACTCCGTTATCTCCTCGTGGGTGAAGAAGTAGACCACCACGGGCAGGAGCATGGCAGCGAGCATGACCTTGAACCGCCTCGCCCTAAGTATCCTCGAGACCTCGCTTGAGTAGAGGACGCCTATCACCCTTCCACCTCCAGGCTGAACTTCTCCATGAGGATTCTTTCGAGGGGGCTCGTGTGGGGCTTGAAGAGTTTGAGCCTTATCCCGTTCGAGCTGAGGTACTTCGGGAACGCCAGGAAGAACTCGTCGCGGAACTTCGGCTCCACGATGACCCTGATGACGTTGTCCTCCTCCCACGCCTCCCGGATGTAGGGCTTCTCGCGCAGAAACTCCATCGCCCTGTCGTTATCGGAGGTCACCACATCGTACTCGTTTTCCTCTATCTGCGTTAGGTCGCTTATCTTCCCCTGGGCTATCATCCGGCCCTGGTTGATTATTCCCACGTAGTTGCACATCTTCTCTATCTCGCTGACTATGTGGGAGCTCACGAAAATCGTCTTGCCCTTCTTGGAGAGCTCCACTATCCTGCCGATGAACTCTATCCTGCCGAGGGGGTCGAGGTTTGCCGTGGGCTCATCCAGAATCAGAAGTTCCGGGTCCGGCATGAGAGCCATTGCGAACATGACCCTCTGCTTCTGCCCGCTCGAAAGCTCCTTCATCCTGTTGAGCGCTATCCTCCCCACACCGACGTAGGCCATCAGTCCCTTCGCCCTCTCCCTTGCCTCGTCCTTCTTCATGCCGGAGAGGCGGCCCATATATGTCAGGAACTCAAAGATGGTCATGTTCTCATAGGCTATCGGCGATTCCGGCATGTAGCCAACCCTCTTCATTATCTCCACTCTTTCCCTCGGCATGTTCATACCGAAAATCTCAATCTCGCCGTAGGTGGGCCTCAGCGCCCCCGTGAGCATTTTGATAGTGGTCGTTTTACCGGCCCCGTTCGGCCCGAGAAAGCCGTAAACAACGCCCTTGGGAACCTTTAAATCGAGGTTGTACACTATGTTGCGCTTTCCGAAGAACTTGGTGAGATTTTCAGTCCTGATGAGCTCCATGAAGGGACACCCTAATCACGTTTTGTTCGTTAATACTGTAATCTAAACGTCTTAAAAGCATTCCCATAAAGACCCTTACCGCCACCCAAAGGAGAGCGGCTGCACACAAACAAAAAAAAAGGGAAAGGCATCAGAATATCAGCGGGGCCCTGTACTCGCCCCAGACCTCGCGGAGGACGTCGGTGACCTCTCCGAGGGTGGCCAGATGGCGGTGGGCCTCGATGATGTAGGGCATGAGGTTCTCGTCCTCGGTTTCTGCCGCATTCCTGAGCTTATCGAGGGCCTCCTCGACCTTCTTGCCCTCCCTCTCGGAGCGGAGCTTCTTGAGCCTCTCGATCTGCTTCTCCCTGATGCTCGGGTCGACCTTGAGTATCTCGACGTCGAGCGGCTCGTCGACGATGAACTCGTTGACGCCGACGATGATGCGCTTCTTCTCCTCAACTTCCCTCTGGTACTTGTAGGCGCTCTCCGCTATCTCCTTCTGGATGTAGCCCCTCTCGATGGCCCTCATCATGCCGCCCATCTTCTGAATCTTCTCGATGTACTTGAGGGCCTCTTCGTAGATGTGGTCGGTGAGCCACTCGATGTAGTAGCTGCCTCCAAGCGGGTCTATCGTGTCAACGACGCCGCTCTCGTAGGCGATTATCTGCTGGGTCCTGAGGGCTATCCTGACGCTCTTCTCGGTCGGGAGGGAGAGGGCCTCATCGTAGGAGTTGGTGTGCAGGCTCTGGGTCCCACCGAGGACCGCCGCGAGGGCCTGAATCGCAACGCGGACTATGTTGTTCTCCGGCTGCTGGGCGGTGAGCGTTGAACCGGCCGTCTGGGTGTGGAAGCGCAGGAGCATTGAGCGCGGGTTCTTGGCGTTGAACCACTCCTTCATTATGTAGGCCCAGAGCCTCCTCGCTGCTCTAAATTTCGCAATCTCCTCGAGGAAGTTGTTGTGGGCGTTGAAGAAGAAGCTCAGCCTTCCGGCGAACTTGTCAACGTCCATGCCCCTGTCTATGACGGCCTTAACGTACTCGATACCGTCCGCCAAAGTGAACGCAACCTCCTGGACGGCGTTGGCACCGGCCTCGCGGATGTGGTAGCCGCTTATCGAAATCGGGTTCCACTTGGGGACGTTCTCGGCGCAGTACATGATGATGTCAGTGGTCAGCCTCATGCTCGGCTGCGGCGGGAAGATGTAGGTTCCCCTGGCTATGTACTCCTTCAGAATGTCGTTCTGGACCGTTCCGCGGAGCTGGTTCTGGGCAACGCCCTGCTCCTCGGCAACGAGGATGTACATGGCGAGGAGGTTAGCCGCCGTCGAGTTGATGGTCATCGAGGTTGAGACCTTGTCGAGCGGGATTCCGTCGAAGAGGACGCGCATGTCCCAGAGGGAGTCGATTGCGACACCGACCTTTCCGACCTCGCCCTCGCTCATCGGGTGGTCGGAGTCGTAGCCTATCTGGGTCGGCAGGTCGAAGGCGACGCTCAGGCCGGTCTGCCCCTGCTCGAGGAGGTACTTGTAGCGCCTGTTGCTCTCCTCAGCGGTTCCGAAACCGGCGTACTGCCTCATCGTCCAGAACCTGCCGCGGTACATGGTCGCATAGACACCGCGGGTGAACGGGTACTCGCCCGGGAAGCCGAGCTTCTCGAGGTAGTCCCATTCCTCGCCGAGGTCGGCGGGGGTGTATGTGCGCTTTATTTCAAAACCGTCGTCGGTCATGAACTTCTCCTTTCTCTCGGGCCTCTTCTCGATGAACTTTTTAACGGTCGTTTCGTCCCAGCGCTTTTCCTCCTCCCTAATCTTCGCGAGCTTCTCCTTATCGAAAGTCATGCCTACCACCTGCCCCTATTTGGGCGCCGGTCTATAAAAAGCTTTTACATAACTAAAGGTTGTGTTTGACATCGGATAAATTATCCATCACTCGGGGAAGTCGCGGCTTATGAGAACCTTCGGTTGAGATGATACACAACGTTCATCCTGCCGAAGAACTTGGTGGGCTTCTCACTCTTGAGAATGTAAATAGGCATCTGAATACCAAGAGGGATATCGAAACGAAGCTAAAAAGGGTTTCGGGGGCTTATGTTCAAATAATGATAATAGGAAAAGTCGGCCTCGACAGCTCGGCCCGCTTTGCATTCCAGAGCCACGCCCACACCGACCACTTTGTGAGCGGCGAGGTTATCTACTCCACCAGGGCGACCAAGTTCCTCAGCCACCTCCGAAAGGGCGGCTTCTACAGGGAAATCGAGTTCGGAAAGACCTTCTACCTCGGCGATTTCAAGGCGAAGCTCTATCCAGCCGGACACATGCTCGGCTCGGCCGGGATAAAGCTGTGGCTCGAAAACGGGACTCTGTTCTACACCGGCGACACCAAGTGGTTCAAGCTCAGAACAGCCGAGAAGAGCCGCTTCCCGAGGGCGGACTTCCTGGTCATCGAGGCCACCTTCGGCGTTCCGCACTTCACGTTTCCCACACCGAGGGAGGCCGAGAAGAAGCTGATCGCCTTCGTCGAGGAAGCCCTTGAGAGGGGCAAGAGACCGGTTCTCTACGTCAACCAGATGGGGAAAGCCCAGGAGGTCATGAAGATACTCGATCTTCACGGCTACACCGTCAAAGCATCGAGGGAGATGGTCAAGGTGGCGCGCGTTTATTCGAAGTTCGGCCTCTCCTTCGGCAACATCTCGGCCGATGGCGAGGTCGTCCTGCGTTCCTACCGCTCGCCCAGGGTTGAGAACTCCCTCTCCCCCTGGGAGCTTACGGTTTCCGGTTTTGGAACCCTCAAACTCAGCAACCACGCCGACTTCTGGGAGCTGATGAGGATCGTGGAGAGGGTAAACCCAGAGATGGTTTTCACGGTTTACGGCTTCGCCGAGGAGTTCGCAAGGATCCTCCGGGGACTCGGCTACGATGCCCGGCCCGTGTCTCAGAATTCCACCCTGGAGCCGGTGGGCATGATGACAAAAACCTGATTCCGACGAGGGCAAAAACTCAAACTTTTCCATTGAAATGTACATAAACAGACGAATCTTTCAAAAAGACGGCCGAAAAGCTAATATTTTTCAAAGTCGTAGGGTTTTAATGAAACCCACGGTGAGTGGGTGATAGCAGCACGCGGCAGTGCCCCGAGTCCGCCCTGAAATAGGTCGGTCGTGCCAATAAGCCAAAAGAGGTGGTAGCCAAGCGCCTCTTTCCTTCTTCTCTCATTTACTCTTAGGGGGTGAATCCGTGGAGGCTGTAACCAGACGAAGATTTCGCCCAAAGTGGATTACCGGGTTAAGGCCCAGGCTTGAGGATATATTGAATAAAGGCATCAGCAGGGGTTCTCTTCTCGGGAGGGGTCAGATAGTCAGCGATATGCTCGAGGTTACGGAGCTGGTCTTGGTGAACGAGTCCAGGGAAGTGGAGATCAGGATTGAAGGAAAGGAAGTGACGTTCGTGTACCCCCTCCGGGGAAACGAGAGCTTTGATGATGTGTACTACCCGCTTGTCCGCATGCTGAGCAACCTTTGATCTTTCCCATTCTCCGATTTTAGTCACCGATGCACATTAAAAGACGAAAAACTTTATAAACCTTGAGCTTTTAGTTACTACTGGTAACCAAAAGGTTGAGGGGGTGAGAGCATGGTCTGGAGGAGGGACCGCTACTGGGACCCCTTCGACCTGATGAGGGAGATTCAGGAGGAGATCGACGCCATCTTCAGGGACGTCATGCGCGGACCGAGGCTCTGGAGCGCCAGAGAACCGGAGCGCTACGAGTTCGTGGGCGAGACCTGGCGCGAGCCCTTCGTGGACATCTTCGACCGCGGCGACAGGTTCGTCATAACCGTCGAGCTCCCCGGCGTCAGGAAGGAGGACATCAAGCTCCGCGTTACCGAGGACACCGTCTACCTCGAGGCCCAGGTGAAGCGCGAGAAGGAGCTTGAGACCGAGGGCGCGATAAGGGTCGAGCGCTACTACAGCGGTTACAGGAGGGTCATCAGGCTCCCCGAGGAGGTCATCCCGGAGAAGACCAAGGCCCGCTACAACAACGGCGTCCTCGAGATAGAGATACCCAAGAAGGCCCCCAGGAAGGAAGAGGGCGAGGGCTTCGAGGTGAAGATAGAATAAGGCCTTTCAATTTTCCCGTTTTGGGTAAAATCAGACAACTCACGATCATCGGTCATGAAAAGTTTGGAGGTGGTGAAAGATGACCGAAAAGAGGGAAGTTAAGCTCAAGGTCGCCTCTGCTTACCAGAGGGACGTTGGGAGGGGAATAGTTAGAATAGACCGCAAGTCAATGCGCGAGATTGGCGTTCAGAGCGGCGACATCATCGAGATAATCGGAACCAAGAACACCGCCGCCGTCGTCTGGCCCGCTTATCCTGAGGACGAGGGTCTGGGCATCATCAGAATGGACGGAACCATAAGGAAGAACGCCGGCGTCGGCCTCGGTGACGAGGTTACGGTGAGAAAGGCCGAGGTTAAGGAGGCAAAGAAGGTCATCGTGGCCCCGACCGAGCCGATTCGCTTCGGCCACGACTTCGTTGAATGGTTCCACAGCAGGCTCGTCGGAAGGCCCGTTGTTAGAGGAGACTACATCAAGGTCGGCATCCTCGGCCAGGAGCTGACCTTCGTTGTCACCGCGACGACTCCGGCTGGAATAGTCCAGATAACCGAGTTCACCGAGTTCACGGTCAGCGAGAAGCCCGTTAAGGAGGTCAGCAAGACCGCTGCGCTCGGCGTCACCTACGAGGACATAGGTGGCCTCAAGGACGTCATCCAGAAGGTCAGGGAGATGATTGAGCTTCCGCTCAAGCACCCGGAGATATTCGAGAAGCTCGGCATCGAGCCGCCCAAGGGTGTCCTGCTCTACGGTCCGCCTGGAACCGGTAAAACCCTCCTGGCCAAGGCAGTAGCCAACGAAGCCAACGCGCACTTCATAGCCATCAACGGCCCCGAGATAATGAGCAAGTACTACGGCGAGAGCGAGGAGCGCCTTAGAGAGGTCTTCAAAGAAGCTGAAGAGAACGCGCCGGCGATAATCTTCATAGACGAGATCGACGCCATCGCTCCGAAGAGGGAGGAGACTCACGGCGAGGTCGAGAAGCGTGTCGTCAGCCAGCTGCTCACGCTCATGGACGGTCTCAAGAGCCGCGGAAAGGTCATAGTTATTGCCGCCACCAACCGGCCAGACGCCATAGACCCGGCCCTCAGGAGGCCAGGAAGGTTCGACCGCGAGCTCGAGGTCGGTGTTCCGGATAAGCAGGGCAGGAAGGAGATACTCCAGATACACACCAGGGGAATGCCCATCGAGCCCGAGTTCAGGAGGGGCAGGGTCATCGAGATACTCGAGGAGCTGGAGAGGAACGACGCCTACCGCGAGAGCGCCGAGAGGGCCCTGATGAAGGTCAAGAACGCGAAGGACGAGGAGATTCCGGAGATACTCAGAAGCATAGACGAGAAGCTCTACGACGAAGTTAAGGGTAGGCTCATCGATGGCCTGCTGGAGGAGCTGGCCGAGGTCACCCACGGATTCGTCGGTGCCGACTTGGCCGCCCTCGCCAGGGAGGCAGCTATGGCAGCCCTGAGGAGGCTCATCAAGGAGGGCAAGATAGACTTCGAGGCAGAGCACATACCCAAGGAAGTCCTCGAGGAGCTCAAGGTCACCAGAAGGGACTTCTACGAGGCCCTCAAGATGGTCGAGCCGTCAGCGCTGAGAGAGGTACTCCTGGAGGTTCCGAACGTCCACTGGGAGGACATAGGCGGCCTTGAGAACGTGAAGGAGGAACTCCGTGAGGCCGTCGAGTGGCCGCTCAAGTATCCTGAGGCCTTCATGGGGCTCGGAATCACCCCGCCGAAGGGAATACTCCTCTACGGTCCGCCCGGAACCGGTAAGACCCTCCTCGCAAAGGCGGTAGCGAACGAGAGTGAGGCCAACTTCATCGCCATCAAGGGTCCAGAGGTGCTGAGCAAGTGGGTGGGCGAGAGCGAGAAGAACATCAGGGAGATATTCAGGAAGGCCAGGCAGGCGGCTCCGACGGTGATATTCATAGACGAGATCGACGCCATCGCCCCGCGCAGGGGAACCGACGTGAACCACGTAACCGACAGGCTCATCAACCAGCTGCTCACCGAGATGGACGGAATCCAGGAGAACAGCGGAGTGGTCGTCATAGCGGCAACCAACAGGCCGGACATCATAGACCCCGCCCTGCTCAGGCCAGGAAGGTTCGACAGGCTCATACTCGTTCCAGCACCCGACGAGAAGGCCAGACTGGAGATATTCAAGGTGCACACCAGGAACGTGCCGCTCGCGGAGGACGTCAGGCTCGAAGAGCTGGCGAAGAGGACGGAAGGCTACACCGGAGCCGACATCGAGGCGGTGGTCAGGGAGGCCGCGATGCTGGCCATGCGCCGTGCACTGCAGGATGGCATCATAAGGCCCGGCATGAAGGCCGACGAGATAAGGCAGAGGGTCAAGGTAACGATGAAGGACTTCGAGGAGGCCATGGAGAAGATAGGCCCGAGCGTGGGCGAGGAGACCATGGAGTACTACAGGAAGATTCAGGAGCAGTTCAAGCAGTCGCGCGGTTGATGCCCAGCGTCCGCGCAGGAGGGGCTGACGCCCCAACCTTTTAACTTTTGAGGCCGACTCTTCTACGGTGGTTCCATGAACGTTAGAAGGCTTGAGGTTCTTTTCGCACTCACGCTGATTCTGATGATGTACATCTATCCGCTGGCCGTCGTAGGCCTCTGGCTCCTCATGGGAGAGCTTCCGGAGTACGGGGAGGCCATCAAAAGGTCGCTCATCGTTTTCATCGCTTCACTTCCCCTCTACGGGGCGAAGATAACCCTCGGAATCTCCGGATGGAGCAAAACTCTCGGGATAACCCCAATGGAAGCGAGCCCCGCGGTGATAAACACGGTCCATGCGGCCTTTCTGGCCCTGCAGTTTCTGAGCCTCTACTTCCTCTATCGCGCCATTTCCAGGATGTCCGACGACACCGGAGCGGAGATGCTGAAGACTGGCGGACTCATGCTCCTGGTTGCCATACCGCTCCACTTCGCCACGATAACCGCGTACTTCGTGGCAACGTGGATGGGGCTAATTCTGATAATCTACGGGCTTTAGCAGACGGTCGGTCCGCCCAATATCGGGAGGGGGTAGCTCAGGCCACCCACTCGAGCTCATAGCCCCTCGCTCGAAGCTTTTCCATCTCTTCCCGCGCTATCCTTTCAGCCTTCTTCATGTCGTTGGTGACGACTATCCTCTCCTTGGGGAGGGTGTTGTTCATGTAGTAGACGATTCTCACGAGCATGCCATCACCCCGGTATATCACTGTGGGTGATAGAAAAATTGGAAGGATTTAAAAACATTGTCGCACAGATTTCGACATCAAAGCACATAACAGTCCGGACCAAAATATACATTGGCGTGCATCATCGTCGCGATAGCCACAAGTGTCGCCCCGCCGCAGGGAGTGCCGGAAAGAATAATTTGGGGAAGAAGAATCACTCGATCTTCTCCAGCTCGAAGACCCTTGCGTCCTTCCGCTTCATTTCCCTTATCGCCATCCTCCTGGCTTCATCGGCGCTGTCGGCGTGGAGGATCATGGTTTCGCCGTGGTTTTCCCCACCGTGGAGTGTAAGGGCCCATTTCATCCTATCACCGGCAAAGACCTCTCGGCGCTCCAAAACTTATAAGGTTAACGGGAAATTTATTGACATGATGATGGTTATTCGCCGGGAAGATTTAAAGCGGATTATCAAAGCGGCGGAAAATTCGCGGATTGAAATATGTGGCATGCTCTTCGGCCGCAGGAACTGGGAGCGGATTGAAGTCGAGGAAGTCCGCTTCATCCCCAACAGGCTGAACTCGCCCACCGCCTTCGAGATGGAGCCCATCGAGATGGTCGAGGCCATAGACCGGGCCGAGGAACGGGGCCTTGAGGTTGTCGGAATCTTCCACTCCCACCTGAAGTGCCCGCCGAGGCCGAGCGGGAGGGACTTGAAGGGTATGAGGCTCTGGCCGGTCGTCTGGCTGATAGTCGACGAGAAGGGAAACTACGGGGCCTTTGTGCTGGAAGGGGACAGAATTCGGGAGGTAGGGGTTGAGGCCGTCTGATTTCAATCGTCCCTAATCACGATCTCTATCCTTCTCCCCTCCCGGTAGCCCTTCATCGCCGAGAGCATTCCCTTGATGGTCTTCTCAACCAGTTCCTGCACCCAGTCTTTCATCGGCAGTACCTGGCCGTCTATTCTAACGGTCACCTTCGGCTTCTGACTGAGAACCACACAGTCCTTGGTCGTCTTCTCGCCCCTCACTATCATCCTCGCCATCTCGGCGCACTCAAAGCCGCAGAGGCCGCAGTCTATGTTGGGGAGCATGAATGCCCTCGTCTCCACCAAATCAGCGAGCCTCTCCGGCTCCTCGGTGGAGTCTATGACAGGAAGGCCCTCAACCTCCTCCACGCCGGCAGAGGCTATAACGCCGCTCACCGCTATTGCGAGACCGTCGTTGAGCTCCCTCACGTCCTCCTCGTTCCTCGCGCATATCACCTTGGGGACGTGCTGAACCGATTTGAATCCCTCGAGCAGTAGGAAGTCGGCGGAAACCATCGAGAACAGTGCGTTGATGTCCTTGGCGTTGAAGAGGAGGGCATCTGTATCGTTCGCCCTGACAAGGACGGCATCGGCGACCTTTGAGAAGCGCCACGTATCGCTCCCTTCCCTGTCGAAGTCGGCGTGCATGCTCTTGGCTATGGCAACACGATAACCTCTCTCCTTGAGGACCCTCGCGACGGCCTCAACCGTCGTCGTTTTCCCGCTCTTCTTGAAGCCAACGAAGGCGATACCCCGCATTCCGATCCCTCACAGGAGCATTATCCAGTTGAGGTCGTCTATCTTCACCACGAGGGCCTTGGCCTTGTTTCCGGCTATGTCCACCACGTCCCTCAGGAGTATGACCTCCTCATCGAAGTCATCCAGGATTCCGGTGAAGGAGTGCTCGTTGCTAACAGCTAGGGCAACCCTCTTCCCCTTCCATGTCTCAAGGGTCTTGTCGAGCAGGTACTGCTTCTCGCCCATGCGCTCACCTCCAGAAACCAAAAACCTATAAGGCTTTTAACCGTTTCCGGTTCGGTGATAGAATGAGGTTCGTCACGAAGAGTGAATCCGTAAAGAAATCGTTTTTGGAAGACCTGAGACGGGAAGGCATCAAGTTCGAGCTTCATGAGAGACTCGGATACGAGGCGTTCGTGGGATACCTGCTCGAGGGAACCCTCGAGGAGATAAGCGCGCAGATAGACGTCATAGAGGGGGCCGACAGGGAGGCCCTCAGGGAGGGCTTCGTTTCGTTCAAGGAGAGCCTCAACCACATACTGGAGCACATCAAGGTCGGCGAGAGGTTCGAGACCCTCCTCCAGGAGGGGCCGTGGGTGGCTGAGCTCCTCGACCAGCTCACGAGGAACGGCGCCATAGACTACAGCGACGGCGTCATCAAGCTGAGGGAGGGCGTTGACGTCACGAAGCTCCGCTTCGAGTTCAAGTTCCCCTTCAACCTCGTTCACAGCCCCGAGAGCGCCGAGAGGATAGCCAAGCAGTTCGCCTTCACCGACCTCACCATGGAGTACGAGTTCGAGATACTCGAGCTGGACATAGCCAAGATAAACACCCTCGGAAAGATAGCGTCGCGCTACTTCCCCGAGGACTACCTTCTGAGGGTTTACTTCGCGCTTATAGGCCGCTCGATTCTCTCGGGGGAGATACTCAAGTCCCTCGGCAACGAGAAGGTTCCTGAGGAAGACCTGGTCAAGGCGTTCATGAGGGCCTCCCCCATCTCGATACCCACCGAGAAGGGAACCCTCGTCATCAACTACTCCCCAAGGGCCGTCGAGGAGGTCCTCCGCTTCCTCAAGAGGGCCGGTTACATCGAGATAAAAGCCGGAAAGGTCAAGAAGCTCAAGGACCTAGTCTAATAAACTTCCGCTTTCTATGTTCTATTTTTGAATTCTCGATAATCGCCCACCCGTGGGAACAAACGTTTATAAGTTGGTTCAATATAATAACCAAAATGGTGGTGTTATGGTTCAACCAGATGACCTAATTGTGGAGCACCTAACGAGCACCCCCACCCTGCTCACCCCCTACAACAAGCCCCATAAGAGACACCTCTACAACTGGCTGTACTCAAAGGTTGGGAGGTACCTGAAGGGTGGAAACCCCGATACAATCCTTCTGCTCGGAATCAGGGGAGTTGGAAAAACGACTCTGCTCGCCCAGCTGTACTTTGAAGCCCTGAAAGAGGTCGGCCCCAACGGGGTTCTCTACCTCTCCCTCGACCGGCTGAGGGCCCTCGGCCTAGAGCTGCTGGAGGTGGTTGAGGCGTACAAGCGACTGGTAAGGCCCGAGAAGGCGGTACTTCTCCTCGACGAGGTTCAGTACGAGAAGGATTGGGATTTGAAGATCAAGCTCCTCCACGACGAACGTAGGTTCTTCATAATGGCAACGGGTTCTTCGGCGATAAAGCTCAGGGAAAGCCCGGATCTCGCGAGAAGGGCCCTTCACAGGGAGCTCTTTCCCATGACCTTTAGGGAGTACCACCACCTCAAAACGGGCCGGGAACTGCCGGAACTCATGGGGAGAATCATGAGGGGAGAAGAAATCTCGATGCCCCCCGTGATGGCGGACGTCGAGACCTACGTCAGGGCCGGCGCGATGCCGCTCGCCCTCGGAATGGAAGAATGGGAGGTTTACGAACGATTGACGGCGATGCTCGACCGCGTTGTCTACCGCGACCTGCGGGAGGTTCACGAGTTCGACGCCGAAACTCTCGACCGGGCCTTCGACCTGCTCCACCTTCTCGCGACCCCGAAGGGCGAGCGCTTCAGCTACGAGAGGCTGTCAAAAACCCTCGGGCTGGCCAAGGGGACCGTTATGAAGCTGGTCGATGCCCTGGAGAAGGCCAGCCTCGTGCAGAGGATTCCACCCTGCGGTTCTCCCGCGAAGGCCATCCGGAAAAGCCCCAAAATCAAGTTCCTCGCGGTTCCGATCAAGTCGGCCCTGCTCTTCAGCTCGGGCTTCAACCTCAACAGAAAGGAGGTCTTCGCTTCTCTGCTCGAAGACGTCGTGGCGTTCTACCTGTTCCTCCTCTCAAAATCGGGAAACGGCCGGCTGTGCTACGAGCCCGGCAGGGGCGGAGCGGACTTCGTCCTTGAGCTGAACGGGGAAAGGGCTGTCGTCGAGGTCGGTCTCGGCAAGCTTCGGAAGGACCAGGTGGAGAGGAGCATGGAACGCCTGGGGGCAGAGAGGGGAATCGTGCTGGGTGAGAAATACGAGATAAGTGAAAGGGTGGCGTTTTACCCCTGGAAGGTCTTTGTGGCCGGGTTCTGACCGAGGATTACCTCATTTCAAAGGGTCAGATAATCAATCCTCGCCTTCCCATTCTTCTCCAGCCATTTCAGCAGTTCCTTCGCGAACTCGAACTTCTTCCTCTTGCTCTCCCATATCGGGGCGTGCTCCCTCAACCCGGGCTTGCTCCACCTCCCCACGGTTTCGCCGAAGTCGAAGCCGACCAGAACTATCTCCCTCGCGCCCAGCTCCTCGGCCAGAAAAGCGGCCCTGTCTCCGTCGGTAAAGCCGCCGAAGTTGTAAACGATGTCCAGCGGTTCCGTCTGGGTCGTCCCGAGTATCCTTGAGAAGAGGGGTACATATGACGTCAGCTTATCGACGTTGTCCCCGTGGGCGTGGACGACGAGGAATGACCCCCTATCGTTGGCGAGCTTTATGTCGGGAATCCTGCCATCAAGGTCGGAGACGATGATGTCCGGCATCATATTCTGCCCTAGGAGTGCGGAGGTTGCCCCATCGGCGGCTATCAACGTCCCATCTGAAAAATCAAACTCCCCGAGGGCATCCTCCAGGCTGGGCCCGCAGCCGAAGACGTAGGCCTTTCTCCCGACGACGGCCGCCAGCTCGTCCCACAGGATGTATTCATCCTCCTCGAGGAGGAGCGCCCTGAGGAGCTGGGCGGCCCTTCTATCAGCCTCAATCGAGTACCCCATCTCCCGAACGATGCGGAGGTAGAGGGGCTTCCATTCTTCCCAGTCCATGGGGGGAAATTGGGTGGAGCATATATCAACTTTGCCCCGGGCTCATGTGTGGACTTCGTCGGTCCAATAATGAACACTACGAAAGATTTAAATGCATGAATGCGCGTAAATATTCATCGGTGACACCTTATGCGACGGCAGTACGCGACATTGGCTCTGGTGTTTTTGGTTGTTTTTTCTGTAGTGGCCAGCGGATGTATAAGCGGCGGTGGCGGAGAGGAAGAGACAGCGACGATAGTGATGGGCGTTACTGACAAGGTGACTGACCTTGACCCCTCGAACGCCTACGACTTCTACACCTGGGAGGTTCTCAACAACGTCATGGAGGGCCTGGTGAAATACAAGCCGGGAACCCTCGAAATCGAGCCGGCTCTGGCAGAGAGCTGGGAGGTCAACGAGGACTCGACCGTTTGGACCTTCCACCTGAGGAAGGACCTTAAATTCGCGGACGGAACTCCCTTAACCGCAAAGGACGTCGTCAGGAGCATCGAGAGGGTAATGACCATCCAGGGCGACCCGTCCTGGCTCGTTACGGACTTTGTTGACAAGGTTGAAGCGAAGGACGACTACACGGTTGTCTTCTACCTCAAGCAGCCAACCGCATACTTCCTGGCCCTCCTCACGACCCCGCCGTACTTCCCGGTCCACCCCGACTACGCCCCGGACCAGATACAGAGCGACCAGACTGCAGGCGGTGCCGGCCCCTACAAGATAACCAAGTGGGTGCGCGATGAAGAGCTCGTTCTCGAGGCCAACCCGAACTACTACGGCGAGAAGCCCAAGACCGAGAAGATAATCATCAAGTTCTACCGCGACGCCTCGACCATGCGCCTCGCCCTCCAGAACGGCGAGATAGACATCGCCTGGAGGACTCTCAGGCCCAGCGACATAGACAGCCTGAAGAAGGACGAGAACTTCAACGTCATAGAGGTTCCGGGCGGATTCATCCGCTACATCTGCCTCAACACCAAGAACGACCCGACGAGCAACGTCAAGGTCAGGCAGGCGCTCGCGGCGGCCGTTGACAGGCCGGAGATAGCCCAGAAGGTCTTCATGGGAACCGTTGAGCCCCTCTACAGCCTTGTCCCGAACGGAATGTGGAGCCACAAGGACGTCTTCAAGGACAAGTACGGCGACGGCAACATGGAGAAGGCCAAGGCGCTCCTCAGCGAAGCCGGCTACTCCGAGAGCAACCCGCTGGAGATACAGCTCTGGTACACGCCGACCCACTACGGCGACACCGAGGCTGACCTCGCCCAGATGCTCAAGGAGCAGTGGGAGAAGACCGGAATGATAAAGGTCACCATCAAGAGCGCCGAATGGGGAACCTACACCGACTACGCCAGGAACGGCCAGATGCAGGTCTATCTGCTCGGCTGGTACCCGGACTACCTTGACCCGGACGACTACACCACCCCGTTCCTCAAGAGCACCGCCAACAGCTGGGCCGGAACCGGCTACGCCAACCCGACGATGGACGACCTCCTGAGCCAGGCCCAGAGGCTCAGCGACCAGAACGAGAGGACGAAGCTCTACGAGCAGGTCCAGGACATACTCGCCCAGGACGTTCCCTACATACCGCTGATACAGGGCAAGCTCTTCGTGGTGACCCAGAAGAACGTCAAGGGAGTAACCATCGGGCCGGACATGATATTCCGCTACTCGACCCTCTACAAGGAGTGATTTCCTTCTTTCACTCCTTTTTGTCTCAATTAACGAAGGGGTGATAACGTGGCCAGGGGACTCGGTCAGTACATAATAATCAGGGCGCTCATGATAATTCCGACGATCCTAATCCTCTACACCCTCGTGTTCTTCTTCCTGAGAATCCTCCCCGGAAACCCCGTTATGGCAGTCGTGGGAACGAAGAACATTCCCCCGGAGCAGCTGGAGCACCTCATGCAGATGGCTGGGCTCGACAAGCCCCTCTACGTCCAGTACTTCGACTACCTCAAGGGCGTCCTCCACGGTGATTTCGGGGTTACGCTGGCTTTTCCAATGGGGAAGCCCGTGTGGGACTACATAGCCCAGCGCTTCCCGGCAACGCTTGAGCTCGCCCTCTGGGCCTTCACCGTCAGCGTGCTCCTGGGCCTCCTTACCGGAGTGATAGGGGCCACCCGGAAGGGAACGAAGACGGACACTGCCATGAGGGTCTACAGCATAATCGCTTACACTCTCTTCATACCCTGGTTCGGCATGATGCTCCAGTACCTCTTCGGCATCCACCTCCACTGGCTGCCCACCTCGGGCAGGCTCGATCCGGGGGTCAACCTCCACACGGTGACCGGCCTCTACGTCCTCGACAGCATTCTGACGGGCAACTGGGAGGCCTTCGTGAGCTCCGTCAGACACCTCATCCTCCCGGCGTTGACGCTGGGAATCGTCCTCAGCGGAGCGTACACGAGGCTGGTGAGGAACAACATGGTTGACGTCCTCAGCCAGGACTTCATAAGGGCCTACTACGCCAGGGGTGTTGCCGACAGAAAGGTCATGTGGTACGCGCTGAAGAACGCCTTCATACCCGTCGTTACCCTAATGGGACTCCAGTTCGCCATACTCCTCGGAGGCGCGGTTCTTACCGAGACGACCTTCAGCTGGCCGGGAATGGGAACGTTCCTTGTGGACAGGATAGACTACCGCGACTACAACGCCATCCAGGGTGCCGTGATATTCTTCGCCTTCTTCGTCGGCATCATCAGCCTCATAGTGGACATAGTCTATGCACTGCTCGACCCGAGGGTGAAGTACTGAGGTGGTCAAGATGGAGATAGTAGGAAAACTTACCGAGTTCGTCTTCGGGAAGAAACCCGGCAGGGGCATGCTCATCTTCGGCATAATCATCGTCCTCATCGTGGTCATAATGGCGATCTTCGCCCCCTGGATAGCCCCCTATGACCCGACTCAGAGCAGCGACGACGTCTTCGCCCCGCCCAGCCCGGACCACCTCATGGGAACCAACAGGCTCGGCCAGGACATGTTCTCAAGGATAGTCTGGGGCTCAAGGGTCGTCCTCTACGTCGTATTCATAGCGACGCTGCTCTCGATGGCGATAGGAATTCCCCTCGGACTGCTCTCCGGCTACCACGGTGGAAAAATCGACAGAACGCTGAGCGTGATAATGGACAGCATCTACGCGTTCCCCGCTTTGATCCTCGCGATGGTCATCGCGGTGGTTCTGGGCCCGAGTCCGATAAACACGGCCATAGCGATAAGCTTCGTCTACGTGCCGACCTACTTCAGGATGGTTCGCGGGCAGACCCTCAGCTTCACCGGCCAGCTCTTCGTTGAGGCGGCCCACGCGATAGGCGCAAGGGACAAGGAGGTCATGTTCAAGTACATCCTGCCCAACCTCGCGCCGACCATACTGGTAGTCTTCACCCTCAGCGTCGCGGATGCCATACTGACGGAGGCCGGCCTGAGCTTCCTGGGACTGTCTGTAACGCCGCCGACGCCCGACTGGGGATACGACCTGCGCGTCGGCCAGCCATTCCTGCTCGACGGCTACTGGTGGCTGGTCTTCTTCCCGGGAATAATGATAATGCTCCTGGCCATGGCCTTCGCGCTGATAGGAGAGGCCCTCAGCGAGAGGCTCTCCCTTGGAACGAGGTGATGTGAATGCTGCTCGAAGTCAAGAACCTGAGCATCTACTACTACACCCTCGCTGGAGTCGTCAAAGGGGCCGAGAACGTGACGTTCAGCATAGGCAGGGGAGAGTGGGTCACCTTCGTCGGGGAGAGCGGAAGCGGAAAATCCACGGTCGCTCACGCGATAATGAACATCGTCCCGTCGCCGGGGAAGATAGTCTCGGGCGAGGTCATCTTCGAGGGAAAGGACCTGCTGAAGATAGGCAAGGAGGAGCTTAGGAAGATCCGCGGAAAGGACATCAGCATGATATTCCAGGACCCAATGACCAGCCTCGACCCCCTCAGGAAAGTCGGCGACCAGATGGTCGAGGTCATGACCGTCCACGGCGTCCCGGAGGATGAAGCGCGGGAGAGGGCGAAGGAGCTCCTCGAGAAGGTCAACCTCCCGCCCGACAGGCTCGACTACTACCCCCACCAGCTCAGCGGCGGCCAGAGGCAGAGGATAAGCATAGCGATGGCGATGGCCTTCAACCCGAAGCTCCTCATCGCGGACGAACCGACGACCGCTCTGGACGTTATCGTGCAGGACTCCATAATGGACCTCATAGACGCCCTCAAGGCCGAGGGAACGAGCATCTACTTCGTTACCCACGACATCTCGCTTGCAGCCGAGAGGAGCGACAAGATAGCCGTCATGTACGCGGGGAAGCTCGTCGAGTTCGGAACCGTTGAGCAGATAGTCGAGAACCCGCTCCATCCGTACACGAAGGCGCTCATCGAGGCGGTTCCAGACCTCTGGAAGGAGAGCGAGGTCAGGGCGATTCCTGGATACCCACCCGACCTGAGGAGCCCGCCTCCGGGCTGCCGGTTCCACCCAAGGTGCCCGGTTTTCAAGGAGCGCTCGACGCTTAAGGGCCTCTGCGACGCGGTCGAGCCCGAGATGATAGAGTACGAGAAGGGCCACTTCGTGGCCTGCCATCTCTACGGGGGTGCGGGGGAATGAGCGAGCCACTGCTTCGCGTTGAGAACCTGAAGAAGTACTTCCCTATAAGGAGGAACATACTCGAGGTGCTCAGGAAGGAACAGGTGCGCTACGTCAGGGCCGTTGACGGCATCAGTTTCGAGATAGACAGGGGCGAGGTTCTGGCACTCATCGGCGAGAGCGGCTGCGGTAAAACGACCGCCGGAAGGACCGTTTTGAGGCTTATAGAGCCCACGGAGGGTAAGATAATCTTCGACGGAACGGATATAACGGAGCTCTCCCGCGAGGAGATGAGGCCCTTCAGGCGGAGGATGCAGATAATCTTTCAGGACCCCTACGCCAGCCTAAGCCCCAGGATGAAGATCGGCGATGCGATAGCCCATCCGCTCCTCGTCCATGGGATAGCCGAGAAGGAGGAGGCGAAGGAGATAGCCCTCAGAATGCTGAAGCGCGTCGGCCTGACCCCTGAGGATGAGTTCTACGACAGGTATCCCCACCATCTAAGCGGCGGCCAGAGGCAGCGCGTCGTGATAGCCAGGGCGATGGTCCTGAAGCCGGAGTTCGTGGTGGCGGACGAAGCGGTCTCGATGATAGACGTCTCCATGCGCGCCTCGATCCTCGAGCTCCTTGAAAGCTTCGAGAGGGAGTACAACCTCAGCCAGCTCTTCATAACCCACGACATAGCGGTCGGCAAGCTCATAGCGGACAGGATAGCGGTGATGTACCTCGGCAAGATAGTCGAGATCGGCCCGACCGAGGAGGTTCTCAAGAACCCCGCCCACCCGTACACAAGAGCCCTCATAGAGGCAGTTCCCTCAATAGAGCGCAGGAAAAAGGAGAAAAAGTTCAAGATAACGGGAGAAGTCCCCAACGCGGCGAACCTGCCAAGGGGATGCCGCTTCCACCCGAGGTGCCCGCTCGCCAGCGAGGTCTGCATAGCCCACGAGCCGGAGCTGGTGGAGATAAGCCACAATCACTTCGTGGCCTGCCACCACCCTCTTCACTAGCCTTCTTTTCTTAATTTCCGGTCTATTTTCAGCATCTCCATCCACTGCCTTCCCGGCCAGTAGATTTGACCGCAGTTCTCGCAGACGTAGAACTCGTCATAGCGCTCGTAAACGCTCTCCGGGACTCTATCCTTAACCTCTTCCTTCGAAACGGGCCTTATCAGCCCGTTGCATTTGGGACAGCGTGCGTTGGCCGGAAAAAGCTCCCTGAACTCCAGGCCAAAACGCATGAGCTCCTCGACCTGCCCCTCAAGGGAGTTCGAGGAGAGGAGGATAACACCCACACCCCGCTTTTCGGCCCTCCCGGCGAGGCCGGAGTCGCGGGTGAGTATCACCCTGCCCTCTCTGAGGGCAGCGCGGATTATCTCATCGTCGTCCTCAACGCCGTAGAGCGTATCGTAGCCGTACAGCCGGAGCCACCTCGCGAGACGGCCGAGCATCATGTCCGCTATGAACCTCATGTTCAGGAGTTGGCGGCAATCCTTATAAGGGAACTATTTCACAGCCATGAAATAGGTGGTGGGTTTGATAGTCTACTTCATCGGCACCGGTGGGAGCGAGGGAATTCCGGCGCACCTCTGCACCTGTCCGACATGCAGCGAGGCGAGGAAGTTCGGCTTCGCCCAGAGGAGGCCCTCAACGCTGGCCATCATAACCGAAACGGGAAAAGCCGTTCTCTTCGACGTTGGAACCGACATAAGGGACTTCCTGAACGTTCCGCTGGAGGCGATTTTCCTCACGCACTGGCACCACGACCACATCTACGGCCTCTACAAGCTCAGATGGATGGCCTTAGAAACGCCGCTCTACGCGCCGGAGGGACATGCCGATGCTCTAATTCTCCGTGAGCCCAAGAACCTCCAGCCGAAGACGATAAAGCCGGGCGACACCGTTGAAATAGACACCCTTAAAATCACGGCGCTCCGCCTGAACCACCAAGTCGAGACCCTCGGGTACCTCATCGAGGAGGATGGAAAGAGCATTGCTCTCCTCTACGATACCAAAGGCCTCCCAACGGAGACGTGGGAGTTCCTCGGGGAGGAGGCACCCCTCAGGCTGGCGATAGTTGACGCGACCTATCCCCCAGGGACCGACGACCCGTATCACAACAACGTTGATGAGGCAGCCGAGATAGGGCTTAAGCTTGCGGAGAGGACCGTCCTCAGCCACATCTCCCATAAGAACCTGCCATTCCTAGAGCTGACGGACTACGTGAGGAGGAAGTGGGGGAACAGAGTTCTCGTAGCTTACGATGGGATGGTGTTCTACGTCTAAACGTTTTTATCCGTTCTCGCCCAAAAGAAACCGGTGATGCCATGCGCGTTCTCGAGCTGGCGAAGAGGAGGAAGACCGTGAGGGAATTCCTTCCTGACAGGCCCCCGAAGGAGGACGTGATGAAGGCCATCAAGGCGGCAAAGGAAGCGCCGAGCGGCATGAACGCCCAGCCCTGGAAGTTCGTGGTTGTGGACGACGACTGGCTCAAGGGGAAGATACGGGAGCTCTGCGAGGGCGAAGAGGAAAAGTTCTACTCCAGAACCAAGGGCGACCTGATGGCATGGCTCAACGCCAGGGGCTTTAAGCCGGAGAAGCCGTTTCTCAGCGAGGCGCCCTACCTGATACTCGTCTTCGGCCACACGAAGGCACCTTACTGGCTCCAATCAACATGGATAGCGGTCGGCTACCTTCTCCTTGCACTTGAAGAGCTCGGCCTCGGGACGGTAACCTACACTCCGCCCAACCCGAAGCCCGTCGAGGAGCTTTTGAATGCTCCAAAGGACTACAAGCTCCAGACGATACTGCCGGTTGGCTATCCCGCAGACCCGAAGCCGAAGTACGAGAGGAGAAGGCTCGAAGAGGTGGTGAGCTTCAACGGCTTCTGAGGAGCCTTTCCAGCTCCTTCAGAACACCCATCTGCTCCTCCACCTCAACCGCGCCGGGCCGTACCCCACGAACCCTTTTTAGGGCTTCCCTCAGGGGGAGCCTCCTGGAGTACATCACCCAGGCAACGGCAACCGTTCCGCTCCTCCCGAAGCCGCCCATGCAGTGAATCAGAACCTTCTTGCCCTCCGCAACCCTCGCCCCAATCCAGCGGAGGATTTCGAGGAGCTGATCAAGAGCAGGGGCCGAAAAATCCCGAACGGGGCTGTGGAGAACCTCAACGTTTCGTTTCTGCCACTCGCTTAAGCTGTAGGGAAGCTCAAACTCCTCAACGAGCACAACCACCGCATCGAAGGTTTCGGCAACTTCGTCTATTTCACTCCTCGCCGGCATCCTCGAGAAGGCAACGTTATCGTCTATGAACTTGGCCGAGCGCCACATGCTACCACACCTTCGTTCCCGCTGGAACCTCCTCCGGAACGGGCAGGAGGTAAACCCTCCCGTCCTCGTTTTCCGACACTATAAGCATGCCCTCGCTCTTCACACCGGAGAACTCCTTCGGCTTCAGGTTGAGGACGAAGATGAACTTCTTGCCCTCAAGCTCCTCCGGACTGTACTGGTCGGCTATGCCCGTTATTATCGTCCTCCGCTCGGTTCCAAAGTCAACGTCGAGCTTTATCAGCTTCCTCGTTCGTTTCAGCTTCTCGGCCTTCCTTACAAGGCCGACGCGGAGGTCAAACTTCCAGAATTCGGAAACGTCATAGAGCTCCATGGAATCACCGGATAATCTTTGGTAGGGCTGGGCTTAAGGGTTTCGGAGCTCAGACCTCTACAACCAGAATCTCATCTCCCCTCGATGACGCCAGAAGCTTCCCATCGGAGTCAAAGAACCACGCGCCGCCGAAGCTGTCCCAGTGGCTGAAGCTGTTTACTATGAACGTTCTGACCCCAAGGAGGGCAACTCGCCTTCCCATGTCGGCCACCTCCTCCTCGAGGTTGAACTCACCCCACGGCGAGCGATCCATTGGCGTGAAGACGAAGTCCGGCCTTTTCCGTCTGATCCACTTCGCTATCCGCTTGTTGTACAGGTCGCCGCAGATGATTATCGCGACCTTTCCGAACTCGGTTCTTGCCGCCTTTACGGTGTTGCCGGTGCAGAACTTCATCGGCTCCTGGAACTTGCGGTGCTTGAGGAGAACTTCGCCGTTCCGACCGATGAGCAGGGCGGAGTTGTAGACACAGTTCTTGTAGGGTTCAAGGAGGCCGAAGACGATATAAACGCCCGCCTCCTTGGCAAGCTTGCTCACCCTCCCGACTATCTCGTCGTAGAGCCCCGCCCCGCTAAAGTCCCACTCGGCAAAGCCCGTCAGGCAGTATTCAGGAAAGGCGACGAGGTCAGGCTCATGTTGCAGGGCCTCACTGAACCTCCGTTCGAACTCCTGCCAGTTGGCCTCAAAATCTCTGACCTCAACTCGCATCGGTATCAGAGCTACTCTCATTCTTCAGCCTCCTGATGGCTGAAATCAAAGCAAGGACAGCGAAGAGTAGGAACAGGCGAACGTCCCACTGTCCGAGTTTCTCCATTAGTAGGAAGGCAAAGACCAGAGCGAACACGACTGAAACCATTCCCTCCAACCAAGCTAGCCCCGCACGCTCCGAAATGTAGAGTGCGAGAAGGTATAGAAAGACAAGGACAAGGTAAACCTGCCCCAGAAGTAGAGCGGGTGCAAAGAAAAGGGCTATCGCAATCACTGCAAAAATCACTGCCACGTCATCCTGCAAGGGAACCACCGGATAACATTGAGGGACAACCTTAAAAACCTTTTCTAGTAGTAATTTGGGGATGTAGAATGAGAACCTACTCCTTCGGCGTTGAAACAGTTCCGGTTGCTGCGGCTAAAGACCTCCTAATCGGAAGCGTCCATGATGGAAGGAACTACAAAATCATGCTCGCGAGGCTCGACGGTGAGGAAATAACCGAGACCCGCTTTTTAGCGGGAGAGAACGACTGGGAGGGACACAGCGCGCTCAATCTCGACGACGGCTACCTGATAGGCGGGGCGGTTGAAGGGGTTGCAACACCCGAGGGTGGCGAGGGCTGGAAGGCATATCTGGCGAGGCTCGATGAGAGCTTAAATCCACTCTGGGAGCTGAAGCTCAACGTTAGAAACAACGGGGCGGTCTATTCGATCCTCCCTGAGGGAGATGGATTCTTCATCGCAGGAGAAACCGGAAGGCCAGGCGACAAGGGGTTCCTCATCGGAAAGGTTTCCCCCGAGGGAGAGATCCTCTGGCTGAGGGACTTCGGGAGCTGGGAGGATGCCGTCTTCACGGCCCTGCTCCCGTCGGAAAACGGTCCAGTGACCATCGGAAGTGTCAAAGAAGAAAGGTGGACGGTCAGGGCCTTCGAGTTTACCAAAGACGGCGAGCCGCTCGGCGAAAAGGTTCTCGCCGGGGGAATAGCACTGAACGCCTGCCGCTGGAATGAGAAGCTCGTGCTGGCGGGCTACCAGGGGAAAAACTTCTGGGTTCAGGTTGGTGGCCAGGAAATCGAGCTTGGCGAGGGGAGCGCCACCTCACTCCTGTCCGCAGGCAATAGGCTCCTCGTTGGGGGCGAGCTTGAAGGAAAGGCCGTTGTGGTCGAGATTTCCGGGGGAGGAGAGCCGGAGGTAAGGGAGCTATGGGAAAACGGCTGGGTCGAGGTTCTGAGGGGAGGTATCGCCATCGGTGTGAGGGAAGGGGAGAAAATCGAGATGGTGATTCGGTCAATCGAGGGCTGAATACCGCGTTTTCTAGTTTATTCTGTTTAACAAAACACTGAGATCCGGGTCGGCCTAAGTCTGAGGCCTGCAGGAACGTCTTTAGTACCTCTTTTCATTGCATAATCCAACAACGAAATAGCGTAAAGCTTTAAAAGAATGTCCCGTTGTAATCAATGATGGGAATGAAGAAACCCATAGCCTTTGCCCTCGCGTGGTTCCTCTTCGTTATCTGGGGCCTTGAGATTGGAGTAGCGTGGGTCTTTAAATCGATCACCGGCTCTTGGATTTCCCAGAGCTCGACAATGTATCTATCAAAGGTGTGGGCTATAAATCTCTCGAGGTTTTTGATAATGTTCGCTATGCTCAGATGGCTTGATATGGATTTCAGTGACCTCGGAAAAGGGAGATTCGAGAAAAAGGAACTAACGTATTCACTTGCTATCGTCCTTTTCTTCCTTGCCGTTGAGGTGGCCTACCTTGGAGACGGCTAT
The DNA here is from genome assembly GCF_000221185.1 of Thermococcus sp. 4557. Lineage (NCBI taxonomy): Archaea > Methanobacteriati > Methanobacteriota > Thermococci > Thermococcales > Thermococcaceae > Thermococcus > Thermococcus sp. 4557. The sequence continues at coordinate 1,848,208 of NC_015865.1, read as the reverse complement.
TCACTTCAGATTCTCAGGGAATTTCGGTATCACCTTGGAATATCCCCCAATGAGTGGCTTGCCGTTGCCTCTTTGATCTCCGAGTACATCTACTACTTCCTCGAAATTTTGGCAGTCAATCTCCTGTACGCTGGAGCGGTGAAACTGGGTGGCGAAAGACTGGCGGTCATTTTACCTGCCCCCCTCTGGGGCCTTGCCCATGTCCTCAACGTTATAGTTGTTCCGCATACCCAGGCGCTCCTTCTTGGGATTTATATGGCAACGTTTGCTCTGCTCACGTATTTCGTTGCCCGGAGGACTAAAAATCTCAAAGTTCCGATTTTCGTGTGGTTGCTCAGTATGATCCTGTGAGGTGATGCCCATGCGCCCGATAATCTTGAAGGGTAAAAAGGTCTCCCTGGCGATTCTTCTCAAGGAAGACCTCGGCAAAAGCTGGGAGTGGTTCAACGACAGGAGTACCGTTAGGGGCCTCTTTAACTCGGCCCACTTCACCCTGCCCGAAGAAGAGGAGGAGTTCTACGAGGAGCTGAAGAAGAACAGGGAGAAAAGTCCCACTTTCGCGGTGATAGAAAATGAGGGCGGAAAGCTCGTGGGCATAGCCGGCTTCAACTGGATTAACTGGCAGGCAAGGTGGGGGGAGATACTCTACTACCTTTCACCGGAAGAGAGGGGAAAGGGCTACGGGACGGAGACGGTGAGGCTCCTCTGTGATTACGCCTTTGCTCATCTCAACCTCCACAAGGTCTGGGCGAAGGTCCATGAGGACAATCTGCCCTCCATACGCGTCCTTGAAAAGAACGGGTTCTCTTTGAGCGGACGGTTCAGAGAGCACGTCTGGAGTAATGGGCGATACCTCGACGAGCTTATCTACGAGAGGTTTAGAGAGCAATGAACGACCCGCTAAAACAACTTTGAAGGGAAAAGCATTTATAATTTGAAATCCAAAAATTGCCGGGGGTTCTCATGAGGCGCGTCGAAATTATTGTTTCATTCATCCTCATAATTCTGATCACGATGTCAGGCGGATGCATCAACAGCCCGCAGGGAGAGAAAACAGAAAGCCCGGTGATTGAGACGACCCATGAAGGTGCGGGCGAGTACACCTCCGAAAACACATCCCCCCTGGAGGAAGCAAAGGCCACGTTCCCATCTGGAACGTTCAAGCCGAAACGGGTGGACTGGTTCTCGTATTCTCCGGAAAACTCCGTCAGTGGGGTGGTCTCCAGAATTTCCGAGAAATACAACGTCACTGAAAGCCCCGTGGACATACCCCTGCCCCCGAGGAGCCTCTCAAGCTTTACCGGGACTGCGGACGGAATTGAGTTCGGCCTCTTTGCTTACCCAAATTCAACCGCGGTTGAAGGGGCCATGAACGACATGGTGGAACTCCTGCTTGAGAACGGCTTCCGGCGGGGAGACGGAAACTTCTGGGAGAAGGAAAACGAGAGCTACACGGCGTTCTACACCTACGAGCGCTACTTCTACGTCCTGTTCGTGGCGAGGACCGCAGGAGGGGATTCGGAAGAGAGGGCGATGCGCCTCTCGGAATTCACGTGGAGCATTATCACCATTGGGCCCAATCCGGGCAAGGTTCTGGGCCTCTTTCTGCCCGTGGATGTTGTGGAAGAGAGCTGGATGGGGGAGGAGGGAATTTCATTCGACGGTTACCTCGAGGCGAGGGAGGGAGTGATTAAGGGCACCGGTGTTAAGGCGGTCTTCCTTGTTTACCGCCCTTATGAAGGCAGGGAGGTTTACCTCCAGCTCAAGGAAGCCTTCCTCAAAAACGGCTGGGTCGGGGATGAGTATGTCGACACCTACACCCGGAACCCTGCGGGGAGTATGGTAGTTGGCGACTACTTCGAGGCGGATGGCACCGGAATCTACATCGAACTGGCGAGGATTGCCGGTATGGAGCGCGTTACCCTGCTGTCGGGGAACCCAGAGGAAGTTAAAGACATCATGGACATGTTATGGGAATGGGATGACCCTACGGAAGGGCTCTCCTTCGAGCGGGGAGATGACTTACCTAGGGGAGTGTTTAAGCCGGTCAGCGAGAGAAGCGTGAGGCCGGGAACGGTGATATCGATGGTCCTCGATGACCTCAGGAAGGACTTCAACATCACGACCGACTTCGTCGATATTCCCGAAGTCCCCGCGGCGGCCTGGTACACGGGCAGGGCCGGCGACGTCGAGTTCATGCTCCTCGTTTATCCGAACGCCACAGCCTACCTCACCGCGCTCGACGAGCTGACCGAAAAGCTCCTGGCCGGGGGCTGGGAGAGAACCGACGACGGAAGGGAGCCCTACGCGAGAACCTTCGCCCGGGACGCGGATGAGATAACTGTCTTCGTCCAGTACCGCTACAACCACTACCTCGCGGTCGTCGTCAAGAAGCCCCGATACTCGACCAGCGACTTCTTCTGGCACGTGGTCGGCACGGGTGGGACCAGTCCCGGCGCGCTGCTCTCCTTCGGCAAACTAAGGAACGACGTGAAGCCATGGGATTGGACAGCTAGGGAGGGACTGGAGTTCGACGGATACATCTACAAACTGGAGGGCAACGTCTCTTCCGGGGGAGCAAGGGCCGCGGTGCTGTTCTACCCCTACGGCCTCGGCCGGGAGGTCTACCTCCAGCTAAAGAAGGCGTTCCTTGAAACGGGGTGGGTAGAGAGGGACTACGCCGAGCTTCCGTCCCATGATGCAAGGAGACACCTGGCGGCCAACGACCTCTTCGAGAAAAGCGGGAAAGCGGTGTACATTGAGGTTTCCACCTACGGGGACATGGACGTCCTGATACTGCTCTACGGGGACAGGTCGGGCGTCAAAATCTCAGCCGAGGCAATGTGGGAGTAAATGGGAAAAGCGGCTACCTCCTGGAAAACCTGAAAAGCGTCTCCCTGAGCGGCGAGGCGGGGTCAAAGTCCCTAACCAGCTCATCGGCGACCTCTGCCGGAAGGCCTCCATCCAGAAGCGCCCGTTTAAAGCCTCGCTTCGCCCGGTTAGTTATCCTGACCATGCCCGCCATCCTGAACAGAATCGCTGGGACGCGAAGAAACAGGAGATAGAGGGCGGAGCGAAGAAGCCTCACTCACCATCCCCCTTCCGTTTATCCCCGGATTGCCCCTGGGCGATGTTGATGGGGCCGAAGTGCCGTCCCCTGCCAGCCATCTCGCCGAGCATCTCCATGAGCTTCTTTCCGGGGTTTATTGCTTCCATGTACTCCTTCGTCAGCTCAAGGGCGGCATCTTTGTCCATCCCTGCCTCTGTGAGGTTCTTGTAGAACTCGACCACGCTCCTGCCCATAGCCTGGACCCTTTCCGGGCTGTAGAGCTCGTTGAGGAGCTCTTTGAGCGGTTTGAGGATGTCCTCCATCATGTCGCCGACCTTCTCCATGAGGGCCGGTATCTTGTCGAGGTCCTTGTCGCCCTCGTAGGTCTCGATAAGATCCTCTACAATCTCGGCCTTCTTCTTGAGGAGTTCGACCTCCTCCACGCTCTGGGCGTTCCTTATCCCCTCGACCAGCTCGTCGAGGAGCTCCTCCAGTTTCTTCGGGGTTCCTACCCTTTCATCCACCATATCAACCACCTCAATAATCATTAGTCTGGTCAAGCCTAATCGGCATTCCGATCATTTCGAGCCACTTTTTGACCACTCTCTTGGAAAGGGCGTAGACCTTCCCCCTCTCGCCGTGGGCCTCGACAACGATGCCCATTTCCCTCAGCTCGGCCAGCTTGGCCCTAACGGTGTTCCGCGAGGCCTTTCCGCGCCTCCCCTTCAGCTCCCGCGCTATCTGGCTCACGTTGGCCCTCTTCAGGTCGAAGAGAATCCGGACTATTTCCCGCGCTATCGGGTCGCTCCTGACCTCAGGGACGACGAGGTCCACGCTGAGCCCGCCGTACTGGGCGTATATGTTGATGAGCCTAAGGTAGGCCTGCGCCATCTGAGAAACAATGGCGAAGCTCTCCCTGAGCTCCTCAAGGGCTTTTCTGAGCTCATGAACTTCCCTGGCAAGCTCCTCGTCGGCCATGATTGTGCATAAGGTGGTCAATCATTTAGTCTTTCCGGCCAGAGGTGACCATTTCAACAATCCAGACGTAGCGGTTCACCCTCTCGAACCGGCACTCCAGCCCCAGCCTTGCGGAGATTTCCTTCAGCCCATCAACCGTGGCAAAGTACTCGTCCTCTATCTCCTCGGTTATGCCGTCCATCTCGCCGATGCGCCTTTTTTCCTCCTCCGACTCGAACATCACATCCGCTATTATGATTCTCCCGCCAGGTTTCAGAACCCGGAGCATTTCCCTTATTGCGTCCTCCTTCTCCTCATCCGGCACGTGGTGGAAGGCGTAAGTCGTTATTACGGTGTCTACTGATCCGTCCGGCAGAGGAAGGGCCAAGAAGTGGCCGTTGAGCGGCTCAAAGCCGTGTTTTCCTAAAAACTTCCCTCTCATACCAGTGGATGGCTCAACGCCTATGTACCCCTCACAGTTGAGAAAGCCCAAGATGTTTCCGGCGCCACAGCCAATGTCCACAACAAGGCCCCTAGCCCTCTCCGCAACGAGCTTGAGAACAGTCAAGTAATCTCTGTGTATCCAGTCCTCCGCTGTTACGTCCTCGTCGTAGCTCTCCGCCCAGTTGTCAAAGTCCCACTTTCCCATTTCAAATCCCGTATGAAATTCATTTCACAATTCTTTTAAATCCTCCCTCCGACTTTCCCCTCATGAAGCGAACCCTCTACCGCCTGCATATGCTCACATCGTCCCTCAGAATAGCGGGGGATGCAATCGAGAGCGTCGCCCTGCCCTGGAGCCTGCTGGATACCACCGGCTCGCTACTGAGCATCGGCGGTTTTGCGCTCTTCACCCACCTGCCGTGGGTCATCCTTCCCCCAATCCTCGGGAGAACCCTCGACAGAACGGCCAAGAAAGTCAGGCTCGCTTTCCTCGCGCTCATCCTTCAGGCCCTGCTAGCGGTTCTCATAATCCCGCTCTCCTCGAACGTCCCGGCCTTCTACCTCATCGTTTCGGGCATCTCCGCCCTGGACATACTCCACCGCTACTACGGGCTTTCGCTGGTAGCCTCAATGACCCTTGACGAGAGTGAGCTTCAGGGACTGAACGCGGCGCTGGCAACTGTAGGGAACGGTGTCTCACTCGTGGCGTTTCCGCTGGCGGGGTTCTTGGCGTATCGCTTCGGAATAAGGGCAATGTTCCTCGACGCGGTTCTCCTTCTCATGGGGGCCCTCACCCTCCTTCCCTACCTGAACGTCGAGGTGAAGCGCGAAGGGACAGAGGCGGCAAGGGAAGAGAAACGGCTACAAATCAGCCGTCGGCTCGTGGTTGGAGTACTCGCCTCGGTGCTGCTCTTCAACTTCGCCATCGGCTCCTTCAGGATATTCGTCTTTGCCTCCCTGAGGGAACTCGCAAAAGGTAAGGTTCTATACGGTCTCCTCCAGGGACTCACGACGGTCGGAAGCCTCGTGGCAGTCGCGGGGCTGACCTACCTGGCCCGGAAGAGGCTGGCCGGACTAAAACGGCCGCTGATCCTCGGAATGCTACTCCAGAGCACCGCACTCCTCATTGCCGGCGTCCCCGCGGTGGTAGCGCTGTTCCCGGCGGTTTTCCTCCTTGGCTTCGGCGGGGAGCTCCTCAACGTTTCATTCAACAGCCTGATGCAGAAGTTCATCCCCCTGGAGAGCCTTGGAACTGTCAGGGGTATCTTTGACGCCCTCGCGACGCTGGTGATTCCGCTGTCGCAACTGGTTTTTGCGTGGCTGGTCGAGAAAGGTGTAAAAACGTTATGCCTGACTCCGGTGGCGTTTCTTATCGGGGCTCTCGCAGTGGGGCTCTTTGCCATCACCACGAGAGGCCTTCCGTCAGGTTGAGAAGCTTGGAGGTCATGTCCTCGGTGACGTTGCCCTTTCCCCACTCCTGGTACATCCTCGAAATCTCGCGGTCAATCTGCAGGAGGACGTCTAGGTTTTCGGCCACGACTTCTCGCGGATCCTCACTGTTCCTAGCGTGGTTGAAGTAATCCATGAGGTTTGTAGCCGCGACGTGGAGGTTCCAGTACTTCTCCTCCCCATTGATATCGTAGAGCGATACTGTGGCCTCCGCGAGCATCTGCGCGCAGTGGGCGTACCTTCCAGTCCGCTCCCTTATGAGTTCCTCGCTCGCGTTGTTTTCGAGCATCGTTTCGAGGGCACCCATGTCCGACAGACAGAAGAGGGCGGTGTTGGAGACGGCCATTAGGCCCACCCTGGCGTCGTCAACCTCGGCGCTCTTCCCATGGTAGGCGTAGCCGAGGAAAGCTGAGAGGACGAGCAGGGCAACGATGATTGAGACGAGGCGATTCATTAACACCACCGAGCGTAATTGGGAAAGGGCCTTAAAAGGTTTCCCCAACCATCATTGGTGATACCATGGAACCGCTCATCCGCGAGGCTAAACCGGAAGATAAACCCTTCATCGAGGAAATAGCGAGGCTCACCTGGGGCGGCGAGGACTACCTCGCGAGGGTCTTCGACGAGTGGCTTGAAGATGGAAACTTCTACGTGCTTGAGCTGGACGGAAAGGTCATAGGCACTGCGAAGATGACTTTTCTCCCCAGGAAGGTCGGCTGGATGGAAGGCCTCAGGGTTCACCCGGACTACAGGGGCAGGGGCTACGGGAGAAAGCTCCACAACTTTCTGCTCGAACTGGGGGAGAAGCTCGCTAGGGAAGGCAGAATCGAGGCCCTTGAGTTTGCGACCTACTTCCTCAGCCGCGAGAGCATAGCCATGGCAAAGAGAGACGGCTTCTCGATAACCGCGAAGTTCTTCAACCTGGGGGCGAAAGTTTCCACCTTCGAGCCCGAGGAGCCAGCGATGATAGAGCCCAGCCTGGAAGACCTGACCCTCGGCGTAATTCCCGCCGGATTGAAGTTTCTCCGCAGGAGTCATGAGAGCCTCGAATGGCTGAAGGCGAAGGCCGAATTCTACGACTTCAACGGCTTCCGCTTCCTCGTTCCGAAGGGAGAGGCAACGTTCACGCCCCTCGACGTTGGACTGGCAACGCTTAAGGCCACGCTCCCGGGAATGGCCTGGGTTGCTCGCGAGAGGGGATGGGAGGAGTTCGAGGTAATGCTCCCGAGCGGTGTTAAGCCCCTCCTACCGGGACTGAAGAGGCTCGGTCTCTTCCTCTGGGAGGAGACTGAGGAGCCTAACGTTTTAGTGTTCAGGAAAAAGCTGGTGTAGGTGTCTAAGATGAACGGGGAACTCAGAAGCGCCGCGAGGCGCATAATCCAGGACTCAGCACTCGTCGGGAAAAACGAAACGGTGCTGATAATCCACGGGGCGCACAACGGGGACTTTGCCAGCCTGTTAGCGGAGGAAGCCATGCGCACCGGCGCATTCCCCCTCGTATGGGGCTTCGACGACTCCCTGGTAAGCGACTTTCCTGAAAGGCCCCCGGATGGCCTCGGGGCAATAATCAAGAGGGCCGACGTCGTGGTATGGCTCTCCCAGTACACAGCCGTTGATAATCTCCCCGGGAAGGTCCGGAGGAGGGTGTTTTCCTTCTGGGACGCCGTCTACAGCCTCCTGCAGGAGGAAAAGGTTCCCACACTCCTCGTGAACCTCCCATCGCCGGCGTGGCTTGAGGAGGACGGGATAGACCCGGACGAGTACCTCCGCGAGTTCGCCTCCGCAGTAAGCGTGGACTACGCCTGGATGCGCCGGCTCGGAGTTAAGCTCATGGAGCGGCTCAGCGGGGCGAAGGAGGTCCTCCTAACGGACGGGAACGGCACACGGCTTAGATTCAGCGTCGAGGGGAGAGAGCCGGGCCTTGAGGATGGGACGCTCCGCGACTGCCAGCTGGAGCGGAGGGAGTGTGAGGTCGAGATTCCGGCGGGAGAGGTCTACGTAGCCCCCCTGGAGAGCTCCGCCTTCGGGAGGCTCGTACTTCCGCACGACGGCCTTGAGCTGGAGTTTCGCGCCGGCAGGGTCGTCTCGGTGAGTGGTGAAAGGGCCGGCGGGCTTAGGGATAGGCTTGAAACGCCTGGAGGCGACGTTATAGCGGAGTTCGGAATCGGACTGAACCCTGGGGTTAGACCCCTCGGCCTCAGGATTTTCGACGAGAAGGCCCTCGGGACGGTTCACGTGGCGATAGGCCACAACCTGCACCTCGGGGGAGCGAACGAGTCGGGAATACACATAGACTTCGTCGTCCTGAACCCGACGGTGCTCGTGGACGGGGAGCCCCTGATGGAGGAGGGGACGCTTAGAATGTAGGAGGGACAGAAAGATGGAAATAGTTCGCCTGACCAAGGAGCGCCTTTCCGACTTTCAAAATCTCTACATTGAGTTCTTCAAGGAGCTCAGAGAGAAGCAGGGCTGGAGGCCGGACGAAGAGGAGAGCTATAGAAAGGAAGCGGAGAGCTATTTCAGGCGCTGCGACGTAATCTTCCTCGCCTACGAAAGAGAACCGGCGGGCTTCATACGGCTCTCCTCGCGCGAGGGCTGCTTCTGGATTGAAGAGCTCTTCGTCAGGCCAGAATTTAGGGGCAGGAGCATCGGGAGGGCACTCGTTGAGAGGGCCGAGGAGGAGGTGAAGGAGCACGACGACGCCATATACCTCCTCGTCCTGCCCCAGGACAAAGATGCAATAGCCTTCTGGAAAAAGCTCGGCTACGATACGATTAACACCATCGAGCTCGTGAAGGACCTTGAGCCAACGCCCAGAGATAGCGGCTTCCATACCGTTGAGCTCCTCGGCGAGAGGTTCAGAATCTTCCGTTGGAAGGGTGAAAAGTTCACAGAGGAGGAGAAACGCTTCATGGAGCTGCTGGACGAGTTCTACAGAAAGGATGGAACAAAAGAAGAGTTTTTGAGACTCGTTAACAGGGCCCTGGAGGGGTGGCTGGATTAACCTATCTTTCCAGCTCCTCGCTCAACTCTCTAAACACTTCCACCGCCTTTTTCGGCTCAAGGTCGTAGGTGTAGAGCCCGGAGTGTTTGTAGGGGTCGCTCTCCGGCCTGTCGCTCCCGTAGTCGTGGAGGGCCGCCCAGAAGACCACCTCGGCGCCTTCGTTCAGCTCAACCACAAGCGCATCATGGACGTAGCGCTCAAACCCCTCCCCTCCCTGATAGCACGGCAGAATCTGGAACCTCTTAACGGGAGTGTAGCTCGTCTCCGTTATCCAGAGGGGCTTTTCGAGGCCGAATTCATGTAGAATCGCCCGGGTCTCCCGGATTTCCTGAATTATATCCTCGGGACTCCGGAAGTTCGTGTGGATGTTCGCCACATCGAAGTTCCTCCCGGCTGGAAAATTCGGGTCACTCAGAAGCTTCCGGAGGTAGCCCTTCTCGCAGGAGGGCTCGACCTTGGAATTGGCAAGCCCGCCGAGGACGACCTTTGCATTCGGGTCTCCGCTCTTTATGCCGCTGTAGAAGTAGGCCAGCATCTCCGCGTACTCGTCGGCGGTCGAGCCGTCCCCGTCGAGGTCTTTGAGGAAGCCCCTCATGTCCGGCTCGTTCCAGAGCTCCCAGTGGGTTATCCTCCAGCGGTAGTGTATGGCCAGGGCCTTTGCGAAATCGTGGAGGTATTCGCCCTTCGCCGGCGGATAGAGGTAGTAATCCTCCGCGTCCGGTTTTCCCGAGGCCCACTTTGGTGTGAACATCACGACGGGAAGCACGGAGAGGTTTCTCTGGAGCGCGGCGTTGATTATCCAGTCGAACTCGGTGAAGTTGTACTCCCCTGGCGAGGGCTCGGCCAGCGCCCAGATGAGGCCTATCCTCACCCACTTCGCACCCGCCTTCTTAGCCGCGTCAAAAACGGCCTCCGCCCTCTCGTGGCTTATGCCCGGATCCATGTAGACTATCAGGACGCCGAGGGAGCCGTTGGCATCCGGCGATAGGGTATAGGTGACGTTGCCCTCGCAGGACTGAAGGTTAGGAGTTTGATTGACGAACAGCAGACCAAAAATAACCAGAAGAATGATGAAAAACGCCGTGAGTGGAATCAATCTCCTCAGCACATTGACCGCCATCCGAACTTGGAGGAACTCCATTTAAAGCTTCTTGAGAAATTAAGCCGGTGAGTACGTTTAGCAAGCCTGCGGTCTTCATGAGAGGGCGAGCCGGCGCTGATTTACGCCAAGTGTCTGAGAAACGTTTAAAGATTCCGGTTGTAATATGAACGGGGCTTCAGATGCGCTGGAGTGAGATTCCGAGGGAAGCCAGGGCATACATGCTCTACCACACGCTCATCGCTCCCGGCCTGATAGTCTGGATACTCTTCCCGCTCTACATGATGAAGGTCGGCTACTCCGTCCTTGAGGTCGGGGCGTTCTTCACTGCCGTCAACATCCTCGCGATTCCCCTAACGTATCTCTTCGGCAGGCTGTTCAACCGCTGGGACATTAAGAAGGGCCTCATCGCAATAGACATACTCGACGGCATCGCCTACGTCCTCTACGGCCTTGCCAGAGGCGCCATGGCCCCACTCATGCTCTTCGCCGGAAGGACCGTGGAGAAGCTCTCAACGGTTCTCTACCCCCTCTACCGCGCCTACGAGCAGATAATTTACCCCGGGGACAAGTACGAGGAGATATTCGCCTGGCATCTCCGCCTGCCGGAGATAGCGAGGCTGATAACCTTCCCGATTCTCGGCTACATCTTCGGCTACCTCTACCCCGGCGCGGAGAACTACCGCTGGGCGTTCATATTCTTCGGCCTCTTCTCGGCCGTCACGGTGGCCTACATATGGTTCTTCCTGCCATCGGTCGGCAGGGAGGAGGGGATAACACCGGAGGGCTTTACTTTCAAGGCTGGCGAGTTCAAGGTTCTCCTCGCCTTCGAGGCCTTACTAACGCTCGCCTGGGCGCTCGCTCCTGAGCTGGTGCTCATCAACTACGTCGTCTTCGTGCTCCACAAGACGGTGTTCGAGGTAACGCTGATAGCCTGCGCGAGCAGTCTGGCCTCAATAATAGGGACCTACGCGAGCGAGAGGGTTCCGAAGGGGAAGGGATTCCAGGCGATAGGGGTCGGCATGCTGATTAACGCCTTCTACGCTCTGGTGATGGCCCTGTCTCCTCCATTTTGGCTCGCTCTTGTTGTTTACGCGGTCGGCGACTTCGGGAACACATTCTGGTTCCCCTTCTACCGCTCCTGGATGTTCAAGCTTATTCCAAGGGAGAAGGCCAGCGAGTTCCACGCGGCGATATCGAGTTACAGGAAGCTCATTGGCCTCTTCACGCCCTTCATAGCCGGCGCTTTGGCGAGCGTCCACGCAACGCTGCCGTACGCGGCTAGCTTGGGGCTGTTTTTAATGGCTGGAGCTATGTTTGTAAAGCTGAGCAGAAGAAGGAAGACGGGAGCAGCAAGTCGCCCTTAAAACTCAGGAATCCTTATCGGCGCCTGGAGCTCCTTCTCGTTCTTTTCAAGGTTCGTCGCGAGCATCTTTATCCTTTCGCAGCCCTTTATCTCCCTGATGAACTCGGCCACGCTCTTGGGCACTAGCTCCTCCCAGGGCTGTCCTTCGACCATGCGCTTCCTTATCTCGGTCGCCGAGAGGATGTCCTTCCTGAACATCGGCTGGACGATGACCTCGTAGCCCTTCTCGCGGAAGAGCTGGGCGACGAGCGAGTTCCCGGTGAAGACGACGTCGAAGCGCGGAACCATGCTCACCACGTAGGTCGCCCAGATGGCGTTGAAGTTGATGTCCGGGAGCGGAATCAGGTAGTAGCGCTTGTCCGCCAGGTGCGTCTCGTTCAGGGCCCGGATGAGCATCTCCATCCTCTCGCTCGTCGTGAAGGGGTTCTTCAGCGTATGGCTCGCCTGGGCGCTTCCGATGCCCAGTATCACCTCATCAACCTGTGAAAAAACGAATTCGAGCGCCTTTATGTGGCCGTTATGAACCGGCTGGAACCGGCCGACGAATAGACCGCGCTTGACCACGACAACCACCCCTTTCAATCTTTTTGAACTGCCCGTTCAGTTTCGCTGAACGAATCACCTGTGATAACTTCCACTCCCTCGGAACGGGAAGGAAGCAAAAAGTCATCATCAAGTGTTACGAGTGACAGCCCATAGAACTTTGCGGTCGAAAGTATTATGGCATCGTTGGGGAGCAGGCCGTAATTCAGAACGAACTCAAAGGCCTTCTCTTCTATCTCTTCAGTGAGGGGAAGCTCCGAGAAATTGTCCCTGAGATAAAGATATACCTTCTCAAGCTTATCCCTGTGTTTTCCAATCTCTTCAGGATTGCCCCTCAGCGTAAGGTAGCTCTTGCCAGTAACGAGTTTCAGAAAAACAAACAGGACTTCGCTGAAAATTATTGGGTTTATAAACTTCGGATCGTTTTCAATTGACTGAAGCACTCGCTTGGCAACGGGATTACCCTTCAGGGCCTCAATAATAACCGACGAATCAACCAAAGAGCTCCTCATAGGCCTCCAACCTCAGCTCCTTGGCGCTCTTCTCGCTCCTGACGATGCCGAACACATCATCGAGGGTAACCCTCGGTCTCTTCTTTCCGCCTTCGAAAGCTTTAACCAGCGCCTTTACCTCCCGTTCAAACAGTAGTTCCATACCATCAGGAACGCGAACCCTAAGGGTTATCTCCCCCATTCTTTTCACCCACATCAAATTGCTCCATTTTCCTCAAAACACTTTCTAAATCAGTCTGACCTTTACCACATCCCCGACCTTCAACCCGAGCCTTTCGGCGGCACTTCCCTGATTGACCGCTATCTCGAGGTAGTCGTGGCTTCCTGGGAGGGCAAGCAGTTCGCCGGGCTTCACCTGGCCATAGGTGTCGAGGTAGGGAACCCTAACCCCCAAGTCGGGAAGCTCCACCGCCCTCAAAGCCCCATAGTTCTCGAAGTTGAGGATCACGTTGCCGAAGTCGTCAATGTAGAGTACCGTGAGCAGCCAGTAGTCCCCTTCGCGCCGAGGCTCTACGTTGAGCCTGACAAGGCTTTCTAGAGGAATTTCGGTTCCTATCTGGCCCGGCTCAATGCCGGCGTCGAGGAGCGCCCCCGCGGGGCCGAACACATCCCTGCCGTGGAAGGTGGAGCTTATCCTCCAGCCTGTGAAGCGCCTTATCCTCTCGAAATCTATCTCATAGGCTCGCCGGGGTTTGATGTGCTTCATCGGAAGGGTTGCGAGTCCGTTGTCGGGAACAACTAGAAACTGCTCCCCCTCTATGATAACGGCCCCGCGGGAGGTGCCGACCCCGGGGTCAATAACGCCAACGTGAACGGTCCCTTCAGGGGAGTACTTAACCACCTGCTCCATGACGAATGAGCCCTCAACGATGGAGTGTCTCCTTATCGAGTGGGTAACGTCAATGAGCCGCGCGTTTGGGTTAACCCTGAGCATGGCAACCTTCATCTCGCCCACGTAGGGGCCGCCAAGCCCGAAGTCGGTCGTCAGGGTTATCATCGCCACCACCTAAAACTTATTAACGGTGGGGGCTTTAAAGGGTTTGGAAGATGAAAATGAGAAAAGCCATCCTGGTTCCTCTCCTCATTCTCATAGTGGTGACCTCGGGATGCCTCTTCAAGCCGCCGGCGGAGGTTAGGTTCTCGGTTGATAGAACGGTCGTCGCACCCGACGGAACGCTCCACGTCATCGTGTTCGTCAACAACACCGGAAAGGTGGGCCTGACCGGGGCAACGCTCGTCCTGGGCGACGAGGGCTTCCAGATACTTCAGGAACCGAAGTTCCCCGACGTCCTGCCCGTGGGCCACTCCGTTCAGCTGGTCTGGATACTCAAGGCACCGGCAATACCCGGCTACTACAACCTCAAGCTATCCCTCGAACTGACCGATGAGCTTAAGCGAACCTGGACCGGCTTCTACGGCCAGTTTAGGGTGTTCGTTTCCACGGGAGCGACGCCCTCGGACGAGATAGGGCTCGAGATAAGCGGACCCGAGACCCTCCATGGCGGTGAGACCTCCACGATAACTGTCACAATAAGGAACAAGCTGGAGGCTCCGATTGACCTGCTGGATATCAGACTCGACCTCCTCGATGGGATGAGGGTGGTGAGTGCGGACGCGCTTCCGGAGAGCATCGGCGAGAACGGGAGGATAACCCTCCGGTACACTGTGAAGGCCCCTTACGCATACAGGAAAGGATACATCTCGGCGATGCTCCGGTACAAAATAGGCGGCTCCGAGAAGAGCGTCAACGAAAGCGTGCCCCTTGAGGTAACGTGGAGGCCATGGAACGCGGACAGCGGAACTCTTAAGGACGCGTATGACCTCAAATACCACTGGATCACCGACGGATATCTCGTTGACGGCTACTGGTCCGAGCGCTACAACTCAACCCCCGCTTTTAACAGGACGGAGCTCAGGAACCTCACCCTCAAGATAATAGGAAACGCCAGCTCCGAGCCGGGCGCTGCGAAGGCCATCTACGGCTGGATGATGCGCACCTACTTCTTCGGGGACACGACCTCCACCCTTGAGCCGGATAAGATACTCCTCCAGGATAGGCTGAGCTACGCGGAGGGCCAGATACTCACGACGGCAATGCTGCGCTCCATAGATATCCCCGCGAGGATCGTAACGCTGTACAACGGGACGGACTGCACACAGAGACCCGTGACGGAGTTCTACACCACGGACGGCTGGTACGTCGTGGACATCGAGCACGGCTTCATAGGCTCCCTCGAGGAGTACCTGGCCAGCCCGTACTTCCCCAGACTGTATCAGCTAATAACCGAGGACGGCTACAGGATGGTGGCACAGAGCCCGACGGAGCTCAGGGGGCATGAGCATGTCGACGTTACCGGGGACTTCATCGCGGACCTCGAAGACAGGCTCATAAGCGTCGTGAGCGGAAGGCTGAAGCCGGAGCTGCGCTCGAAGCTCACCAGGGTACTCGACAATTTGAACGAGAACGAGAGACTCTACGCGCTCTTCCTTCTCTCATCGGCGCCAAACAACGATGACCTCAACAGGGTGATGGAGGAGTACAGCACCAAGAGAATAGAGCAAAACGTAAAAACCATGTACGAGTTTTACAGGGACATGGAGTGGAGCGACGATTTCACGCGCTACTGGAAAATATTCGCGGGTGATGTGGGATGATAACCGTCCTTCGCCTTGGACACAGACCAGAGAGGGATAAGAGGATAACGACCCACGTGGCCCTAACGGCGAGGGCCTTCGGGGCGGATAGAATCATCATCGCGGCCGAAGTGGACGAGCACGTGAGGGACAGCGTCGAGGACGTCGTGAGGCGCTGGGGAGGGCCCTTCGAGATAGCATTCGACCCCAGCTGGAAGAGAATCCTGAGGGAATGGAAGGAGAATAGTGGGGTGATAGTCCACCTCACGATGTACGGAATCCACATCGACGACGCGATGCCCCAAATCCAGGGAGAGCTGAAGGAAGGCAGGGATGTGCTCGTCGTCGTCGGCGCCGAGAAGGTGCCCAGGGAGGTCTACGAGATGGCAGACTACAACGTCGGCGTTGGGAACCAGCCGCACAGTGAGGTTGCCGCTTTGGCGGTCTTCCTGGACAGACTCCTTGAAGGACAGGGCCTGAGGAAGGAGTTCCAGAACGCAAAGCTCAGGATAATCCCGCAGGAGAGGGGCAAAAAGATAATCGAGCTTGAGTGAGGGTTGCGGATGGTGCTCAACAACTACCGCGAAAACGTCAGGGGTTACCTTGAAGCCATCGTCCGGCCCCTCGCGAGGGCCGGCGTTACGCCGAACACGATAACCGTCCTCGGCCTGCTGATAAGCCTCGCCGGCGCGTACTTCTTCTACCGCGGCGAGCAGGCCATAGCAGCCCTCGTTCTGCTCCTCGGCTCGCTTATAGATGCCCTCGACGGAACGCTCGCCAGATTAACCGGAAAGACGAGCCGCTTTGGCGCCTTCCTCGACTCCACCTTCGACAGGATAAGCGACGGGGCGGTTCTCTTCGGAATAGCCCTCGGAAACCTCGTGGACTGGCGCGTTGCGTTCATAGCTTTCATGGGGAGCTACCTGGTGAGCTACGAGCGGTGCAGGGCCGAACTGGCAGGCTCCGGAAGGCTGGCCGTTGGCATAGCCGAGAGGGCGGAGCGGCTGCTGATAATAATCATCACCGCGCTCTTCGGCTACGTTGAGTACGGAGTCTACGCGGTTGCGGTTCTGGCGTGGATAACCGTTCTCCAGAGGCTTTACGCGGCCCATCAGAGACTCAAGGAGTGAAAAAGAAGGGGGATGACGAGAATTTCGCTAGGCGAGCCGCCAAGGCGATG
The DNA here is from genome assembly GCF_000221185.1 of Thermococcus sp. 4557. Classification (NCBI taxonomy): domain Archaea; kingdom Methanobacteriati; phylum Methanobacteriota; class Thermococci; order Thermococcales; family Thermococcaceae; genus Thermococcus; species Thermococcus sp. 4557. The sequence goes on along the minus strand of NC_015865.1, from coordinate 1,831,971 downwards.
AAGAGCCCTGCCGTTGCTGACCCTGACATCCTTCTTTATTTTTCCATCAAGCCCCTCACTATTTCAACGACCTCGCCCAGCTTTGAGACCGCGAAGTCGCAGTTGCCCCACAGTTCCCTCTTCGCGCCATTCGGGTCGAGGAGGACGCTCATCATGCCGGCCTTCTTGGCCCCAACGCAGTCTTTGGCAGGGTTATCGCCGACGTAGAGGGCTTCGCTCGCTTCAACGCCCGCCCTTTCGAGGGCGAGCCTAAAGGGCATCTCGTGGGGCTTGTAGAAACCGGCATCCTCGCTGGTCGTTATGGAGTCAAACAGGTCGTAGATTCCGAGGGCCTTGAGATGGGCCTCGATGTAGTCGTTGTCCGAGTCGGTTACGATTCCGACGTGGAGGCCGAGGTCTTTGAGGGCCTTAATCGTCTTAACGACATCCGGAAAGAGCTGACCGTAGCGCTCGTGCATGGCTATGCTTATCTCCCAGAAGTCATCGGGAACCGGAAAGCCGTAGCGCTCGGCCACCTTCCGCATGGCCTCGGTGTCGACGTCCCGGATTTTGACGTAGGGCTTGCCGGTTAGTTCCTTGAACATCGCGGAGCTTTCGGCCTCGTACTCCTCCCAGAGCTTCACGTAGTCGAGGTCTTCCCTCCCGGCCTTTCTGAGGACCTCCCTCACGATGTTCTGATGGGTAACGTTTTCCCCCTCCTTCGTTATGAGCGTGCCCACGAAATCGAAGAAGACGGCTTTCATCAGGACCACCTGAGGGAGTTGGGTGCGGACGTTAAAACCCTTGCCCGGCAGAACGACAAGTTGGGCCCTAAAATCTTTCAGAAAGTTGCACCTATGACGGAAAAACGTTAGAAAGACTTTTATCCGCTCCCGGGGACGAAGCAGAGGTGATGGAAATCGAGGCGATACTCCTCGTCTGGGGCGTCCGGGACGAGGTTCTGGAAAAGCTCCCCGTCGAAGGATACTGGCTCTACGGGGAGTACGACTTCATAGCCAAGCTGGAGTTTCGGGACGAATTCGAGATGGAGGAGTTCATGAGAGACCTCAAGAGTGTAATCCACGGCGGAACCTTCAAGCTCATGCCGGCCATAATCTCGGCCGTTAAAAACGGAGAGGAAACAAGCGTAGTCGAGGGGCTCAAACCTTCGGCCCCATGATGCCCCTCTTTTTCAGCTCACTATAGGCCCTCCTGAGGGCGTCCCTAATCAGGTACCTCTTGTTCATGCCGCCGAGCCTGTGGGCGGCCTTTCTCAGACTTCCCGCCTGGAGGAAGAGTTCAAGGAGCTTTCTGTCCTCGTCGGAGAGGTCAAGATGTTTAAGGGCCTTCTCGGCTATCTCGAGGGGTAGGTTACCCTCGTAGGCGTAGTCCGAGCTCATGACCGGCTTCTCAAAGCGCTCCACGAGACGGAAGACTATAACGTGGGCGGTGGAGTCGTCGTTAACGTACTTGTAGTGGCTTTTGAGGGCCCTTATCAGCTCCTCCCTGCTCGAAAATCCGTCCAGAAAAGCGTCCTCGTCGGTGAGCTCACCAACCGTTTTGCTCTCGACCCTCTCGATAACCGCCTTCCCTATCGCGTAGCCTCCCGAGTGCAGAAGGACTTCATCTCCGGGCTCCAGATTCGGCCTCCTGCCGAGCCTTACCGTTGCCCTCTTCCTTCCGCCCAGTATCGCATCGGCGTAGCGTCCGTCGAACTCCAGGTGGCGCACCGGGATCACCGCCCGCTTTTCTCACCCACGAGCTTGAACCTTATGGCGATGACGCCGTAGCGGTTCTCCTTCCACTTCGGGTACATGCCGTGGAACCTCTTCACGGCCCTCTCAAAGCTCGGCTCATCAGGGAAGATTTTCTTTATTGGCTCTTCCCTCAGAACCTGGCGGAACGTCTCGTACTCCTTCACGCCCGTAACCACTGCGGGAACCTGATCGTTGAAGATTATCTTGTCGCCGGGCTTCATTCCCCTGAACTGAGGGTAGGCAACCCTGACCTCTATCCTCTTCTCGCCGGACTTTATGTAGTCCAAGTATTCCTCGCGAACCCTCAACCTGTACACTCTCATCCTCATCACGACCCAGATTCCACTCCCCGCTTAAAAGGCTGATGGAAACTTTTAAATCCTTTAGCACCGAATTAAAGTCAGGTGTGAGAGATGAGAAGAAGCGCCCAGGGGGCCATTGAGTACCTTTTCATGCTGGCGGCAGTGCTAGTGCTCGTGCTCATCGCTGCCAGAGTGGTGCTCAACGGTGTCAAGAACATGAACGAGGCCATCTCCAACTACGTGACCCAGGTGAGACAGGAGATACTTGAAGACCTCTGAGGTGAAATCATGGAATACGTTCCCCTTCTTCTGGGACTGGTTATGGGAGTCGTTACTTCGTATACCGATATGAAAACGGGATTCATAGATGATATACACATTTTTCCAACCCTTGCACTCATCGGAAAGCTTCTCGGATGGGAGAGTGAGGAAAGCGAGGGGCTCCTCGACAGGATACCAATCCCCGCCGTCGAGGTCGGCATACTTTACTACCTCTACCAGGGACTCCACACCCAGCACAACACTATCCTCGCCGTTTCCGGGATTCTGGGGCTTATTCTGGGCCTTATTCTGGGCCTGCTGCTCTATTACATCGGCGCCTGGGCCAGCGGCGACGCCGTGATACTGGCCGGATTCTCCGCACTGCTCCCTTACCCGCCCTCGACCGCGTCAATGGTGCCTCCCTATGCCATAGGCTACCCGCTCTATCCACTGACCGTGCTGCTTAACAGCATCATAGCGATCTTCCCGTTCATATTCATCTACTCCTTCGGCGTGATCATCGCCAGAAAGCAGTTCGAGGAGCTAAGAAAGATATTCACGGACAGGGCACGGCTGACCGCTGAGGTTGCCCTCTGGATAATGGCCGCCCTGGGCCTCCGGCTGATGATCTACGAAACGACGGGAGTGGTCATAGCCGGAATCTGGTCGTGGATCCTCACAGTGGCGGTGATATACGTCCTGGGCAAGTTCAGAAAAGTCGGGGATGTCATTGGAATAACCGTTCTGATGTATCTCCTGTACATCGACCCGCTGCCGATGGCAAGGGCTTTCCTAAAGCTCCTCGCCGTGCTGTACCTGTTCAAGGTGTTTTTCTCCCTTGTGAAGTTTATGAGAAGGAGCGTCCTGATGGAAGAAGTGCCCGTCGAAGCGCTTGAAGAGTGGGATATACTTGGGGAAACAGTATTCGAGAGGGACGGAAAAATTGGCAGGGACAGAGACGACCTCTTCACACGCATCAAGAACGCCGTCACCTCCGCGGACCCATCCCTTCTCCGGCCCGACTACGGGAGGGTTATTGCATCATCCTCCGCGGAGGGTCTCAGGAAAGAGCAGATAGAAGAGCTTAAACGCCTCGTGGAGGAGGGAAGGCTTGAAAACTCATTCCTAAGGAAAAAGTCAATGCCCTTTGCCCCGGCGCTCTTCCTGGGCTTCCTGATAAGCTACTTCTGGGGCGATATCTTCTGGTGGATACAGCTCAAGGTTGCAGGGCTGTGAATCGGGGTTAGACTTTTAAGCTCCCGCGCGGAGAAGCCACCGCCGGCCCGGCGTCCGCCCACCCCGCGGAGGAGTGAGGCGGGGATTCCGGCCGGGCCGACAGGGGAATGAGGAGCTTTTGCTTTGCTGAGACCGCCCCCACGGGCGGGCGTGATGAACACGCCCTTCACCGACCCCGTTCAGCCCCTTCCCCCACCAGTCCCGCTATTATCTCCATGACCTCGTGGAGGCTCTCAACGTTGTGGTCGCCCTCGACACCCTCGTGCGGGTTTATCGCTATGCTGACGTCGGCCTCTTTAAACATGCTCAGGTCGTTGAAGCCGTCTCCAACCGCCACCGTCAGCTCGGGTTCAATCTCCGCCTTCAGCTCCCTGAGTATCGTCCCCTTGCTCTTGAAGTCAACGAGGGGGTTGACCTTTCCCGTGACGACGCCGTTCTCGTCGAATATCAGCTCGTTGGCGAAGACGTAGTCAACCCCAAGTTCCCTCGCAATCCTTCCAGCCAGGCACATGAGACCGCTGCTGAGTATCGCTATCCTGAAGTCGTTCTCCCGAAGAAACTCGATGAGCTCCCTGGCCCCATCCATGTACTCAACCGAGTTCGCCCATTCCATGATCTCTTCCCTGGTGTGGCCCTTCCACAGAGAGGCGTCGAGCTCGGCCCACTTCACGTAGTCTATTTTTCCCTCAAAGAAAAGCTCGGCGTATTCCTTTCCCTTCTCCCAGGTTCCAAAGCGCTTGTGGAGTTCAACCCAGCTGGAAATGGATTTGACCAGGGTTCCCTCAAGATCGAAGGCTATGAGCTTGACCATAGCACCACCCGAGAAAAGAGCGAGGAGAAACTTAAAAGCCTACCCATCCCAGCCGTGCTCCCCTATGAGCGGCACGAAGGCAACCCCACCCCAGCGTTTTTTTCTTATCCACCCATTTTCGTCCTTCGTCACGATGTAGAGGTCCTGCCACAGGTGATATCCTCCAACGGGAATTATGAGCCTCCCGCCCGGCTTCAGCTGTTCGATCAGGGGCTCGGGGATTTTCGGCGCCCCCGCGGTGACGATTATCCCCTCGTAGGGGGCTTTGGGAGGAAAGCCCTTCGTGCCGTCGCCGAGGAAAACATGGACGTTTTCCACCCCAGCCCGCTCGAGGTTTCTTCTCGCAAACTCGACAAGCTCAGGAATCCGTTCAACCGTGTAAACATCGCCCTTCACGAGCTCCGCTATCAGAGCCGCGTTCCATCCGCTGCCCGTCCCAATCTCGAGGACCTTCATCCCCGGCTCCAGCTTGGCCAGCTCAAGCATTATGGCCACCATGTGGGGGGCACTTATCGTCTGCCCCGCGGGAATCGGAAGGGGCTCATCGACGTGGGCGTAGTCCCGATAGCGCTTTTCAACGAATAGGTACCGGGGATACTTAAGAAAAGACTTCCTAACGACCTCGCTTCGGATGATCCTCTCCCGAAAAAGCCTCTCAACCGTTCTCTCCCATCTCCTCCGGAGTTCGTCTTCGGAAACCATCGAACTCATCGAAAAGAAATATGTGCTCAAAGGATTTAAGACTTGCGAGAAGTTTGTCAGAAGGATAGTGGCCGGCGGCGTCCCCGGTTTCCCGCCCCCTCTCGGAGGGCAGTACACCCGGGATCGCTGGCGGGCTTAACTTCCGGGGTCGAAACGAGACCGGGTGTGACCCCGCCGCTATGACCGCCGTACCGATACATACCTGCCGCGGAGGGTTTATAAACTTTACGGTCAATAGAACCGTTCGATGGAGAGGGAGATACTGGAACTGCTTAGGCTGGAGAGGACAAGAGAGCCGCTGAGCCCAGGCAGAAGGCTCCGGGAGTTTCAGATGGAAGTTCAGCGGCTTAAAAACGGTGAGGACGTCGAGATAGCCGGTTTTCTGCTGGGTAGAAAGCCCCCCAACGCCCCGAGGGACGCCGCGTACTACCTCCTGTCCCCCCTCTCCCCTTCAGAGCTGAGGGGACTGAGAGACGACGAGTTCAGGACATACCTCGTCATACGAGCAACTGAAAACACTGTAGTTAGTGGAGACGTCAGGCCCGGGAGCTATGTTGTAGTGAATGGAACCGCGGACGCGTACCGGTGGGGAAACCTGAGGATGATCCACGCCGCCTCAATCGAGGGAAGGGACTATTCCGAGTACTGGAAGGACTACAGGGAGTTCGCGCTGAGCAGGCGCGAGGTGGTTGACCTGTTCGAAAGGACCATCTACGTCCGCAAGGATATGATGAAGGCCCTCATCTATTCACTCTACGGCGTCCCGTATATCATCTGGGGAAGCGAGGCCCTCCAATGGGGCGAGGGCTTCGAGTACACCGTTTACAAGTACGGGGAAAACATGGGGCTCCTGGCCCTCTGGAAGGCATTGAAATACTTCCAGTCGAGCCTGCCGTGGGAGGTCCGCCTGAGGAAAGAGACTACCCTTGAGATAATCGACCCGGTACTGGACATCGATTTCCGTGTCCACAACCCCAACGGGACGGACATGAAATACTACATCCCCTCCTCGAGGAAAGGACTGACGGGAGTGCCGAAATGGAGCGAAGGGCATATAGTAAACAAAAGGGCGATCGGCCTGCTGCCCCAGGATATCGAGGCAAATCCAACCGATCCCCTGGCAAAGATTTCTGAAACGCCCTTTGTAATGATGCCCTGGGAGGAGAAGCCATACTTCGAGGAGAACAGGGAATTCCGCCAGCTTATTCCCAACCTGCTCGTGACCATTTTCATCAACAGGGAGCGCTATCTATCAATGGGCCACGGGGAGCTGAGCAGACTGCGGGACGAGCACCTGAAATGGAGGAGATGGGGCAGGAAAGAGTACAGCGAAACGTTTGAGAAGCTGACGACCCCCAGCGGCGTGCTTCACCTGGGGATGAGGTTCTATCTCGACAGCAGGCTCTTTGGGGCCATCACCCGGTTCTACGGAAAGGTAACGGATAGGGCGGTTAAAGACGTCAGGGAGATCGATGATACGATACTGAACGAGTGGAACGTGGTTTTTGGCGAGCTCGTTAGAAAGCGGCCCGAGGTCATAATGAAGCTGGAGAAAGAATATGAGCGCTACATCCCCTACGATGTCCGCGCCCAGAAGGCCCTCCAGATCTTCCACGACCTGGCCTCCACAAGCCCCCTCGGAGAAGTCACCAGGGAGGAGTTCCTGAGTGAGATGCTGAAGAACGGCTTTAACGAACGGGACGCCCTCAATCTGATTGAAAAGTTTATAGCCACCGGCTACATTTACGAGCCGTTTCCTGGAAAGCTGATACTGATACGGTGATACTATGAGCAAGAAAAAATTCATCCGCCAGAGGGAGCAGAGAGAAAAGCGCAGAATCGCCCGCGAGAGGATTGAGACCCTCTTCACCCTCGCGGGGAGGGTATTCCCCTACGAGCCGGAGCTGGCCAACCGCTACGTTGAGATAGCCCTCGCAGTCCAGCAGAAGGCCAGAATAAGGATGCCCAGGAAGTGGAAACGCCGCTACTGCAAAAAATGCCACTCCTTCCTCGTCCCGGGCGTTAACGCCAGAGTGAGGCTCAGGAACGGCCACGTTGTCATCAAGTGCCTCAACTGCGGCCACATCATGAGGCACCCGTACATCAGGGAGCAGAAGGAGCGTAGAAAAGCCTCCCTTACGGGGGAAACCGTCGAAAATGGACGGGAGACCAAAGCACCGTCAGAAAATCATTCCAATTCCCGCTGAACTATCGCCACCGCCCTGACGGGGCTTCCCGAGCCGCCCTCTATTCTCAGGGGGAACGCTGCAAAGGTGAATTCCATCCCGATGAGGAGTTCCAGATTGGCCAGGTTCTCAAACACAGGCACCTCAGCGCTCAGGAGTATCTTGTGAACGGCGTCGTCGCCGATGCTCATGGCATCAGTCCCGACGGCCCTTGCACCCTCCGCCACCAGAAACAGCGCCACCTCCGGGGAGAGCTCCCTGCCGCCCGTCAGGAAAAGCACCATCTTTCCAAAGTAGCCGCCGTCGGGAATCTCGTCGAGTCCTACAGGCCCATCCCCATCCCTGACGTCCAGAACGATGCCCTCTCCGATGAACTTCTCAAGCGGCATCTCGTCGATGGTCTTCCCCCTGGGCACGAAGTGCGCCGGCGCATCGACGTGAGTCCCGGTGTGCTCGCCCATCTTGAGAACGTTCATGTAGTAGCCGTCCCTGTCGATGACGGCCCAGAGCTTCAGGCTCACGGGCGGGTCGTCCGGATAAACCGGGGTGTTCTCCGAGATGGGGAGGGAGAGGTCGATTATCATAGCGACACCAATCCTTTTTAACCCTCCAGATTAAAAACCCTGCGGTGATGATGATGGACTGCACGAGGGATTACTGCGTTAAGGACATCGCCCTGGCCCCCAGCGGCGAGAAAAAGATAGACTGGGTTTCGCGCTTTATGCCGGTTCTCCAGACGATAAGGAAGGACTTTGAGGAGAAGAAACCCTTCAAAGGTGTCAGAATCGCGACGACGCTGCACCTTGAGATGAAGACGGCTTTTCTGCTTCTCACCCTTAAGGCGGCCGGTGCGGAGGTCTCGGCGGCGGCAAGCAACCCGCTCTCGACACAGGACGACGTTGTCGCGGCTTTAGCTAAGGCAGGGGTAAAGGTCTACGCGATCCGCGGGGAGGACAGGGAGCAGTACTACGAGTTCATGCACAAGGCGCTTGACATAGAACCGAACATAATCATAGACGACGGCGCGGACATGGTCTCGACGGTGCTGAAGGAGAGAACCGAGCTGATAGACGGACTCTGGGGAGCGAGCGAAGAGACTACAACGGGCGTCATAAGGCTCCGTGCCATGGAGAAAGACGGCGTTCTGAGGTTCCCGATAATAGCGGTGAACGACAGCTACACCAAATACCTCTTCGACAACCGCTACGGCACCGGCCAGTCAACGTGGGACGGAATTCTGAGAACCACCAACCTGCTGATAGCGGGTAAGAACGTCGTCGTTGTCGGCTACGGCTGGTGCGGCAGGGGCATAGCCATGCGCGCCCGCGGTCTCGGCGCGACTGTCATAGTCGTGGAGGTCGACCCGATTAGGGCGTTGGAGGCGAGGATGGACGGGTTCCTGGTCATGAACATGATGGAAGCGGCGAAGGTGGGCGACATCTTCATCACCTCGACGGGCGACATCAACTGCATACGGCGGGAGCACTTCGAGGTCATGAAGGACGGCGTCATAATGGCCAACGCCGGCCACTTCGACGTCGAGATAAGCAAACCGGACCTCGAGGAGCTGGCCGTCGAGATAAGCGAGCCGAGGCCGAACATAACCGAGTACAGGATGGCGGACGGAAGGAGGCTCTACCTGCTCGCCGAGGGCAGGCTGGTCAACTTGGCGGCCGCCGACGGCCACCCTGCGGAGATAATGGACATGAGCTTCGCCCTTCAGGCGAAGGCGGCCGAATACATACTGAACAACCACGAGAGGCTTGAGCCAAAGGTCTACGTGCTCCCGAGGGAGATAGACGAGATGGTGGCAAGGATAAAGCTCGCCTCGATGGGGATAAAAATCGAGGAGCTCACCGAGGAGCAGAGGAAATACCTGGAGAGCTGGGAGCACGGGACCTGATTCCCCTTTTCTTTTCGGGTGTTGACAATGAACTTCGAACCCTTCAAACTCGTCCCGGTCGGATATGTCCAGAAAAACGAAGAGACCTTCATCGAGATCCTCCCCGAGTTCTGGGAAGCGGTAGAAGGCCTCAACGAAGATGACTGGATAAAGCTGATCCTCTGGTTTCACGAGAGCGACAGGCAGAAGGGAAGAGGGGTTCTCAAAGTGCACCCGCGCGGGAACCTGGAGAACCCGCTCAGGGGAGTCTTTGCCACCCGTTCGCCCGTCAGACCCAACCCCATAGCGCTCTACACCGTCAGGATACACCGCATAGAAAAAGGGAGGCTCTACATAGACGAGATCGATGCCTTTGACGGCACGCCGGTCGTCGACATCAAGCCTTTTGTGGAGAGGCTTGACTGCCCGGAGGAGGCCAGACTTTGGGAGAGTAGGCTTTACACGATGCCAAAAACGGGTCTCAGAAGACGTGAAGGGCGCTCGCCTTGAAGCTGACGTAGACCTCCCGTCCCTTCGTTATTCCCATCTCCAGCATCGAGGAGCGGGTTATGAACGCCCTCAGATACAGGCCGCCGATTCTCAGATGAACCCTGACGAGGGGGCCGAGTTCTTCAACCGACTCGACCAGGGCTTTGAACTCGTTCCTCGCGGACGTTCTAATGGGCTCCAGCGAGAGGATTATGTCCTCGGGCCTCAGGCCAACGCGAACCCTTCCCCTCGCCTCCGCCGGAAGCTCTATCTCGACGCCGTTGCTCCTCAGGATCCTTCCCTCCGCGGTGCCCTCTATGATATTCTCGAAGCCGAGGAACCGCGCGACTTCTTCACTAGATGGTCTCGAAAAGACGTCCCGAACGGAGCCGGTCTGGATGAGCCTCCCATCGAGCATAACGCCCACCCTGTCGCCCAGGCCCACCGCCTCCTCGAAGGAGTGGGTAACGTGCAGCGCGGTGAAGCCGAGCTCCCGCTTCCAGCGCTTCATCTCGTTGATGAGCTTCCCCCTCGTCTGAACGTCGAGGTTCGCGAAGGGCTCGTCCATGAGCAGAAGCTCGGGCTCCACAACGAGGGCCCTGGCTATGGCCACGCGCTGGCTCTCCCCGCCGCTCAGCGTTTTCGGCTTTCTGTGGAGAAGGTGGGCTATGCCCAGAACCCCGGCTATTTCCTTAACTTTTCTCTCGATTTCTGCCCTCGGAACCCTACGGAGCTTAAGCCCGAAGGCTATGTTGTCGAAGACGCTCATGTGGGGGAAGAGGGCGTAGTTCTGGGGGATGTAGGCGAGGCCGCGCCTCTCCGGCGGCCAGTGGGTTATGTCCTCACCGTTGAGAAGGACACTCCCGGCGTCGGGTTCGATTATGCCCGCTATTATCTCAAGGAGCACCGTCTTCCCGGCCCCGCTCGGGCCGAGGATTATGAAGTGCTCCCCCTCACTCACGTCAAAGCTTATCTCCCTCAGCCGGAACTCCTTCCAGTCCTTGGAAACGGACTTTACCTCAAGCATTGGCCTTCCTCCCCACGAGCCAGCGCAGGATAACGAAAACGGTGAGGCTCATCACGATGAGGATAACGGAAATCGGTCTCGATGCCCTCAGACCGTAGTTGTTGAAGTACTCCATGACGAGAACCTGGGCCGTCTTCGGGTAGTACGCAACGATGAGTATCGCACCCACCTCGCTTATAGCGCGAGCCCACGTCATTATGGCCCCGCTCGCTATGGCCGGAAACGCCATCGGGAGCGAAACCGAGAAGAAGGCCCTCAGCCTTGAGGCGCCGAGGGTCCTGGCGACGTGCTCGAGCTTCTCGTCGACCGCAAGGAAGCCGTCCCTCGCGGCGTTTATCGTGAACGGGGCGGAGACAAAGAGCATCGCCGCGATTATACCCGTGTAGCTGTCGAGGATCGCGCTCGAAAAGGTGACGAGGAGCATTATTCCAACTACGGAGTGCGGAATGACGATTGGGACATCAACCAGAGCCTGGACGAGGCTTTTCCCCGGAAACTCGTTCCTCGCGAGAACGTAGCCGAGGGGGACGCCGAAGAGGAGAGCTATGAGAGCTGTCGCCGTCGCTGTAAGGAGGGAGTTCCTGAGGGCCTCGATAACGTAGGCGTCGTGAAGGGTCTTAACGAGCATGCCCAAGTCGGAGGCCTGCTTAGCCAGTATAACAAGCAGGGGCAGGGCTATGTAAACCACCAGGAAGCTCCCGATCGCGGCGAAAAAGTAGAGTGTGTAGTCGTGCCTCGTCCCCATGGCGATCCCCATAGAGTTGGAAAGAGGAAATAAAAACCTCACCCCTCAACCTTGACCTCGTCCTTGATCTCATCCGGAACGTTGCCGAAGGCAACCGGCGGCCAGATGAAGTCCTGGTGGTTCTCCTGGAAGACCCGCCTGCCGTTCTCGCCCAGGAGGTATCTGAGGAACTCCATCGCCAGCTCCCTGTTGGGCGCGTCCTTCGGAACGGTGACCCCATAAACGATGGGCTTGGCCTTGATGACCTTGCCGGTGGAGCCGATGTAGATGCTCACCTGGCCGTAGTAGTCGGCCTTGCTGAAGTCCTTGAGGTTTATCTCGTTCGGGAGGGTGATGTAGCGCAGGTTGTGCTGTTCTGCCACGCTCTTGTAGATGAAGAAGTAGTCGAGGCTTCCGCTCTCGACGAGGCCGGTCAAATCGGTTTCCTTCGGCCTTATGACGACCTTATCGTTCTTTATCTGGATATCCTTGGGGGCGACCACCATGCTCCCGTTGAAGTATATGTTCGTGTTCTTCTCGACTAAGGTCTCGAATACCGGTTTGTCGTAGTAGTAATCGGCCAGCTTCATGACCATGACCGAGCGGTAGCCGCAGGGGTCCTGGTTCGGGTCTGAGAAGCCGAAGGTGACGCCCGGCCTCGCGAGGATTTCATACCAGTTGTCCGAGTTTATCTCGTCGGCGTACTTGCTCTTCTCCGTGAAGGCGATGACTATTTCGTTCGTCGCGAAGAGCACGTAGAAGTCCGCGTAATCGGGAATCATGAGCTGGGGAATGAGGGTGTAGTCCGCGACGGCAACCATGTCCGCCTTCTTCCCGAGGTCTGTCACCTTCCTCACTGTCTTAACGCTCCCATCCGCCTCGTCATGGAAGGTCACCCTGTAACCGAGGTTCTTCTCAGCGTAATCCGAGAACTCCTTCTCAAGCTGCTGGAAGGGTACGCTCAGCGAACCCGCGTGGAAGACCACGAGGGTTGTCTCTTTAAGCCCTGAGTTCTCAGAGCCGTTTATGCAGCCCGCCGCGATAACGGAGAGCATGAGGAGTGTAATCAGAGGGATGCCTCGCCACTTCATTGTAACCCCCAGGGGAATGGGCACAATAGTGTATTTAAACATTTTGAGCAAACAAAAGAATTAACGTTAACGGTTTTGTTTTCCCGGGTGAAGAAAGACTGTGGCCTTGTCGATTGAGGGATTGAAAGACCCTCATCGCTGGGCTCCGATAAAGAGATCGCCAAGCTCAAAGATGATGAAGCCTTCCTCCTCAAATTCCTCCCTGCCCTCAACGCTCCTGGCAACGATGCCAAAGCGCCTTTTCTCCACCCCCGTTTTGACGTTCTTGGCCTTTTCCTCAAGCCTTTTAAGAACCCCAAGGGCCTCTCGATGGCTTAAAGTGCCCCACTTGACCTCGAAGAAGTACGCGGTTTCACCCTTCAGGCCGACGAAGTCGATCTCCTCGCCCTTTCGCCACCATCTACCTCCCCTCTCAAATGCGAACTTTCTCCACAGGAAATCCAAGGCAGCCTTTTCAAAGACTGGACCCATGTAGTGGTCAAAATCCCGCCTGACGCTCCCCAAAACATCACCGTAAAGCTCCCGCTCGATTCTTTCCCTGTTTGAATAAACGAAGCGGAACCAGAAACGGAAGTAGTTGTCGGCAAACTCGTAGCGCCTGTTTCTCCTCGTTTCCGGCTCAAAGGCCGAGTAAACCTTTCTGATCACACGAATCCTCGCGAGGTTGTCGAGGTAGCGCGAGACAGTACCCCTGTCGAAGCCCGTGAAGTTCACGATGTCGCCGAACTTGGTCTTTCCAAAGGCTATGGCTTTGAGTATCGAGAAGTAGCGCGCGGGTTCCCGGAATTCCTGTCTCAGCAGGAATTCAGCCTCAGTGTAGAGCGGGCTTTCCTTCCGAAGGAAGAGCCTCTCAACGTTTTCCCAGAAGGAGGAGTTCCCATCGAACTGATTCAGATACAGGGGTATCCCGTCGGCAACGCCGTAAACCATCATCCAGGTCTCCGGAGAATAAGCGGGAAGAAACTCCGGAACGTGCCAGTATTTCAGGGGTGTCACGTCGAGCTGCATGGTTCTGCGACCATAAAGCGGACTTTTGTGCCCAAGGAGCCTTTCCATCATCCCAATGGACGAACCGACGAGGACGAGCTTGATTTTCGAGTTCTGGAGATGAAGATCCCATGCTTTCTGGAGAAGGGAAGGGAACGCCGGGTTCGCCTCAACGAGGTAGGGAAGCTCGTCTATAACGACCACACCATCTCCCCGCTCCGCAAGGAGCTGAAACAGCTCAAGCCAGCCAAGATTCGAGCGGGCGATGAGGTCATCACCCAGAAACCCCGCAACCTTTTTCCTGAACTCGGAGAGATTTTCGTTTTCACTCCTCTCATCGGCCAGGAAGTAGAGGTGATGAAATCCCTCCACCGCTTTCAAGATGAGGGCAGTCTTCCCAACTCTCCTCCTGCCGTAAATCACTATCAGCTCAGCTTTATCACCCTCAAAAGCCCTTTCCAGGGCTTCAAGTTCGCTCCTCCTATCGATGAATTGTTGCATCATGATTAGACTAATCGCCTTACAACTATTTAACCTTTCCCCTTATCCCCGCAAGCTCCTCCACGAGCTCCCGGAAGTGCCCGTAGAACTCGCTCTCCCGGAGGGAATCCAGCGCGCCCCAGAACTCGTCGAGGTCTCTGAAGCCGGCCCTCTCGTACTCGAGGGCCTGAACCAGCATCTCCAGCTTGTCCGCGAACTTAACCAGCCTGCCCTCCAAGCTGAGACCCTCCTCGTACTCGCGCCAGAGCCTGAAGTACTCCCTCGGGTTTGGGGTCTTTATGAAAAGCTCCATCGCGGCCTTCTTCTCGGCCTTGCCCTTGTCAAGGTAGTACTGCGCCGTCAGGGGTATGTCGGTGACCCTCGCCTCGGCGAGGTCGTGGAGAACCGCTATCTTGAGGGCCCGCTCAACGTCTATCTCAACGCCCTTCGCCCTCAGCTCGTCGGCCAGAAAGAGAGTTATCAGGGCAACGCGGTAGCTGTGGTCCGCTATGCTCTCGGGGTTTGAAACGCCCCGGAGGAGCCAGCCCGTTCTGGGAAGTTTTTTCAGGTTTCCAGCCTCGATAAAAAGGTCGAGAAGAGACATTTTCATTCCTCCGTTGTGAAAACCGCCCTTTCGGTTTCGATGGCACTCGCCATTATGCAGTCGCCGAGGAAGCGGCCGTAGACCTTCACCCATTCGCCCTTTCCGAGGCACGGACTTCCCGAAAACTCCACCCTGAGGCCGGAAACTTTAAAGGTCGTGCGGTAACCAGGTAACTCCATGGGAAGGAACTCCACAAGGGGCTTGTCCTCGATGGTGCCCTCGATGACAACGTTCTTACCCCTGAAACCACCGGAATGAAGCTCATCAACCGTAACGATGTAATAGTAATGATGACCGAGTTTAACCCGCTTGGGCATGTTCATCACCTTTATAGAGGCGTGGTCTTATCCTATTTGGGGGTGAAGGTATGATAAAGGTTGCGATTATCGGTGCCGAGAACGCCGGCAAGTCAACGCTCATGAATGCTCTAATCGGGGGCAAAATCTCGGAGGTGGAGAACCTCCCAGGAACGACCAAGGGTGTAATCAGAAAACGCTTCGGAAAGCTCAAGATACCGAAGAGCATGAAGAACCCCCTCGGAGGAGCCGATGAGTTCGTGCTCATAGACACCGCCGGCCTCTTCGACCCCCAGAGGGAGCTGAGGGGCAAGGTCCTGAGCGAGGAGAGGTTCCGGGAGATAATTGACGAGATAGTCTCCGCGGATATAGTCATTCACATGGTCGATGCCACCGTCGGCCTGCACAGGGGCATGGAGAAGCTCCACCACATGCTCAAGTTCCGCTACGAGAAGCCGATAATCGTTGTCATCAACAAGATAGACCTCGTCCCACCGGAGAGGGTGGAGGAAATAAGGCGGATAATAAAGAAGCGCCTTGAGCAGGATGCGATACCCCTCTCTCTGGTCACCTACGAGGGGTTCAACGAGCTAATCAAGAGACTGGCGTACTACGCCCAGTACGTTTGAATGCGTGTTACTCCCCAGGGAACTCCGGACATGGACACACCATGACCTGAACCTTCCTGCGCCTCGGGCCGTCCAGCTCGATGAAGAGTATCCGCTGCCAGGTCCCGAGCTGGAGCTCGGCCCCGTCTATGGGAACGACGACCTCGGGGTTCAGGAAGAGGGTCGCCCGCAGGTGTGCGTGGGCGTTGCTGTCTATGCGGTCGTGGGCGTAGCCGGCACCCTCAGGAACCAGCTCTTTCATCCGAGCTTTAATGTCCCGAAGAAGCCCGCTTTCAGCCTCGTTTATAAGGAGACCGGTGGTTGTGTGTCTGACAAAAACGACGGCGATGCCATGTTTAACCCCTGAGCGATAGACCAGCCTCTGGACCTCGGGGGTTATATCAACTATCTGGAGCCTCTCCTCCGTGGAAACCTCAATCTCAAAGAGCATGCCATCACCCGGGCAGGTTCTTTCTGATCTCCACCAGCAGCTCCTCGGCACCCTTAACCCTGCCGGACACTACCGCCTTGAGGAGAACCGCCAGCTCGTAGGCATCGACGAGGTCTCTTCTGCCTTTCTCGGTGACCTCCGAGCGCAGGGTGGAGTATATCTCCTCAACCGCATCCCTGAAAAGAACCTCGTCGGAGTACAGCTCCTTGTCGGCCAGGAGAAGGGAGATCATGTCCGCTATAAACTCCACCCGATTGCTCCTCGACTTCCTCAGTGCTTTGAGCCGTTCCACTGCTTAACCCTCCCCGGAAGCTCCTGTTCGAGAGCTTTTATCAGGATTTCGGAGACAAGGATCGAAGAGAATTTGGGGTCGCGAACCTCGAGGGCGGCATCGATGGCACGCTCAATATCCCCATTCTTGACCAGATGGTGGGCGATGTCGGCCATGACTATCGAGCGAAGCCTCTCGTCCCTCAGCAGGCTTCCAACCTTCATAGCACCCTCCAGCTCGCCCGCAATGACGTAGTAGCGGGCGATCTTGGCCCATACCTCCTCGCTGGACGTGCTCTTGCCTATGGCCCCGACTACCTCCCATCCCCCGAGCTCGGGCCTTTCCAGGATGCGGTTCATCACGGCCTTCCCGACGAGTTCCGCCTCATCGTCCTCAAGGGGCGATATGAAAGCCGGGAGAACGTTGTGATCCCTTTCCAGGAGGTCCAGAGCGAGTTTAACAAACACCTCATCGCTGTTCTCCAGGCGCCGTATAAGCTCGGCGGCGGAAACTCCCTCGCCGCTTAAGGCGAATGCGAGGGCAAGCTCCTCGGTGAACTCCTCCCCAAACTTCTCAATCAGTCCGTTGGCGACGGCCTCAAGGGAATCTATGTAGTGACCGAGCACCTCCCGATCCTTCAGGTAGAAGGCCACCTCCTTGAAGGCGTGCCTCGCCCACTCCTTCACCCCTATCTCCAGTATCAGCGAGATTCCGTTTTCGTAGCTCCCGAGGGCTAGGTATGCCTTGATCAGCTCAAGAAGGGCCTTGGAGCGGTAGGGCTCACCGTCGATGTACTCAAGGGCAAGTTTGCTCTTCCTGATGCGAGAGGCGGCCTTTAGCTGCTCCCGCCCAATCATCTTCGTGTTGGCCCGGATAATCTCGAGAAGAATCTCGTTCCTGAGGGTGCGGTCGTTCACCTCCAGCGCGTAGAGGATTGCCTCGGCCACCTCCCCCAAGGCAAGCATGTACGCCGCGGCGGTTCTCATTATAACGTCCCTCTGGGGTGTGGGGAGAACGCGGGAGTCCTCAAGAACACCCTGGTATATCCTCTTGGAAGACTTGAGACCCGCCCTACCGAGAGAATAACCGACCGACAGGAGCGCCCGGAACATCTTCACGGGATCCTCTATCTCCTTCGCCGTCTCAAGAGCCTTTAGAAACGCGGCTTTATAACTGCCGTCCCTGGCCTTGGCAAGCCTCTCACCTATTTTAGCGTACGTTACCGATTTTATATAGGGGTCTGGAATCGCCTCAACCGAGGCGAGGATTTCCTTGACAATCATGCCACATATCCCCCGTACAGTTGTGGATTTTACACATCACCCTTATTCTTTATTGCACATCACATCTTATTAACCTAACCCTCGGAACGTTTTTAAGGGCTCCCTCGAAGGATGCGACCATGTACGCGGCGATATTTGGCAAAAATCCACGCCTCAGTGAGGCAGAATTTTATGCATTCACCAGAAGGTTCAACCTTAAAGTTAGAGTTATCGAGTCCGCGCGGGACTGGCTGGTATTCGAGTCATCCACCGCGGTGGAGAGGTACTTCCACTGGCTGGGGGGCTCACTCAAACTGGTCCGGATAGTCGGCGAAGGAGAGGATGCCATAGGCGACCTCGAATACGCGAGGCTCTTCACGGTCAGCCTCTACGGTGAGAGCGACTGGAGGCTCTGGAGGAAGCTGGGAAGCGCGATAAAAAGGGAGTTCAAGGCGGAAGGCTCCTCAAAGTTCTTCAAACCCGCCAGAGTTTATGCCATGCCAGCGGAGCTCATCCTCAAGGGCTTTCCAGAAGTTAAGGACTTCGTCTTCCTCTTCCGTGAGGACGGGAGCTTCTGGGTCGGCGAGACCGTGAAGGTTACAGACCCGTTTGAGCTGAAGAAGCTCGACGTGGAGAGGCCCGTTCAGAGGCCCATCCTTTCCATCCCGCCCAGGCTCGCGAGGATAATGGTGAACCTGACGGAGGTGAGGAAGGGCTCTTTCCTCGACCCCTTCTGCGGAATAGGGACGATAGTTCAGGAGTTCGTCCTCCAGGGGCTGAGTGCCCACGGAAGCGACCGAGACCCGGAGAGAATACGGGACGCCAAGAAGAACCTCGCATGGCTCAGGAAGGAGTTCCGCCCGAGGGGCTCCGCCCACCTCGAGGTCTGCGACGCGAGGAAGCTGAGGCGGTGCTTCCGCCAGAGGTTCGACGCGGTGGTTACGGAACCCTATCTCGGAAAGCCCCTCAAAAGGAATCCCAGCAGGGGCGAGGCGATAAAGCTCGCCAACGAGCTGGACCGGCTCTATTACCCCGTCTTCGAGAGCTTCGGCGATGTCCTCAAGAGGAACGGAAAGGTGGTCTTCGTCTTCCCCGCCTACAGGCTGAGCGGCGGGGGAATATATAGAAAGGAGAGGAAGTGGTTGACCAAGCTCGGCTTCGAGGTCGTTGGAAGGTACACCGACTACGAGGAGAGGCACAAACTCGTCAGGGACATCCACGTGCTGAGGTATCGGGGCTAAAGGAGCCTCGCGTGCTCCTGCTTTATGCAGCGGTGGGCAACCGCGGTTAGGCCGGCCTCCTTGGCCTTTTTGAACGCCTCCCTGTTGTACGTTTTGAACTGGAACCAGACGACCTTTGCCCCCTTCTCCATCGCCTGCTCGACGTAGTCCATCGTGAACTCGGGCCTCACGAAGAGGTCGACTATATCTACCTCGTCGGGGATATCGAGAACGCTCGGATAGCACTTTCTTCCAAGGACTTCATCGTAGTGGGGGTTCACGGGGTAAACCTCGTAGCCGTGCTCGAGGAGGTAGCGCATAACATCGTTCGCGTCGCGCTCGGGCTTCGGTGAAGCGCCCACGAGGGCGATCTTTTTGTACTTCGTCAGGATTTCCCTAACGTCATCGTCGCTCAACCGGTCAACCGGCATTATCCTTACCATCGCACCACCCCATAGGTTTGGAAGCCAACCTTTAAAGCTCTAACCGAGAAGTTTCTTCGGTGAGAGCATGGCGCTCTACGAGGAGACCCTGACGAGCAGGATATTCCAGGTCATCATGCTGATTCCAATCCTCGCGATGTTCGCGGGCCTCTACGCGACGTATCAGGCGGGCGAAGGCGTTGAGATAATGCTCGCGACCACAATTGGAGTTACGGTTCTGCTCCTGGACGTGATGGCAATTAAAATCGAGATAGACGAGCGCGAGCTGAGGATACGAGGCATCATCGGACTCATAGTCAGGAAGACTGTTCCCATCGAAAACATTGCGAGCTTTGAGGTTCGGGAAGGCTGGACCTCTTGCTACGGGACGATTCACTTCACCCTGCCCGGAAGGGCTTGCGTCACGATACGACAGAAGAAGGGATGGACGGTCTCATTCACGACCAACAAGCCCGAAGAGCTCGCGGCGGTTCTTGCTACCCTCGGCGTTCCACGAGCACCTTAGTGCCCATGACTGAGACTATTTTAACCTTCTCACCCATTCCAGCGGTTCCGTTTAAACACTCCGCCTTCCAGAGCTCGCCATCGAGCTTAACGACTCCTTCTGGAGAAAGGTCTTCGACAACGAGGGCGGTTCTCCCTATCAGCCTCTCGGGACCCACCTCGGGCTTTTTGTTCGCCCCACCTCCAAGAACGAATGGAGCTATGAGGAAATCCTTGGCCAGGAGGGCAGCTATCACGAGCAATCCAGCCCAGAGGGGAATCTCCACACCTATCTCCGGGAGTATCAGGAAGATGAAAACGCCAACGATAATCTCATCGGCCATCAGTGCGAGGAGTTTGAGGACATCCCTTAAGTCCACTGCGCCACACCAGTCAGGGTTTTCCCAAAAACTTAATATCTTTTGCGAGCTATATTACCCGATCTTCGATGGATAGGGGACTAAAACTCGCGGCGGTCGGGGGAATAATACTCCAGATGGCACTTTCTTTCTTGGGTTACCATTACATGGACGGCCACGTTCTAGCGGTCTCAGCGTTTACCTTCGCCAGGTTCGGAACCAGCCCGTACAGCTGGTGCGAGATAAGTATGTGCGAGATGTGGTACTCGTATCCGCCGATCCCCTTCCTCCTCGTGGCCCCTTTCTATACACTCGACTTGTCCCCCCTCGCAGCGAGGCTCGCCCTTAAAGTCCCGGCACTCCTGGGGAGCCTGGTGCTCTCCCATGCGGTTTACCGGATGAGCGGGGACGCAAAAAGGGCGGTTCTGCTCCTGTTCAACCCTCTCCTGCTTTACATCGGCCCGTTCAGGGGGCACTTCGATGCCCTGGCCGTTGGCCTTATGCTGGAGTCGTACGTTGAGCTGGAGAAAAGGAGAATAGAGCGAGCGGGGGTTTATGCAGCACTGTCGACCCTTACAAAGCAGTACGCACCCATTATCCTCCTGGCGGTCCTGCTAACGCCGAGGAGGAGAAAGGATATCCCGAGGTTCATGACGACCGCGGCCATAATTGGGCTCGCCATCTCGGCGCCGTTCCTGCTCGAGAGTCCCGGGGGATACCTAAAGGCGGTACTCGGCTTCCACGCCGCGAGGTTCGCCATGAACTACGGTTTCTTCGGTATTCCTCTGCTTGGGGGAGCCATCCGCCGCATACTCATCCCGGTGGAGCCGCCTTCGTCGCTTCCACCCGAGGTAGGCGTCATGACCGGCATACTCCTCACCCTGCCCCTCGTATACGGGCTCATTCATCTATACAGAAAAGCCTGGAACGGCGACATTAACGAGAAAGAAGCCCTCACCGGCGGTGTAGTGGCGATGCTGGGCCTGAGCAAAGTTGTCAATATCCAGTACTTTGCCCTGCTGGCGGCCCTTGACGTGAGCCTTCTGCAGTGGACGCTGCTTGCCGTATCCGGCATGGTGAAGGGTTTCGACCTTCTGAAGTCGCTTCCGCCGTGGGGACAGTCGCCGGTGTCCTACTGGAACCCAGAAGCTCTCGCCCTCGACGGCACAGCGCTCGACGGTCTCAGCCGGCTTGCGGCGTTCGTGCTGTACATACCCGTCTTGGTCACCCTGAAAGACCTAACCAGACGGCTCATCCTTGGTAATCCTCCCCGCTCAGAAAGCGCCAGTAGGGATTGAGCTCTATGATGCTCCACCACTTCTTAAGCTCCTTTCTGGCGTTTTTGTAGTCCGGGTAGAACTCCCCCACGAGCTCCCAGAAGGCCTTTGAATGGTTCATGTGCTTCAGATGGGCGAGCTCATGGATTACAACGTACTCCCTAAGCTCCCGGGGGAGGGCTATGAGGCGAACGTTGAAGTTCAGGTTCCCCTTGGGGGAACAGCTCCCCCATCGGCTCTTCTGATGTCTGATGTAGACCTTTCCCGGTTCCACCCCCATCCTGCGGGCGTAGGAATCAACGAGGGGCAGGAGCTCCCTTCGGAGGATCTTCTTCAGGCAGTCGACCACATCGTTGGGGTTGGGGGAGAGGACGACGGTCTTGAACCGCTCGTGAACCTTGGGCTTTCTCCCGTGGATGACCTGATAGAACTCACCGTTGATGGGAAAACCTGACTCCGCAATCTCCCTGAGCTCACCTATCTCGGCCAGCTTGCCCTCGAGCCAGCCGCGGTGCCTCTCGATCAGGTTATCGACATCGAAGCCATCAGGGGCGGTGATAACAACCGTTCCGTCCGGCCTTACCTCGAGCCTTGCATACTTAACCGGCCGACGGCGAACCCTCAACCTCATGCCGCTCACCTTTTAAGGAGAATGGACAAAAAGTCCTTATGAAGGTTCGGGTTATAGAGAGGCGCGCCAAGAGCATCTACACCAAATCGAAGATTCCGGGCGTGGAGTGGGCGGTCAACCAGTACGTCGGCTGTGCCTTCGCATGCGAGTACTGCTACGCCAAGTTTCTGACGAGGTGGAAGGACTACGGGAGATGGGGGAGCTGGGTCGAGGTCAAGACCAACGCACCCGACCTGGCGAGAAAGCACGTTTCTGGGAGCGTCGTCATGTCAACGGTGAGCGACCCGTATCAGCCGATAGAGGCCGAGCTAAAGCTTACGAGAAGGGTGTTGAGGTACATGGACAAGCGGAACGAACTTTCGGTGCTCACCAAGTCCCCCCTGGTAACCAGGGACATCGACATTTTCAAGGAGTTCCGGACGATAGAGGTCGGCCTCACGATAAACGGCTTTAGGGGGAGAGAAAAGAGGCTGTTTGAACCGCTGACACCAGTTCACGAGGCGAGGGTTAACGCCCTTAAGGAACTCCACGAGGCGGGCTTGAAAACGTACGTCTTCGTCAGCCCGATAATTCCAGAGATAACGGACGTTTCCGCCATAGTGGAGGACACGAGGGGCTTCGCGGACTGCTACTTCTTCGAAGTGCTCAACCTCCGTGCATCGGGAAGGGAATTCCAGGAACTCCTCCGCGATGAGTACCCGGAAAGCTACGAGGTTCTGACCGATGATGAGGCCTTTGAAGGGTTCCTGTGGGGACTGAAGAAGGAGATAAGGGCCCTACGCGTGAAGGCGGAGGGGATAGAGACCCACAGGGAAGGCTGGGAGTTCATAGAGCTGTGAATCTACTGGCGTCCCTTCGGGATGACCGCCACCACCAGCGAGTTCACGTTGGTTCCAGTTGGTCCAGTCCTGAGGAGTGCGCCGGCCTTTTCCAGCGCGTTATAGGCGTCGTGCCTTCTGAGGACTTCCTCGACGTCCACCCCGGCTTCCCTGAGAAGTCCAAGCGTTTTCCCGTCGACTATCCCGCCGGCAGCATCGGTTGGCCCGTCCGTTCCATCTGTATCAACCGCCAGAACCACGGCGTTTAATCCATATATCTTTCTGGCGATACTCAGGGCAAACTCCTGATTCGGCCCGCCGAGGCCGGCCTTTCCCTCAATGGTCACAGTCCACTCGCCGCCGGCTATTAGGACGGCCGGCTTTGGAACCGGGCGGTCGTATTTTGCTATCTCCTGGACTATCGAGCCTATCGCCAGGGCTATCTCCCTGGCCTCGCCTTCTAGGGTCGTTGTGAGAAGCAGGGCGTTGTAGCCGAGCTCCTTCGCCTTCGCCAGGGCAGATTCGCAGGAGAGGGTGTTGCTTCCAACTATGAAGTTGTGGACGTTCGGGAGGTCTTCCTTGAGGGTTTCCTCCGCCTTCCCCCCCAGTCCCAGCTCGATGTGTCTCTTAACGCTCTTCGGAAGCTTCTCCCAGACCCCGTAGAGCTTTAAAATCCGGTAGGCGTCTTGGAAGGTGGTCGGGTCCTTCACGGTCGGGCCCGATGCTATCGCCTCAAGCGGGTCGCCGACGACGTCCGAGAGGATCAGGCTTATCACCCTACCCCTCACGCGCTTCGCCAGCTTGCCGCCCTTGACTGCCGAGATGTGCTTTCTCACAGTGTTTATCTCGTATATCTTTGCCCCGCTCTTCAGGAGGAGCTCGTTCGTCCCGATCTTGTCCTCCAGTGTTATTCCCTCCTCAGGGAGAAGGAAGAGCGCACTCCCACCACCGGAGATAAGGACGAGGAGGATGTCATTCTCCCCAACCTTCTCGGCCAGTTCGAGTCCGAGCTTTCCGCCCAAGAGGGAGTTCTCGTCTGGAACGGGGTGTCCGGCCTCGATGACCTTCAGCCTTTCCGTTCTCGGGCAGTCCTCTGCGTAGCCGTACTTCGTGATGATAACTCCTTCCTCAATACGCTCCCCGAGGGTATCAACGACTGCTCTCGCCATGGAGCACGCTGCCTTGCCGAAGGCCAGGAGATAGATTTTCCCACCAACCGGGAACCTCTCACCAGAAATGACCAGTTTGTTCCCCTCAATCCTAAGGTTCCTTTTCACCGCGAGGTAAGGGTCGGCGCTTTTAATCGCATATCGCATAATCTCCAGTGCGGTAGTTCTGGCGTCCATTTTCTCACCCCTGAGAGAACTCACTCGAAAAGGACTATCCGCTCGGCCTCGATGTCCTCAAGTGACGCGTTCCAGCCGCCGACGACGTACCTGGCTCCGTCCTCGGTCTTGACGGTAATGTTAGAAATGACCTTGTTGTCATCCTCAAAAAACTCCACCACCCTGCCCACGAGGTGTACCGGTTTCCTGGAGCGAACGAACTTCCCTATAACCTCAACCTTTGCCCCCTCCAGATTGAAGGTCTTTATGTCCTCCACCAGCTCCCTTATGTGGATGTACTCCCTCGGAAGCTTGAGCCTGCGCTCCTCGCGATAAACTACTCTCCCGGTCGGCCAGAGGGCGTGGTAGAAGTAGCGGTTGAGCATGAAGAGGAGGTTGTTGTCCCTTATGATGAGTCCGTAGCCGAGTAGAGAACTGCTCGACGTCAGCGCCTCATAGGGCAGGTAAACTCCTTCTTCTCTGTCCTGGATGATGAGTATCGGATCAGGAACTTCCCTAGCCCTTATTTCGCTGGCGATCGCTGGAATCTCACCATTGCCGTAAACGAAGAGGTTTATCCTTACGCCATCTTCCTTTTTGGCGGCGAGTTGTCCCCCGATTTTTCTAAGGAATTCTCTGGGAACGGCAATGCTCAGATGAAACCTGGCCTTCTCGATGGCCTTCTTCACGTGCTCCTCGAACGTTATCCTGCTCTTGACGACAGTTACGCTTCCAATCTCCCCTCTCGGAGTGTAGAGCTTCTCCAAAGCGCTCTTGATCTCGTCAATCCGCTCATTGTAGCGCCTCTTCAAAGCGTCCATGACGCTGTCCGGGCTGAGGGGGATTACCTGTTTGGGCCTGCCCTGGCTCGTCGTGACGAATCCCTTGGCCATGAGCGTCCTTATCACGTCGTATATCCTGGGCTGGGGCACCTTCGAGAGCGTCGCGAGCTCCCCTGCCGTCAGCGCTCCGTTCTTTATGAGTGTAAGATACGCCCTGACCTCATATTCATTGAGACCGAACTCTTTCAGCCGGGCTTTTATCTCCTTTTCTTCCATAGGCAGACCTCAGATTATCGCTTTCTCCGTGTCTCTGTCGAAGATATGGATGTTGTCAAGGTCAATCTCTATTTTAATCTTTTCTCCAACCGGCAGGGGTATGTGGCCGGGAAGCTTTATCTTGATGATGTTTCCCCCAACCTTGGCGTGGACTATCGTGTCCGTACCGAGGGCCTCTATGAAATCAACGATTCCCTCTATCTCAGCAGTCCTCGTCACGTGCTCAAGGGTCGAAACGCCCTTCACGGTCATGTGCTCGGGCCTTACGCCAAGGAGAACCTCCTTTCCTATGTACCCCTCGAGGACTTCCCTGAAGTCGTCCGGAAGGCGTATCTTGAAGCCGTCCCCCTCAAGGAAGAGGCCATCGTTCTCCACAACCGTCGCGTCAATGGTGTTCATCTCGGGAGCGCCTATGAAGGTCGCCACGAAGAGGGAGTTGGGCTTGAGGTAAACCTCCGTCGGGGGACCCACCTGGAGGAGCCGGCCCTTGTTCATAACCGCTATCCTGTCGCCCATCGTCATTGCCTCGACTTGATCGTGGGTGACGTAGATGGTCGTGACGTTCAGCTTCGTCTGGAGCTTCTTGATCTCGGCGCGCATCGCCACCCTGAGTTTGGCGTCCAGGTTGCTGAGCGGCTCGTCCATGAGCAGAACGTCTGGCTCAACCACTATCGCCCTGGCGACGGCCACACGCTGCCTCTGGCCGCCGCTGAGCTGTCCTGGATAGCGGTCGAGGAGACCCTCTATCTGGAGGAGTTCGGCCGCCCACTTGACGCGCCTCTTTATCTCGTCCTCGGGATACTTCTTCACTCTGAGCGGGAAGGCTATGTTGTCGAAGACCTTCATGTGCGGCCAGACGGCGTAGCTCTGAAATACCATCGAGATGTTCCTGTCCTTGGGGGGCAGGTATGTAACGTCTCTATCGCCGAAGTATATCTTGCCTTCGCTGGGCGTCTCAAGGCCAGAAATCATCCTCAGCGTCGTCGTCTTTCCGCAGCCGCTCGGGCCGAGGAGCACGAGGAACTCACCGTCCTTTATCTCCAGCGTGAGCTCTTTAACCGCCTCAAAGTCCCCAAACCTTTTGGTTATCCTATCAAGCTTAACCTCTACCATGGTAACACCTCACTTGAGCGTTATACCCCACATTGTGACCAGATATTTCCTTGCGAAGAATATGAACAGCATCGCCGGGAGGGTCATTATGAAGGCCGCGGCGAACTTGTAGTAGTCCGGCGCGGCACCGCCGCTGGAGCCGGCCATTATCGAGAGTATCTGCGCCGGCAGGGTTCTGTTGTTCAGGGTGAGAATCGAGGCAACGAAGACCTCGTTCCAGCTCATGACGAAGGTGAACATAGCGGCAGCGGCCAGCCCCGGAAGGGCCAGGGGAAGGGTTATCTTCCTGAAGGAGCCGAACCTGGTAAGGCCAAACACCATCGCGGCCTCCTCATACTCCTTGGATACCCCGGCGAAGATGCTCGACGTTATAAGGACGACGAAGGGGAGCGCCATTGCCGTGTGGGCCAGCGCCACTCCAAGGAGAGTATCCGCCAGATGGAGGTCTATGTAGAGAACCAGGAGCGGTATAGCCATGACCGGAATCGGGAACATCCTGAGGGCAACTATGGAGAGCTTTATGTGGTCCTTGCCCGGGAACATGTACTTGGCTATAGAGTACCCGGCCGGGACGCCGAGGATGAAGCTTATGATGATGGTGAGCACTGCCACTATGACGCTGTTCTTTATTCCGTCCCACGCGCCGAGGGTGAAGAGTATCGTGTGGACGTACTCGCTCGTGAAGCTCGTCGGGATTATCTTGGTCGGGTCGTAGTAGTCGGCCTTGCTGGTGAAGGCGTAGAGGAAGGAGATGATGATCGGAATCACTATCCAGACCGCGGCCGTGAAAACGGCGGTGTAGAACCCCACCTTTTTGAGGGCGTACTTGGTCTCGTCGTTCATTCTCCCACCTCCAGGTACTCAGCGCGGAGGAACTTGATGTACAGCGCGCCGAGCAGTATGGAGAGACCCGCTATCACGAGGGCGTAGACCGATGCAACACCAGCGTCCTTTATCTCCGTGAGCTGGTAGTAGCCCTCACCGGCAAGAACCGGGATGTCCCTGCCGGCCAGTATCCAGACGATACCGAAGATCTGCATCGCGAAGAGCGTTCTTATTATGAGGGCGCTCTGGATGCTGGGCTTCAGGAGCGGCAGAACGATGCGCCTGAGCCTCGTCCAGTAGCTCGCCCCGAAGACCTCGGCAGCCTCGATGTACTCCTTGCTTATCATCTGAAGGCCGGCCAGGATTATCACAAAGACTATCGCCGTGGAGCGCCAAAGCTCTGCTATAACTATCGCGAAGAACTCCCTCATGCGGTATTCGTAGCCGAATACGTATATCGGCTGGCTTATCAGCCCCAGGTTCATGAGAAGCTTGTTTATGAA
Organism: Thermococcus sp. 4557; assembly: GCF_000221185.1. Taxonomy (NCBI): domain Archaea; kingdom Methanobacteriati; phylum Methanobacteriota; class Thermococci; order Thermococcales; family Thermococcaceae; genus Thermococcus; species Thermococcus sp. 4557. The sequence continues at coordinate 1,804,510 of NC_015865.1, read as the reverse complement.
ACCGTAGGGGGAGAGCATGGAGTACCATATCAAACCAGCCGCCACGTCGCTTATGGTGAGGGGAATTATGAGGGCATAGAGGGCGGCGTCCTTGCCCTTGAAAACGCGGTTCATTAGAAGGGCCAGAACAACGGCAAGGGCAACCTGGGTCGGGACTATGATACCCGCCAGAAGGATTGTGTATTTAAACGCGCTCCAAAAGTAGTAATCGCTAAAGGTTCTCCGCCATACCTCAAGGGAGAGGGCACCGTTCTGGGTGAAGGCCAGATAGAGGGCCTGAACAAGGGGATAGCCAACGAAAAACAGCAGATACGCGAAAGCCGGTAAAATTAAAAGATAGGGAACGAGAGAGCGCCGTTTCATGGGAACTCCTCCTTCACGGCACCGGCACTCCAACGTCCTCGAAGAGCTTTATGAGGTCGGGCTTGATCTCCTTGGTTACCGTCGCCGGGTCTTCGTTGTTGAGAACTATCCTCTCGAAGGCCTGCTTGTAGTACTCCTTGAACTGTCCTCCCTTGTCTCCAAGGTTCGGTATCATGACGACGAGGGCATCTTCGGTGCTCGCCTGGGCCTGGACCCCCTCCGCGAGTATCTTGAGCGGTCCCTCGGGCAGCTTTCCGCTGGCTTCCTCAACTGTCGGGAAGAAACCGACCTTCTCCAGAACCTTGACCTGGGTGTCCGGCTTGGTGAGGTAGTCTATGAGCTTCCAGGCCTCGTCCTTGTGCGGTGCTCCCTTCGGTATGGCGAGGCCGGCGAGGACGACTATGAATCCCCTGCCCTTCGGTCCCCTCGGAACCGGCACAACGACGAACTGGTCCGGCTTGGTCTCGATGGCGTTCTTAATCCTCGCTGTGTGATCCCAGGCTATGAGAACCTCACCCTTCAAGAGCGGGTCAGCCATGGCGTCCCAGGTGGTGCTCGACGGGTGCACGTAGGGCCAGAGTTCCTTGAGGTAGTCCCACATCTCAACGGCCTCGGGACTGTCGAACTCCTTCGCCTGGTAGCCGGTGTAGCTCGGATAGATGTAGCCATGGAGGAACCTGACGAAGAGTCCCTTCGGTCCGGCCGGGAAGCCGAGCTCTGGCTGTCCCTTGGCCTCCTTGAGGTTCTTGGCCCACTGGAGGAGGGCATCGTAGGTCCACTTGTCGGTGCCCTTCATGACGTCCTCTTCGGTAAGCCCTTCCGGCAGGTACTGGAAGGCCTCCTTGTTAACGACCATAACGTAGGTAGCGCTCATCCATGGCACGTAGGCCTTCTGGCCGCGGATGTAGGAGTACTGCTCAAAGGTGCTGATGAAGGTCCTTCCCTCGAGCTTGGGCATCGTGCTGAGGTCCTCGAGCCAGCCCTTCGAGGACATATAGTCCATACCGCCGTGGAGGTCACCTATGACGTCGATGGTGACCTTTCCAGTCTGCATCTCACCCTCGAGCCTCGTAACCATGTCCGTGTAGGAAATCGGGACGAAATTAACCTCGATGTTTGTGTCCGATGTAAACCCCTTCAGAAGGTCCTCCTGGACGAAGGCCCTCTCCTCGGGCGGGTTCAGCTGGGTTGACAGAAACGTCACGGTTACCTTCTCCTCCCCTCCGGGGGAGATACAGCCACTGGACACTACGGCGAACAACACAACCGCCGCCAACAGAACACCAAACAACCTCCTAATCATGGGGCATCACCCTATCCCTAAAGTAAGGTACTTCAACGGACTTATGTGAACAACATATATAAGATTTGTGTTTAGAACCACTGAAAGTGGTTGCATTACAAAAAAGTAAAAGTTTGGAATTAAACCCTGGGCTTCACGGTTTTTCCCTTTCTGGACGACTCGTAGGCCGCTAGGATTATCGCCAGGTTCTTCTTAGCATCTTCCCCGGTTATTGGAACCTCCTCGTCCTTCAAGACGGCCCTGGCGAAGGAGCTCACAATCCCCCTGACGTCCGGCCTGTCCCAGTATATCTTCTCCGCCCTGTCCTGGTAGACCGTAAAGTCCGGGTAGGCAGTTCTCACGTCGAGGAAGCCCTCCCTGCCGACGAGGTAGTACTTTATCTCAATGCCGTAGGAGTAGCCCCTCGGATTGCCCCAGCCGGCAGTGAGAACAGCAAGAACGCCCTTTCTGAACTCAAGGACGGCGGTGCCTATATCATCCACAGGGAAACCGTATATCTTGGCGCCTATGTCCGCGTAGACCTTCTTGGGAAGGTCCCCCGTGAGCCAGAGGAGGGAGTCAACACCGTGGGGTGCCGTGTCCATGAAGCCCCCGCCGCCGGACTTACTCGCGTCCAGGAACCAGCCCATATCAAGACCCTGGAGGAATATCGGGGGCTTAACGTTCTCCGAGATGGCCTGAACGTATTCCAGTGGGCCTATTTCCCCTTTATCAAGCATGTCTTTGGCTTTTTTCAGGGGTTCTGTGAAGCGTGGGTTGAACGGGAGCATGAGCTTTACGCCGGCCTTTTTAGCGGCCCTTATAACCTCGTCCGCATCCCTGAGGTTCAGGGCTATGGGTTTCTCAAGGAGTATGTGCTTCCCCTCCTCGGCGGCTCTGATGGCTATTTCCTTGTGTCTGTATGTCTCGATTGCGATGTAAACCGCCTCGACGTTCTCATCCCTCAGGAGTGCCTTGTAGTTTCTGTAGAACCTCGCCCCGTACTTCTTGGCCTCGCCCCTCGCTACGTCAGAGTTGGAGCCGTCGCCGGATATGGCCACGAGCTTCGTCTGCTTGCCCCCCGCGATGGTTGAGGCAAAGCGAAGGGCGTGGGGGTGGGCGTAGCTTATTATTCCGAAGTTGAGCTTCCTCATATCTCAACCACCTCCCCCTTGCGGGCGCTCTCTTTGGCCTTCTCAGCGATCTTCAGTGCTATCAATGCATCCTCCGCAGTGACTACAGGCTCTTCCTTCCCCTTGATGCAGTTGAAGAAGTGCCTCAGCTCCCTCTCGAAGGCATCCGGGAAGGTCGAGAGGAGCGGTGAGAAGCGGGGCATCTCGAAGTTGGCCTTGGCGACGCCGACCACAGGGGTATCCAGCGGGGTGTAGCGTATCCTGCCGTTTTTTCCTATGATGTCAACGTGGTGGTAGAAGACACCGTAGCGCGAGGGGTACGGGTACGCCCAGCTGACCTCGGCTATGCCCGTCTTCCCACCCTCAAAGGAGATCATCATTAGGAAGTGGTCAAAGGTGCCGTTTGCCCTCGCCTCCTCCTTTATGGCCTTCCCAACGGCGTAGACGCTCACCGGTTCGCTCTCGAAGAACCAGCGCAGGAAGTCCGTGACGTGGACTCCGAGGTCAACGGCGACACCGCCGCTCCTGTTCTCGTCCCAGTACCAGTAATCCCGGGGGAAGGGGAGGTTCTGGACTTCGGCCTTTCTGATGTGCATGGGGAGGATGTTGCGCTTCTTTATGACCTCCTTCATCTGCATCCATCTCTTGTCAAACCGCCTCACGTGGCCAACGAAGAGGTGCAGGTCTCTCTTTTCGGCGGTTTTTATCATCCTTTCGCCCTCTTCAACGGTGAGGGCTATCGGCTTCTCCACTATCACGTGCTTTCCCGCCTTGAGAGCCGCAACTGCCAGTTCTGCGTGGGTGTACGTCGGAGTCAGTATCTCCACAATGTCCACGTCTGTATCTAAAAACTCGTCGAGACTCGTGAACGCCTTCGCCCGAAACTCCCTCGCGCCCTCGCGGGCCCGTTCTCCGTCAATGTCCATGCATGCGACGACCCTCGTGCCCTCCATAACCTTGAGGGCGTTTTTGTGGGCGAGGTTGAATATGTTTCCGCAGCCTATTACACCTACCTTCAGCTCCATAGGAATCCCCGAAGATTGTGGGAGCAAAAAGTATATAACCTTTTTCAAAATAAACCACTTTAAATGGTTGTAAATTTATGGGGGTGAAAGGATGAGGGTTATCGTTGGAATTCCCAGTTACAACAACGCGGAAACAATCTCTTTTGTCGTTAAGCAGGCCGCCGAGGGGCTGAAGAAGTACTTCGGAGGGGGAATCGTCGTCAACGCTGACGGAGGAAGCACCGATGGGACGAGGGATGCTGTGCTGAGAACAGAGGTTCCGGATGGTGTCGAGGTTCACAGCTTCGTTTACAGATGGCCCATCCCGGGGAAGGGAAGCGCCATGAAGGAGCTCATGGAGTTCGCCCTCGAAAGAGATGCAAATACACTCGTCTTCGTTGACAGCGATTTAAGGAGCATAACCCCCGAGTGGATATACCGCTTCGCCAAGCCCATCGCGGAGGGCTACGACTTCGTGGCACCGCTCTACATAAGGCACAAGTGGGACGGAACCATAACCAACAACATAGCCTACCCAATGACGGCCTCGCTCTACGGGAAGAACGTCAGGCAGCCGATAGGTGGAGACTTTGGAGTGAGCAGAAAGCTCATGGAAGTATACCTCGAAGATGAGGAGGTCTGGAAGACGCACGTTGCTCGCTTCGGCGTGGACATATTCCTGACGACGACGGCCATAGCGAGGGGCTTCAAAATCACCCAGACGGCCCTTGGAATGAAGATACACGACCCCAAGGATCCGGCGGCATCGCTCGGCCCCATGTTCAACCAGGTCGTCGGAACGCTGTTCATGCTGATGGAGAAGTACGAGAACGTCTGGAAGGACGTGAGAACGATAGAGCCCGTTCCGGTCTTCGGGGAGCTTGAGAAAGGTGAACCCGAGTCCGTAAAGGTGACCTTAGAGCTCCTGGAGATAAGGGCAAAGGAGCTCTTTGCCCAGCACGAGCCGGTGCTGAGGAGGGCACTGGACGAAGAGACGCTCAAGGGAGTGGTGGATTCACTCAAGACCTTCGAGTTCGACGACAGACTCTGGAGCCACGTCCTCTACGACGGGGCGGTGGCGTACAAAAACGGAATTCTAACCGAGGCGGAACCCCTCGTGCCGCTGTACTTCGCAAAGACTGCTGATTTTGTCAAGAGAACGATGGACATGAGCACCCTTGAGGCCGAAAAACTGATAGAGGAGAGGGCGAAGGTATTCCTTGAGGAGAAGGACTACCTCCTAGAGCGCTGGTAGAGCTCCCTGAACTCCCTCATTATCGCTATTTCCTCCATTTTTGGAACGCTCCAGGCCCCCCTGAGGGTTGTTGAGAGCGCCGCTACGAGGTTTGCGAAGCGTCCGAGTTTTCTGAGGTGCTCCTCATCGATGGTCCCCTCACCGAGCAGGTTCGAGTAGTGAAGGCCGGCTAAGAGGGCAGCTGTGAAGGCATCCCCTGCTCCGGTGGTGTCAACCGGTTCGACTCTATAAGCAGGGACGTGAACCTTAGCGTCTCCACTCATCAGCTCGCTGCCCTTCTCACCTAAGGTCACCGCGAGAAGTTTGAAGTCAAAGTCTTCAGGGTTTATTCCGTTGTCCCGGAGGTACGCCAGCTCCCCATCGCCGAGCTTAACTATATCCGCCAGCCCGAGGGCCCTCTCAATATCCCGTAGCATCTCTCCCTCCCTTCCGCGCCAGAGGTCGGGCCTTATGTTGACATCGTAGCTCAGTGGAACCTTTCCCTTAAGTTCCTCTAAAATTCCAAAGAGCGTCGAGCGAGAGGGCTCCCTGGCGAAGAGCACGGTGCCAAAGTGAATTGTCTCAGCGTTCTCAAGAAGGGCCGTCTCCACGTCCTCAGGCTTCAGGTTGAAGTAAGCAACGCCATCGTAGAGAATGAACTCCGGCTTGGCACCGATGAGCTGAACGAAGACAACGCCAGTATGTTTTTCAGCATCCCGGGATACGTAGGTCTTTACACCCTCATCACGAAGCCTTTCGAGCAGGAAGTCCCCAAAGGGGTCGTCGCCGACCTTGCTGACGAGGGCACTCTCAACGCCGAGCCTTGAAAGACCAACCGCAACGTTTGCGGGAGCACCGCCGGGATGCTTCTCGAAGGACTTCACGTCCTTAAGCTTCCCCTCCTGGAGGGCTATGAAATCTATGAGTACTTCACCGATCGAAACGATCATATCTACCACCAAAATACAACCATTTCAAGTGGTTTATAACACAACCATTATATATGAGTTTTTGCCGATTCCCTTCAAGGTGATGCCCGTGATAGCCCTCATTACTTTCACCGACCCTCGACCAACGGCCCTCTCGATCGAGCGCGAGAGGGCTTTGATGGAGAAGCACTCGGCCCTCATCGTGGAGCTGAGGAAGGCCGGCTTTGAGGTTCTCGACGTGAACGAGAGGCTTGGAAAATACGAGGCCCTCAAAGCCGGTAAGAACTTCGGGGTAGATTCGATGGATGAGAGCTTTAAGGCGGGAGAAATCATAGCCGGAAGCTCCGTCTCGGGAATAATAGCCGGCCTCTGGCACTGGACGGAGAGCAACCTCGTTACGGCACTGGTCAGGGAAACCAAGAGGCCTATACTCCTTTACGCCGACGACGATCCGGCATGGGCAGGAACCACGTGCGTCACATCTGTCGGGGCCTCGCTCTGGGAGAGCGCGGTGAACGAGTACGCGCTGAACCACGTCCGCCTCAAGGGGGACGTTGAAAAGGTAAAGGCCTGGGTTAGAGCCGTCGAGGTCGTCTCAAAGCTCTCCAGGAAGTCCATTCTCCTCTGGGGTGCACCCTACACCCTCGGGATGGAGCACCTCATGGACGACCTGCCGAGGCTTAAGAGGATCGTCGGCGACTTCATAACCCTCGACCAGTACGTTCTGGTAAGGAAGGCGGAGAAGATGCTCTCGGACGAGAAGCTGAGGATTCGCGTGGAGGAGTTCTACGACTGGCTGACCGAGAAAACGGAAGTCAAGTTTGATGACCTCATGCTGACACCCGAGGCATTGAGGAGACAGATAGCACTCTACCTAGCCGCAAAGGAGAGCTGGAGCGAGCAGAAAGGTGTTTCGGCAGTCTCGATAAAGTGCCAGCCGGAGCTGAGCGAGATCTACGGCGTTACGGCCTGCCTGATTCCGGCGCTGTTCCCGTTCAACCTCGATGCCGAGGGCGAGAAGGAGGTAATCCCGGCCACGTGTGAGGGCGACGTCAAGGGCACGATAAGCTCGGCGCTCCTCTTCTATCTGAGCGGAAAGCCGCCGCTCTTCGGGGACATAAAGTACGTGGACGATGAGGTCGTCATGATAGCCAACTGCGGTGCTTCATCGCTCTACTACGCGAGGCTGAGCGAGAACCCGGAGGAGAACCTCAAAGCTACTATAATCCAGGGACAGTGCCAGGGGGCGAGCGGCGGGGCGCTAACTTACAGAACCCCTCCGGCGGAGTTTACCGTGGCGAGGCTCATACGTCGCGGGGGAGAGTACTACCTCCTCTACTTCCTCGCGGAGGGCCTTGAGATAACGGAGGAGATGGAGTCGAAGCTCAAATGGGGCAAGCAGTGGCCGCATACGGCCATAAGGAACCCGCTCGACAAAGAAACCTTCATCTCGGCCATGGGGGCCAACCACCTCTCGCTGGTTCCCGGTGACTACACCGAGGAGCTCCGCTTTACCGCGAGGCTCTGGGGAGTAAAGGCGATTAACCTTGGTGATCCGGGGGATGTAAAGTCCTTCCTTGAGGGATAACGATGAAAACCATCCTAGCCGGCAACGGGGCCTTTGTCCTGAGCGATGAGAGGGGGAACATGCCCTCCCATTACGACGGCTTTTATTTTCTCGACACCAGATTCGTCAGAAAGGCCCAGCTTGAGGTTTCTCCGGAACCGGGCTTCATCGGGGCATCGTCAACCTTCACCCGGGCGGTTTCACACTTCTCCCTGGGCGAATGGGGAATCCTGGTGAGGCTGAGAACGCTGGACGGGATTTACGAGGAAAAGCTCTCCTTCTACAACACGTCGGAAGAACCGCTCGGTGTCAAGGTCAGGTACTCCTACGAGGCTCCCATTGAGGACATATTCCAGGTCAGGGGCTTTATGGGGCTGAAGAGCGGAAAGGCGATAGCCCCAGTCGGCGGAAGGTACATCAAAGAGAGCCCCTCCGGAAGGAGGAGCCTCTTCATCGAGACCAACATGGGAAGGGAGGGGAACCTCCTAAGGGCGGAACTTGAGATACCTCCCCTCGGGAAGGCAGTCCTCTACGTCCGCTTCATCCCCAAAATCGAGGGCAGGATCTCGGAGATACTCGCAGAGAAAAAGAGAACGATAAAAAACGTCGCCTTCACCGGCTCACTCTTCATAGACGGAGTATTCGAGAGGGCGGTTGAGAACATAAACGCCCTGACGCTATTCACGCGCTTCGGGCCGGTTCCCCTTGCAGGAATTCCGTACTTCGCCTGTCCCTTCGGAAGGGACGCGATAATAACCTCACTCTTTCTCCTGCCGTATTACCCCGAATACGCCGCCGGCACGCTGAGACTCTTCGGGCGGCTCCAGGGAAAGAGAACTAACCCGAAGAACGAGGAGGAGCCGGGGAAGATACCCCATGAGTTCCGTCTCGGGGAGCTCGCACAGTCGGGGAAGGTTCCCTTCGCGCCCTACTACGGCACGGTGGATGCCACTCCACTCTACGTGGCGCTGGCGGGTGAGTACCTGCGCTGGACGGGGGACAGAAAATTAATCGAGGAACTGAGACCGAACCTGACCGATGCTGTCGAGTGGATACTCGGAAAGCTCGATGATGGGTACATAACCTACGTTCCGGGGATACTCGGCAACAAGGGATGGAAGGATTCAAGGGATGCGATAATTGACGAGGAAGGGAAACTTCCAAAGCCGCCGATAGCGCTCGTTGAGGTGCAGGGCTACGCCTACTGGGCGCTTAAACTTGCGGGGGAGCTTGACCTGACCGACCTCGATGAAAAGACCCTTCTCGCAGAGGCGGAAAAGCTGAAGAAAAGGTTCAACCGCGACTTCTGGCTCGGCTCGTACTACGCCCTCGCGCTTGATGGAGAGGGAAGGCCGCTTAGAGTCGTCTCCTCCAACATGGGACACCTGCTCCTGACGGGTATAGCCGAGCACGAGGAGGAACTCGCGGGGAGGCTTTTCCGGCCGGATATGCTCTCCCGGTACGGCATAAGAACCCTGAGCGCTAAGGAGAAAGCCTACAACCCGTTCAGCTACCACCGCGGAAGCGTGTGGCCGCACGACAACGCGCTGATAGCCCTCGGCCTGGCGAGGATTGGAAGAACGGACATGGCGAAGGCACTCATGGATGCCGTCTTCGATGCCGCGAAGCTTCTGCCGGAGAGGGAGCTTCCGGAGCTGTACAGCGGCCTAAACGAGCTCGTTCCCGTTCCGAGGGCCAACTCCCCGCAGGCCTGGAGCGCGGCGAGCGTTTTCGCCTTCGTTACCGCCGCGCTGGGGATGGAGGCGGGGGATGAGCTTACCGTCCGGCCGGCGGAGGGAACGAGCATCGTTCTGAGAGGGGTTTCGTTTGGAGGAAGGAGGTACCTCGTAGTTGCTGATGGGGGCGTTAGCGTTGAATCCCTATGAGTTCAGGTTTGAAAAACTCTCAAAACCCATGCTTTCTCCCTCAGATGAGGGATTCGACTCAAAGAACACCTATAACCCCGCGGTGGTCAAGAGGCGGGGAAAGGTGGTCATGCTGTACCGTGCGGAGGCTAAGGGGGAGAAGATAACCGGAAGAATCGGGCTGGCGCTGAGTGAGGATGGGATCAACTTCATCAGACACCCGGAGCCCGTTATGGAGCCCGAATACGAGTGGGAGAAGCTCGGCGTTGAGGACCCTCGCGTCGTGAGGATTGGAAAGACCTACTACATGACCTACACCGGCTACGATGGAAAGACGGCACGGCTCTGCATCGCCACCTCGAAGAATCTTCTGAACTGGAAGAAGCACGGAGTGGTTTTCGAGGAGTTCCCTTTCCCCAAGAACGGAAGGTTCAACTGGACAAAGAGCGGAGCCATACTGACGGAGAAGATGAAGTCCGGACCCTTCGAGGGCTACTACATCATGTACTTCGGCGACTCCAACGTCTGGCTCGCCTATTCAAAGGACCTCATCCACTGGGAGTACGAGAGGGAGCCCGTTCTGAGGCCGAGGGGCTATCTCGTTGAACCCGGACCTCCGCCAATCCTCACGGAGGACGGGATACTCCTGATACACAGCGAGGCCTTCCACGAGGACGGAAAGCTCGTCTACTACACGCACGTCGCACTCTTCGACTGGGAAGAGCCAAGAAAGCTCATCTGGAGAACCGAGAAGCCCATCCTCAGGCCGACCTTCGAGTGGGAGCTGCATGGATGGGTTGATAACGTGGTCTTCGCCGAGGCTATGGTAGAGCATGGGGGCAGATACTACCTCTACTACGGGGGAGCGGACAGGCACGTTGGTCTGGCGATAGGGGACTGGAGGAGGAAAGAGGACTAATCCAGAATTATCAGCTCAATCTCTGCTGTCCTTTCGGGGCTCTTCAGAAGCTCCACGATGCGCCGGTCTATGTCCCTCGCGGCCTTATTTGCCTTTATGGCGAGGGTTCTGGCATCGATGTAGTCGCTCTTTCGGATAACCATGGAGTAGTCGTGGTCGAGAATAAGTTCACCGCTACCCTCTGCCAGGACTTCATCAACCAAATCCCCCACACGTATCCTAATGAGAAGCTTTTTTCCAGCCCGCAGAGCTGCTTTAAACTCCTCGCTCAGGTCGTTTATTCCTCTGTCCGCTTCGATGCACAGTATGCAGTCCCCCCTCGGGGTGAGGTAGTTTTCCTTCGTGAACTCAAGCGTCGATTTGTGGGTTGCCCTTACGTTCTCGTGCCCCTTGCAGCGGATGATTTCCCTCATCATGATCGGGGGTTTTCGTGGGGCCTTATAAACGTCCCGAAACACTTATAGGTGAATCCACGTTCATACTATATTGGATTGAGGTGATGGTGGATGGGGCGCTCATGGAGGAACCTCCTGCGGGGCGTCATTAGGGTTCACGCGGGATTCGCGGTGATTAGGATTAACTCCCTCGGTATCGTCTATCCAAAGAGGACAAACGCGAACATCGCCGAGAGGCTGAGGAGGAAAAGATGATTCCTTTTCTTCCCACCACGTGGGAAAACCTTTAAAAGGGCTTTCATGATTTGGGTTACGGTTGTCAGAGTCAAGATAATGGGGGGATTGATGATGGGAAACATCAAGCAGACTTTCATCAAGAGAACCGCCCGCGAGCTGTTTGACCGCTACCCGAACGAGTTCACCAAGGACTTCGAGCACAACAAGAAGAAGGTCGAGGAGCTCACCAACGTCACCAGCAAGACCATCAGGAACAGGATAGCCGGCTACATAACCAAGCTCGTGAGGATGAAGGAAGAGGGCAAGATGCTCTGATGCCCCTTTTCTAGGATTTATTCCCTTCGGACCCTTCTGTCCGGTTCCTAAAAGCTTTCCAGGTCCTCGAGTATCTTTCTCGGCAGTCTGGGGGCGAACTCCTTCAGGAGCCTCTCGAACTCCCTCTCGTTTTCCTGGGCCACCCTTCTGAAGAAATTCTCTATGTAAGTCTCCGTCAGCAGGCGGACTTCCTCCAGCTCCTGCTTTGTCCGGATTATCTCATTTATCCTCTCCTGTATCTCCGCCAGAAACGTCAGGAGCTCGTCTATCTTGGCGTCAGCGGGCTCCGTGGACTTTATGAGAGCCCTGGCCTGGTTGTACTCCCTGGTCCGCCTGGGGGCCTTCGGTTCGTACATCTCAGTGCCGAAGGTGTACGGGGTGAGCAGTACCTCCATTCTGAAGCCCCTCTTTATCGTGTAGTACTTTCTGGGCCTGCCGCGAGGTATCTTCTCGGTTCTTCCCTCTATGAGCCCGGCGCTCTCGAGTATCCTAAGATGCTCAAGGACGGCCTTCTGACCGACCCCGAGCTCCTGGCTCAGCTCGCTCACAAAGTAAGGCCTCTTGGTGAGCAGGATGAGTATCCTCCTGCGGGTCTCGTTTCCCAGTATGTCAAGCAGCCTCCCCATATTCTTATTTGACTCCATGGCCTCTCACCCCCTTTCCCTAACCTGATGTAAGAAAAGATTACTTTAAGCTTTTCGGTGAACTGGGGAAAAATTGAGGGATTACGGAACAAAGTGGTGCTCCCTGCAGCGTGCCTCATAGCTCTCGCTGCTCCCGACGAGGATTATCGGGGAGTCCCTCGGGGCCGGCTTCCCATCAATAAGACGCTGACTCCTGGTCGCGGGCTTCCCGCAGACCGTGCAGACCGCGGTGAGGTAGACGATGTTGTCGGCCCTAACGAGGAGATCCCTGGTCACAGGGAAGGGGTCCCCCTTGAAGTCGAGGTTGAGGCCGCTCGCAATCACGTAGATTCCCTCGTCGGCGAGGCGGTTCAGAGTCTCGACTATCACCTGCGGAAAGAACTGAACCTCGTCCACCCCGATTACCTCGAAGCCCTCATCCAGGGTAATCCTCTCAATGAGCTCAACGCCCTCCTCGTTCGTGGGGACGACGAAGGCCTCGTACCTGAGACCGTTGTGGGCGACCACGTCATCCTCGGAGTACCTGTTGTCGATGCTGGGCTTGAAGAGGGCGGCCTTCCTCTTGGCGAAGGTCTGCCGCTCTATCCTCTTTATAAGCTCGGTGGTTTTGCCCGCGAACATCGGTCCCGTTATGACCTCCAAGAATCCACCAGGATGAACCATAACACCACCGGAAGAAGAACACATCCACCCGTTAAATCTCCTCCGGGCGAAAAGTTGAACGGGAGACGAAAATGGGAAAGAAAAGCCGTCAAACCGGTCAGACCGGGGTGACGTGGCCCCACTTTTCGAGGGCCCTGGCGAGTTCCCTGTGGCTCTTGGCGTACTCGTCGAGCGGGATGCCCTGCATGATGGCGTCGAGGGCCTGTCTGACGGCCATCGCTCCGGCCTTCGGTCCGTCAGGATGACCCATTGTTCCACCGCCGAGCTGGAGGACGATGTCCTTTCCGAGGGCGTCTATGACCGGCTGGATGTTGCCGGGGTGGAGGCCGCCGGAGCTCGTCGGGAAGACGGGCTTGATGTGGTAGAATTTCTGCTCAAGATGGAAGACGTCGTTCTCGTCCGGAACGTAGTGGTCTTCCGTGATTATCCTCTTGTACTGGATGACCTCCCACTTCTCCCCTTCCATCTTGCCCGCACCGGCGGTTCCGATGTGGAGCTGGTCAACGCCTATAAGGCGGTAGAGCTTCGCCAGGACGAACATCGATATGCCATGGTACGGGTTCCTGGCGAAGGCTGTGTGCATGGCCCTGTGGGCGTGCAGCGCGATGCCGTAGTCATCTGCCAGCTCTCTTATGTAGTCGAGAACGCCCCATCCCAGAACGACGACGTCGATCATTGCATGTGGAACTCCGTAGTCTGCAAGTATCTCAAGCCTTTCCTCCATCTCCAGTATGGGGGCCGTAATGTTGGCGAACCATGTCTTCTTCTCGCCGGTCTCGTTCTCGGCCCTCTCCATAGCCTTTGTGACGATCTTCACCCTCTCCTCGAAGCGGTTGTACCAGGGGCTCGTGAGGTTCTCATCGTCCTTGATGTAATCAGCTCCACCCAAGAAGAGGTCGTTGGCGAGCTTGTAAAGTTCCTCCGGAGAGTAGCCGACCTTCGGCTTCGGGACGACACCGTAGAGCGGCCTGTCGTATATTTCCAGCTTCTTTCTGACGCCTTCGATACCGAAGTTCGGACCGGGGTAGTTGCGGAGGAACCTCTCCGGAAGGTATATATCCTCCAAGCGGAGCCACTCAACGCGCTTCATTCCGAAGATGTTGCCCGCTATGCTCGCGAGGAAGCCCGGCATATTTCCGTCCTCAAAGGCGTGAGAGGGATAAGCGATCTTGACTATCCAGCTGCCGTCGCCCATGTCGTGGAAGTCGTAGGCCTTGGCGGAAAGGTCGGCCCACCTCTCCTTCTCATACCACTCGTAGAGCGTCGTCCAGGTTCCAGTTGAGCTCTCGGCGGCGACTGCACCGGCGGCCGCCTCGATGGTGTAGCCCTTCGCGGGGGTTATGCGGAACACGGCTATGATATCCCTCTTTTTATTGGGCTCATAGGCCTTGTCCACGTAGTAGTCGTATATCTCGTCAAACTTCTCTACCATGCTTTCACCTCCTGAGTAACTCGGAGATTATACGGCCACCTATAAAAATGCTATGGTTCATTATTGGGACACTCCTGCCCCTATATGAGTATCGGGGACACTTTTACTGCGTCAACGCCCCAAACTTCCGCCCCGCTTTTGAAAATCAAAGCTCTGTCCAGTCAGTGAATTAGTTTTTAAGGACAGATGGGCGTTTTCAAAACTTTGCCCTCGGGTTTGTATTGGGCCGTTCATAAGGTGGCAGGCGAAGGATGCCGAATTTCTAAACACCCCACCCAAAAACAGCCGATTATCGCCCCCAGAAGGCCCTGTTTCCGAAAAGTTTATATAGGCCTTCCTTCCTAGAATAAAACGCAGATACCTGCAAAACAACGTTTAGGAGGTTGGGAAAATGGCTGAGTTGCCGATTGCCCCAGTTGACAGGCTGATAAGGAAGGCCGGCGCCGCCCGCGTCAGCGAGGACGCCGCCAAGCTCCTGGCCGAGCACCTCGAGGAGAAGGCCATGGAGATCGCCAGGAAGGCGGTCGACCTTGCCCACCACGCCGGCAGGAAGACCGTCAAGGCCGAGGACATCAAGCTCGCCATCAAGAGCTGATGGCCTTTCTTTTCCTTCCTTAGCTTTTCTGGAAGTTCACTTCACCAGAAGCGCACCCTCTCGACCCGGACGCTTTCTCCATCGACCTCAAGGAGTGCAAAGCCAGCCGAATCCATCCTGGGGAACGTTGGCGAGCCGGGGTTGAGGAGAACCACCCTTTTCCCGTGGATCGAGTAAGTATCGTGGTAGAAACGGTGCGTGTGGCCAAATACGAGAACATCGACCCCCATGTCGAGGGCTTTGAGCGTCAGGAACTGGGCGTTGAGCGAGAAGAACTGGTGTCCGTGGAGAAGGCCGATTTCAATGTCCCCTGCATCGACGACCCTTTCCTCGGGGAGGTTGAGGTAATCAGCGTTCCCCCGAACGGCTATTACCGGCGCGAACCCCTCAAGCTCCTCCAGAAGCTCATGGGACGTAACGTCGCCAGCGTGGAGTATCAAATCCGGCATTCTCTCCTCAAGGTGCTGGAAAAGAAGGGAAGGAGGGTTTCGGGTCTTATCGCCGTAATGGGTGTCGCTCGTCACCGCTATAAGCACGGACATCCCTCATATCGGGACGTTTATGTTGAGCTTCTCCACCAGTTCCTTGTAGCGGTTCCTCACGGTGACCTCGGTTACGTGCGCTACCTCCGCCACCTCACGCTGGGTCTTCTTCTCACCCTCTAGGAGGGAAGCCACGTAGAGCGCCGCCGCCGCAAGTCCTGTGGGGCCCTTGCCGCTGGTTATGCCTCGCTTTATGGCCTCATGGAGTATCTCCTTGGCCCTCTTCTTCGTCCGGGCGCTCACGTTCAGAGCATCGCCGAAGCGGTCAACGTACTCAATCGGGCTGGTCGGGCGGAGGTTGAGGTTGAGGCCGCGGGCAAGGAAGCGGTAGCTCCTTCCAATCTCCTTCTTCGTGACCTTCGAAACGGCCGCTATCTCATCGAGAGTCCTGGGAATGCCCTCCATCCTGCACGCCGCGTAGAGCGCCGCGGAGACCATCCCCTCAATCGAGCGCCCGCGGATGAGCTTCTTCATGACGGCCTTTCTGTAGAGCGAGGCAGCGACCTCCTTGACGCGCCTCGGGAGGCGCATCTGGGCGGCCATTCTGTCCAGCTCGCTTAGTGCGAACGCGAGGTTACGCTCGGCCGCGTCGTTTATGCGCATTCTCCTCTGCCACATCCTCAGGCGGCGCATCTTGGTCCGGTACATTCCGGTTATCTGGTTGCCGTGTATGTCCTTGTCGCGCCAGTCTATGTCGGTGGAGAGGCCCTTATCATGGATCATCAGCGTCATGGGCGCACCGGTCCTGGCGCGCTTGGCCCTCTGGTCGGGATCGAAGGCGCGCCACTCAGGACCCTCATCGACGACATTCTGCTGAACAACGTAACCGCAGACAGAACAGACAATTTCGCCTCTCCTTGGGTCATAAAACAGCTTATCGGAGCCGCAAACCGGACATACATTCTTATCAGCCAAAAGCTCTCACCCCCTCTTTCTGGGGGCAGGGCGTCTTGCCTTTCCGCCCTTGGAACGCTTCTTCCCGGACCTGGATTTTCTACCTGGCCGGGATTTCTTCCTAGAGGAATCAACGTACAGCAGCGCACCGATGTAGCTCTCGGGATTCTTGACCCGCGGCTTGACGGCCACGTAGGGCCTCTTAACCGGCCCGAAGACATCCTTCACTACACCGACCACGGTGAGCTTTTTGTCAACCACCGGGTCGTTGAGCGAAGGCACCCAGTCAGTCCTGAGAACCAGGAAACCCTGCTTTGCATAGTGAGAAACTTTACCCAGGCGCTTCATAGCCCCACCCCAAAAGGACATATCCTTTTAAGCTTTTCGTTTTTGCCCTTATAAACTTTTCGGAAAATTTCCAAAAGGTTTTTATGGAAAGCGTGGTTAACAATAAAGATTGGGCGGGCAAAATGAGGTGCCTCATCGTCGGCCATCTCGTGAGGGATATCATCGTCAAGGGTTCTGGAATTGAACACCGCATGGGGGGAGGGGCATACTATTCCGCGATGGCCCTGTCCAGATTCTGCACGGTCGAGATCCTGACCAGCGTTGGTGAGGATTTTCCCGAAAGCTGGCTCAGGGAACTTGAAGAAAAAGGCATAGTACTCCACACGATACCCGCGGAGAGCAGCACCTCCTACCGGCTCCATTATCTCGACGGGAACACGAGGGAACTCAGCCTCCTCTCCGTCGCGGAGAGAATAACCGACATGCCACGCGGGAACTACGATATAATCATCCTCAACCCAGTTGCAGGCGAGATTCCACCCGAAACCGTTGCACTCGCCAAAAGGAGGAGCAACTTCGTTGTCGCGGACGTCCAGGGGTTCATCAGGTCGCCCAATCCGGGAAGACTTAAGCTGACGGGGATAGACGGCGGCATCTTCAACGGGCTGAAGGTTCTTCACGCCGACGTCTCCGAGGCCCAGCTCGTAAGAAACATCGACCCCGACAGAATAGAAGTGCTTCTAATCTCCCGGGGTGCCGATGTGGGTCAGGCATACCTCCGGGGACGGAAATACGCCTACACCCCGGCCAGGGTTGCGGTGGAGGAATCCACCGGCGCGGGCGACGTTTTCCTGGCATCGTTTGCCATGTTCTACCACGACTGCCCATTCATTCAAGCACTCAAGAGGGCCAGCGCCTTCACGGCCCTTTTCCTCCAGCGCAGAAGCTTCGACTTCACTATGGATGAAGTGAACGAGCTGGCGAGGAGAGTCACGGTCGAGAGGATTAACGATATAAATCTTCATGAATAACTATGTCCACCAATTGTCCACCAATGATGAAACGTCAGCATACTGAGAAATGATGAGAGACTTCCCTGAGGTGATGGTATGGACCGATACGTTCTGCTCGTTAAGGCCCCGAGGGGCTACGATATAACCCCCGTACGGGAGGAGCTCAGAGAGTTTCTCTCCAGAACCCACCCGGAGCTCAGGGTCGAGGCGCACAGGTGCATAGGCCTCACCGCCGACGTAGTCATCCTTTACAATGGAGGCATCGTCCTCATAAAGCGGAAGCACGAACCGTTCAAAGACCACTACGCCCTACCGGGGGGCTTCGTCGAGTACGGCGAAACCGTCGAGGAGGCAGCCCTGCGCGAGGCAAAGGAGGAAACCGGTCTCGACGTTAGACTCATCAGGCTCGTTGGAGTTTACTCCGACCCGAACCGCGACCCAAGGGGGCACACCGTGACGACGGCATTTTTAGCGATTGGAACTGGAAAACTGAAGGCCGGGGACGACGCCGAGGAGGTGCACGTTGTGCCCGTTGAGGAAGCGCTGAAGCTGCCGCTGGCGTTCGACCACGCGAAGATTCTGAGGGACGCCCTGAGCCTGAGGTGATGCCATGAGGGTCGAGTTCCCCGAGTTCGGGAGGATAGTCGTGGATGGTAAAGTTTACGACCATGACATCGTTATCTACCCGAGCGGAAAAATCGGGGAGCGCAAGAAATGGCTCAGCAAGAACAAGCACGGCACGAGCCACAAGCTCGACCCGGATGAGCTGAGGGAGTACCTGAGCGAGGACTTCGACGTTCTGCTTGTCGGCACCGGCGCCTGGGGAAGGCTCTCCCTCCTGCCGGAAAGCAGGGAGCTGGTGGCGAACAAAGAGGTCATCGAGAGGCCGACAGGAGATGCCGTGGAGCTCTTCAACGGACTCTGGGGAAAGAGGAAAGTCCTCGCGATATTTCACATCACCTGTTGATGAGGGCTTGAACCGCTACGAAACCAACGGTAGCCAGAGCCAGAGCGTAGGGATAGCCGAGGAAGTACCAGAGGCCAGCGATTGCTCCGAGAGTGGCACCGTTGATTATCATGAGCACCAGAACGTGGCCGAAGTTCGTCTCCGGCACGGATAGCTCGCTTTCGCCGTGGTAGAAGAAGGCCAGCGCCACTGAGGACGTCAGGAGCGGAAGGATAACCGCGGCGGGAAGCAGGGCGAGGGTTCTAGCGTTGAGGTACGAAACCGCCAGGACGAGGCCGACGCCGGCGGTGACCGGAACGGCGTTCATGACGAGAAGCTTCGCCCGAAGGAACTGGCCGACAGTTATGGGGAGACTCCTGAGGAACTCGAACTCCCGACCATCTATCTTAAGGACTGTGTCGACGCCCACGGAGGCCACCCATCCGATCATGAACAGCACCGAAACCACGCTCCACTCCCTAATGGAGCCAGAAACGAGGATGTTCACAGCACTCGGCAGGATGATGAAGAGCGGAAAGATGAAGCCGACGAGAAGGGCGCTCTTTCTGAAGACTATCCTCAGGTCCTTCAGAGCGATCGCCACAATCGGATGGTGGGTTTCTGCCTTGAAGCGAACGGTTCTGGAGCGGGAAACCTTCGCCCCCTCTTCGAGTCTGCCCCAGAGCCTCTCAAGGATGAACAGGTAGAGAGGAACGAGAACGACGAGATAGCCGAGGAGAATGATGGAGGAGTGGAATGGATCCGTTATCGAGGCGACGGAGAACGGATAGGCCAGGGAGTACTTCGAGAAGAAGGGCAGAAGGTCCTCGTAGTGCTCGTTGACGTACTGCTGGAGGTAGTTGAGGGCGTAGAAGATGCCGATGAAGAGGATAACACCCAGGGTCCTTGCCAGCGTCCTGAGCTTCGAGAACCTGCCGCCAACACTCGCCGAGCCGAAGAACGTGAAGACGACCAGCCCGAGGACGTGGCCGAGGAAAGCTCCGGTGAGAACCCAAAGAAGGCCGAGCAGGCCGGGGGTTCCGTACTTCACCATCATCAGGACGGCCGCAGGTAGGAGCGCGATGACAGCGGGAACGTTGTCTATCGCGAGGAGAACGCTGAGGTACTTTGAGCCAGTTCTTATGGGTAGGGGCTTGAGCGGCTCGAAGATTCCCATAGAGGTCGCATAGGAGGCGTTGACCGTTGTAGTGTAGAGCGCCATTATGAAGGGGAGAAGGGCGTAGGTGGCGAATATCACCGCCGCCCTGGTTTCGTCCTCGGCCCCTGCAATCGCCCCCGCCATCATGACACCAAAGAACAGGAAGGCAACCGACTGAAGGGCCATCCCCCTCTTTATATCGCCCGCGTTCCTGAGCTGCTTCCTGAACTTCTCAGGATCAGCCGCTATCTGGGGGTTGCTCTTCAAACGCCGATAGTGGAGCTCCTTGTAGAGGATTCTGACTATCTCGAACATGCTCCCCCACCTAAAGGGCATCTTTAAGCGCCCTGACTATTCCAGCCACCTCATCCTGGCTCTCGGTGAGCTTGAGGAAGACGTCTTCAAGGCTCTCCTCATGGGCGAACTCCTTGAGCTGCTCCACGGTTCCCTCCGCGATTATCTCTCCGTTGTAGATGACACCAACGCGGTCGCATATCGTCTCTGCCAGCGCCAGAACGTGGGTGGAGAAGACTATGCTCCTGCCTTCTTCCTTGAACTGGAGGAGGAGTTCCCTGAGAATGCGGGCGCTCTTGGGGTCGAGGCCGTTCATCGCCTCGTCCAGTATGAGAACCTTCGGGTCGTGGAGCATCGCCGCTATGAGCGACACCTTCTGCCTCGTTCCAAAGCTGAGCGAACCTATCATCTCGCCAAGGTAACTCCCTATCCCAAACGCCCTGACCAAGGTCTCAACCCTCTCCTGAAGTTCTTCCTTTGGAATCCCCCTCACGCTCCCCACGAAGTTGAAGAACTCAACCGGCGTTAGGCTCTCGTAGAGAACCGGCGTTTCAGGCACGTAGCCAACTATCCTCCTGACCCCCAGAGAATCCTCGACGACGTCAACTCCGCCAACAACAACGCGCCCCGAGGTGGGTTTCAGTATTCCCGCCAGAATCTTCATCGTCGTGCTCTTTCCGCTCCCGTTCGGCCCGAGGAGGCCGTATATCTCGCCATCACCCACGGTGAACGTTATCCCTTTGACCGCCCTCGTAGAGCCGAAGCTCTTGGTGAGGTTCTCGACCTCGATCATTCTACCACCAGATGTGATAATAATTCGCGCTTAATAAATTTTGTCCCCTGAATAACTCTTCATTGAAGAAACTCTTAAATAAAATGAAGGACATAATTGAATAAAATACAGACCCTGCATGGGCTCCAATTTCTTTTCTTGCCCTGGGTTTAGCTTGGAGGTGCCTGTATGAAAAAAGCCTCACGAATTTTGATTTTCTTGCTGGTGAGCACGTTAGTCATCCTCAGCGGGTGCATTGGCAACACCCCCTCATCCACGGGCACGAGCCCAACAACGAGCGAGAATCCAACGACAAGCGGCACGGGTGAAACGACATCCACGGCGGGGAGTTCTCCAACGGAAACTGGAAGTGAGACCGGAAGCCACACAACCACTGAGACCGTAACGCAGACCGAAACTCAAACCGGGACCTCAACCGGGACATCAACGTCCACCGAGACCCCTCCATCAAACGAGGATCTTCAATACGATGAGGACGGCAATGTGGTATGTGAGGGCGACGCCGACCCGGATCTCGGCTGCGAAGCCGGGGAAACCAACGAGGACGGAACGGGGCCAGGTTTCTCCCTGCCGGATACCCTGATAAACGTCACCCTTGAGCCCGTCATAATACCCGTTTACAGGCTCACGGCAAACTTCACATACGCCGGACCGATTGGAAGCGACGCCTTCGAGCCGAACGGGGAGAAGATAGAGAAGGTCTCGATCATTACTGCCTCCACAGACCCGGGCAAGAACGTCAAGTTCACGATAACCTTCGAGAACGAGAGTTTAGCCAACGCCTACGTCCACATCCCCGTCTTCATAGACATGTTTAGCGGCAAAAAGTATTTCTACGAGCCGACGGTTCTGCGCTTCGATGAGGGCGAGGAGTTCGGGAGAATATGGGAGCTTCACCTTTACTCCACGGGCTTCACCCTCTACGAGCTGACCGGGAACGGCTCCGTTGAACTTCAGAATGGAAGCGTTCAGCTCGACGGAAGGCGGGTGAGCTTCACCATCGAGAGCTTCTCGGAGATATTCCCTGAGAGAGTTTATCTCAGAATCTACGGGAGCACGATGACCGATAAAAGCCCCAGTCTCACCTACCCCTACACCGGTAGCTTCGTAATCGAGGCCGGGAAGGGATGGATTGACTACTACTCGCCGGCCAGCTTCTTCACGCCGGAGGGCAAGTTATACATGGAGGCGAGGGGCTACGACCTGATGATTAAGCTGTACCTCGACGACCGCAAGTACCGCGACATGATGCCGATGAAGGTCTTTTTTGACAGCAGTGACAACGGCGAGGCCGACTGGATAGCATACATAGACGAGGACTCCTTCAAGCTTAGGGACGCGTACGGGAGCGTCTACCGCGAGGGAAAGGTGAGTACATACATCGAAAACGACCGGCACGTCGTCGAGTTCACCATCGAGAACTTCTTCTCCCTCGTCCCCTGGCGCTACTTCCGCCTCTGGTTCGCGGGCCAGGTTCAGGCCCCCTCACTAAAGCCCCGTTTCCCTGCCCACAGCAACATCTGGGTGAACGCCACCAACGGGCTCAGCATGGACAAGGACGTCGAGCGTTACCTCGTCATCGTCGTCGAGGACGTTTACATAAAGGGCAACAAGGACAGCGCGGAGGGCGAGATTCAGCTCGTCTCGTGGGCCTTCCCGGTTTACTGGGAGCACGAGAACGACCTTGACTGGAAGTACGGGCCGATTTACGCCGTTGGCTATCCAGCAAAGCGCTGGGTAGAGGCCAATGACCACAGCCGGCTTTTATACCACGACGAGAGGGCGATAAGCGTGAGCTACCCCTTCGTCAACGGCTATCCGATATTTGCCATGCCCCTCGACGAGGTCAAAAAATACAGGAAGGTTTACGTCCACACGGCCGGCTGGGACTTGGACGACCCCGGCGAATACATCACACTCGGGGCCGGCTTTCTGGTTGACGCCGCCCTGGGCCTCGCCACCGGAGAAATAGGAACGGCCATGAAGTACGGCTACAACGGGGTTATGTTCATCAACCAGCTCGTCACCGGCCAGGGTGCGGCCGAGTGGTGGGGCTCAACGATAGTCAGGGACCTCGGCGGAGACCCCGATCCGGTTGGCTACAACGGCTACGCGATAGACGCGAACGGCAACTACCGCGACGGTGTTCTCGTTGAGGTATGGTCCGCCGACGGCAACATGAGGGTGACCTACCTCGTTCAGGAAGTTGAGGTCCCGAGGACGCTCCGCTACAACACGCTCCAGGCTTACCTTGACACCGTCCAGTTCACGAAGGACACCGAACTCGGCGACGAGGAGTACTACCTCTACGCGAGCGGGTTCATCTCCTTCAAGCCGGAGGAAGCGGCCGATGTGCCCGACATAACGGCCGAGCAAACCACCGCGATGGTCCCGGTTCAGCCGGTTAACCGCTATCCCAAGGCGGGGGTTCTCCCTGGCAACAGGTTTACCTCAAGGCCCCAGATGCTGATTATAGGGCACACAAGGGCGGACGTGCCGTTCCTCTACCTCGAATACGACGGCTGGGAAGAGGACGCTGGAAAATGGGGCAACGACGACGACCCGATGGGACAGGTGGCGATAACGCTCCTCCTCGATGACGACTACTTTGACTGGGAGCCGAACTCCGCGATTCCAACCAAGGAGTGGAGCCCCGAGTTCCCGAGCTGCGGCGTCTCGGGCGGCTGCTCAAAGGCGTGGTTCTGGGTCAGGGTGAAGCCCTGACTTTATTTTTTCTCAAGGTGCGCCCTCTTGACCTCCAGCACTCCGGAATAGTCCCACTCGTTCCACTTCTTCTCGACTTCATCGAAAACTATGCGCGCCTTGAAGAAGGGTGCATCCCTGACGAAGGTCTCGAACTCACCGCCTTCTCCTGCAACGTGGATTTTATACCTTTCGTGGAGCCTCACCAGCTCCCCCATGGCCTTCTCGTCAATCCTCCTTCCGAGCCATCTCTCGTCTAACCCGTAGGCTGAAACCCCCACCATTACGATGTCGAAGATTCCAATAAGCTCCCGCATATACTCTATTGGGTTGCGGTGCCAGGCCGGGGCGAAACTCTCTATGCCGAGCTCTTTTGCCACCCCCTCAACGCGCTTCTTCTGGTACTCGCTGGCCAAGGCACCGGCAACCACTCCGTCTATCCTCAGCCCCTCGAGGACGGCCTTCATGTCCTCTACCTCTTTCTCCTTCTCGCCGCTCGTGAAGCCCTTCACGAGGGGAATTCCCACCGCCTTCGCCTGGAGCTCGGTGAGGTGGATGTTCGGCACGTGGTACATGTAACTGTCTTCCCTCTCGCTCACCATCGAGACGAGGTATTTGACCTCGAACCCCTGCTCCAGCGCCCAGTAGAGGGCGTAGTTCGAGTCCTTCCCGCCCGAATACAGCACGGCAACACGCATCCCTCTCACCCGAAAGCTTCAAATCATTGGTCGGATAACCTTCACTGGAGAGTGGCTCGGCGGGGGCTTTAAAAAGGTGATGCCAATGGTGCCAAAAACGGCGGTGATTCTGGCGGCAGGCCTCGGAAAGAGGATGGGGGAGAGACCCAAGGGGCTCCTGAAGGTGGCCGGAAGGGAGATTCTGTACCGAACGCTCACCCTTCTCAGGCAAAACGGCGTTGAGATGTTCATAATAGTCACTAACGAACGCTATGCAGGGTTTTACCGCAAATTCATTGAGGAGCACGGCCTCAACGCCGAGCTGGTAGTCAACCCCGAGCCGGAAAAGGGCAACGGCCATTCACTCCACCTGGCGAAAGGTCACATCTCGGGAAGGTTTGTTTTGGTGATGAGCGACCACGTTTACGGCGAGGAATTCATCCGGGAGGCCCTGAGGGGGAGCGGCCTTATAGCGGACAGGAAACCGAGATGGGCAGATGTTGGCGAGGCGACTAAGGTAAAGGCCAGAAACGGCAGGGTTGAGCGAATCGGGAAAGACCTTAAGGACTGGGACGCCGTTGATACGGGCTTCTTCGTCCTCGATGAGAGCATCTTCGAGATAACTGAGGCACTGGAGAGGGAGAGAGAAGGGGACTACCCCGTGAGCGAGGTCGTGAAGATGGCCAGGCTTGAGGTTACCTTCATCGACGGTCTTCCCTGGACCGACGTTGACACGCCCTCTGACCTTAAGATGGCCAGAAGAATGCTCATCAAGACTTCTGTGAAGGGAACGGGCGACGGGTTCGTCAGCAGGCATCTCAACAGGAAGGTTTCAACCGAGATAAGTTACCTCCTCGCCGAGAAGGCCACCCCGAACCAAATGACTGTCGTTACATTTATCCTCGGAATGATCTCGGCCTTTTTGACGCTCTTCAGCCTTCCCTTAGCCGGAATACTGTATCAGATTAGCTCAATCCTCGACGGCGTTGATGGCGAGCTGGCGAGGGCCCAGATGAGGACGAGCAGGTTCGGGGGCTACATCGACTCCCTCCTCGACCGCTACGTTGATGGCGCATTTCTGGCCCTCCTTACTTACTCAACTCTCACCGAGCCCCTCTGGTATCTAATCGCCCTCCTTGCACTCCTCGGCTCGGTGATGGTGAGCTACTCGACCGAGAGGTTCAAGGCTGCCTACGGTGAGGACGCCTACAGCTCGATTCCGACTCTCAGAAAGCTCCCCGGCAAGAGGGACGAGAGAATCTTCCTGACGATGCTCTTCCTCCTGTATCCGGTCGGGGCTTCGGTTAAAGCGCTCTTCCTTCTGCTGGCAGTTCTGACGAACCTGCGGGTGGCAATAACGGCGTATTTAATTTCCAGAAAAGTTTTGCAGCCGAAAACTATTTAACTGTTGTAAAATATCTTAGAGCAACTGAGGAGGTGGAGAAAAATGGTTAAGGTTGTCATACTCGGACAGGGCTACGTTGCCAGCATCTTCGCGAGCGGCCTTGAGAAGATAAAGGCCGGAAAGATGGAGCCCTACGGCGTTCCCCTTGCCGATGAGCTTCCAATCAAGATTAAGGATGTTGAGATAGTCGGTTCCTACGACGTCGATGCAAACAAGGTCGGAAAGGACCTCTACGAGGTCGTCAGGGCCTACGATCCAGAGGCGCCGGAGAGCCTCAAGGGTATCACCGTCAGGAAGGGAATCCACCTGAGGAGCCTCAGGAACCTTCCGCTCGAGGCCACCGGCCTCGAAGACGAGATGACCCTCAAGGAGGCCGTCGAGCACCTCGTGAACGAGTGGAAGGAGCTCGGCGCAGAGGTCTTCATAAACGTCTGCACCACCGAAGCGTTCCAGCCCTTCGGAAGCAGGGAGGAGCTTGAGAAGGCCATCGAGGAGGACAACAGGGACAGGCTCACCGCCACGCAGGTCTATGCCTATGCCATAGCCCAGTACGCCAAGGAGGTTGGCGGTGCCGCGTTCGTCAACGCCATCCCGACCCTCATAGCCAACGACCCGGCTTTCGTCGAGCTCGCCAAGGAGAGCAACATGGTCATCTTCGGCGACGACGGAGCCACCGGAGCCACCCCGCTCACCGCGGACGTTCTCAGCCACCTCGCCCAGAGGAACCGCTACGTCCTCGATATAGCCCAGTTCAACATCGGCGGAAACAACGACTTCCTTGCCCTCACCGACAAGGAGAGGAACAAGAGCAAGGAGTTCACCAAGAGCTCGGTCGTCAAGGAGCTCCTCGGCTACGACGCACCGCACTACATCAAGCCCACCGGCTTCCTCGAGCCCCTCGGCGACAAGAAGTTCATAGCCATGCACATCGAGTACGTCAGCTTCAACGGCGCCCACGACGAGCTCGTTATCACCGGCAGGATAAACGACAGCCCGGCACTCGCCGGTCTCCTCGTCGACCTCGCGAGGCTCGGAAAGATAGCGATCGAGAAGAAGGCCTTCGGTGCCGTTTACGAGGTCAACGCATTCTACATGAAGAACCCGGGACCGAAGGAGAAGGGCAACATACCGCGCATCATCGCCCACGAGAAGATGAGGATGTGGGCCGGCCTGGAGCCGAGATGGCTCTGACGCCTCTTTTTTGTCAAATTTCTCCTCCATTAATTCTACGCAACCCTGATAGGGTCACTAAATACTGAACAGAGAGGATTCTAAAAAATTCAATAAAAAACAAAAAGCGAAAAATCACTTCCGCCTGAAGAGAAGCACCCCAAGGAGCACCAGAACCGCCATATACTCGATGTTGCTGAATACTGGAACCTGCTGGAGATCCACGTCTGCAGAATCCGATCCAGTGCTTGTTCCAAGAACATCCAGAGGACCATAGACCTCATCATGCTCGTAGAGTTCGACTTTAACCTTCAGTGACGCATCGCTGGATAGAGATATTAGGTCGGCGGGCATCTGAAGGAATACCGAGGAACTGGTCGTGGAAGGAACAAACACTGCATCCCGGGTGGTTATTTGGGCACCATCTGTGTTGTACAGATCCAGTATTGACGCAACCCCATCCCTAGCCCCTGCTTTAGCCAGATCAACAACGGCTGTGTAATCCCACGAACCGTCGCTGTCCACGTCGAAGTACACCTTAAGTAGGGACGCCGGAGTTGTTCCCAGGTTATCCATTGGTGTAACCCCTATCTTGAGGTACAGCAGCCCATTGGCGGAGTCGTACCTAAGCTGGAGTGATGTAAGGTCGTATGTCCTGCCGGTGAACGGGGATACACCGTTATCCACCACATCCTTCCAGACGAAAGTTCCATCCACGTACCCCGTTTCACCGGGGGCGATAGTGCTATCATCAGCCCACTGGGCCGAGTCCGCGATGACCTGCTGGTTAAGGGAAGAGGTGCTTATGTAGACCGTGCGCTGTGGAAGGTTTATCGAGTTGCCATTCTGGAGGGTAACCGTGACGCTGTAAGTGTAGGTTCCATCGTCAAGCCCTGAAACGTTATAGTAGAAGTGGTATGTGTTGTCCATGTCCATGGTGTAATCCTGGCCATTGAAGTGAAGGACGGCGCTGCTCATGTTGACGATTGAGCCCACCTCTATGTAAGCCCAGTTCGTGTTGAGCTCCTGTTTGTCCAGGGGAGTGTTTCCAAAGTAATCAACTATCGGAACGTTCGCAGAAACCGTCAGCCAGTTCCCGTTTTCAGGTATCGAAACCGGGAAGTCGGTGCTGGCTTCTATTATCCTGTGCATGTATGTGGAGTTGACGATAACCTCGAATGAGTCCAGCGTTCCAGTGACTCCATCACCGTACTTGTCGGCGAGTTTGATGTAGAACGGAACGTACTGCGAGTTAACTGCACTCGAAGTTGTAAGGGTATCGAGGCTGTCCGTGAGGTCGAAGACTATTGGGCTGTCCGGGAATGGGTGGGCCTGGTAGTCAGCAAGACCGTCGTATGGATAGTGCTGATATCCTATCCAGAAGTCTAAAAACCTGCTGTTCCACACGGTATAGCCTGATATATTGACCCCGAGTTCTATTCCTCCGTTCACCTTCGGAGGGAAGCAGACATATCCCTCTGGACAGTCCTGCTTAAAGAGACCTCCAATAACTTCACCCCTCTTGGGGTGAGTAATCTTAAGACTGGCATAAATTTTCGGTTGGTACGGCTGGGGCTCCTTGGGAACTAGTATGTATGCATAACCGTGGCTGAGAAGATGATTGGAGTCTTGAGCCGCCTGGTATGTCAGCCATCCGTAGCCGTGGTCACCCCAGCCTGTTCCCCAAGAGTTCACAAAAAGAAGGGCACCGTTCCCATCGGGGGTCTTTTTGTTGTCATCATAACCAACTATGGTGATTGCATGCCCACCGGGTGTGTTATGTCCCTCAGGCAATGTATGAGGCTGGTTAAGGGCGTACACGTTGTTTGTTGAGTCAAAGTAATAAAACTCCTTGTAAACATTTATTCCAGTGTACGCTATATATCCCGCCGCGAGGAGGCCTTTGAGGTACTGGAACTGAGTGCTGTCAGTCATATCTATAATGTATATAATCCCCGTAGTTGAGGAGCCTTTCCAAATAGCATTGTACATATCTGCGATTCCCCTATTTAGCATTGCCTTTTTCCACTGCCATTCAACCGGCCAATCATCCACGTTGTTTGGATCATTCGTGTTTACTGGGAAGTCGTCCCACGCAACCGCTCCTATCGTGGATATAAGAGCCATAGCGTCTTGGCCAATACTTCCACTGTTATAGCCTGCGTTTATGAGATTGTACGTGAAGCTCGGGTTCATTATCACGTCGCCGGTGCTTGGGTGTGGATTGCTTCTGAACCAGTTTATCATGTAAGTCCAGACGTAGTAGGTAGACGCCCATGCGTTGCATGAGCCAACATTACCCTGGTTACCGATTGGAGGCAAATAAAGGCTATTGTTGACGGAGGATGGCAAACTGCCAGGAGGAACCGGCCCGGGGGCGGCGACTGCCATGAGGGTATCCTTAGAAATCGGGGGATTTCGGGGGTAACTTGGGGCTATTTTGATAAGGTGATTGTAGACTTCCTCGGTCACTGGTACAAACTTGAATCCTGTGAGCTTGCTGTATTCTTCCGGAGAGATTAATATTGCTCCCGTTTTGTAGGGCATATCCGCCGCTGCCGCATAGCTTCCAAAGATGCCGGCGAGTACAGTTATCAAAACAAAAACTGCCAGTAGTTTTCCAAATTTCATGCGTCCTTCACCTCCAAACTAAAACTGTACGTTTTGCCCTCAAAAACACCTGTAAAGTTCGCGGAGACTATGACTGAATCATCTACCACGATAACACCCTCCAGCGGGATGTTGGGGGTATTGTTGGCCCCAACGAACTGAGCAAGCAGGAGAGCGGACTCTTCGGCCGAAAGAGTAACGTTGAGAGAGCATTCTGAGCAGGTTACGTTTTTGGATGTGGAATTGAAGATGATCATATATGGGTTGGAGTGAAACACCGCCTCTATTATTTCCTCCGTCTGGTTCTTAAGAACGGGCATCCACGCGGCTGGCGGGACAACGAACATCCTCACCGATGACCAGTTCTCAATTATGATTCTTTTGTGGTGCCAGTTTCCTGTTAATCCTTCCATTCCCGGACGGTAGATTGAAGTGAAGTTGACCTGGGCGTCCATTTGAGGGTAGTCGATGATGGCGCTGTACGAGTATTTCATGAGGGTGACATTGCCCCTGGTTATTGTAAGGAGTGCGTTAAAAGAGATGGTTCTTGGAAAAACTATTTCCTCCATTCCGGGGGTTTCAGATTCAGAACATGCACTTGAAGTAATACTGGAGGGAGAAGGACTGGAGCTGGAAGAGGTATCGGGTGTTCCCAAGCACCCGCTGGAAACCACTATTCCAATGATAAATGTCACAATAACCATAGCCCAACGAACCGTTTTGCTCACCCCCGGGTTTCCAAAAGTATCCAAAACTATCTAAGGTAATTTGATCATTATAAATGTTTCGTAAGGAGCCCGACCTGACAAACCTTTTAATCCCCTCGCCATATTTTTCTTGGAGGGAAAAAGATGAGCTGGAAGAGGGGAGCCTACCCTGAGTTCACGCTTGAGGATGCCGTTGCGGTTCTGTTCATGCTCCGGAACCCGACTGGGAGGAAGGCCATATCCGAAGTCCTCGAGCTGGGTGAGGGCAGCGTCAGGACGCTTCTGAAGAAGCTCGGAAACCTTGAAGTCATAGAATCAACCCAGCGCGGCCACTCCCTCAACGGAAGAGGAATGGGGCTTCTCGAGGGGATCTCAAGGCATTTCTCGGAAGTCCGCCGCATAGGGGAGATTGATGGCCATCCTGCATTCGCACTGACCGTGAGAGAGCCGGGGGAGTTCAAGAGCATCGAGCTCAGGGACGAGGCGATACGGTTCTTCGCAAAGGGTGCGATGATACTGGTGGTGAGGAACGGGGAGCCGGTTTTCCCTGAGGATGGGAGACCGCTGAGCGAGACCATGCCCGAGCTGGCGGAAAGGATTAAGGAAGTGTTCAGGCTGGAGGACGGCGAGCTGGTGGTGGTTACCTGGGCGGAGAAGGAAGCGGACGCCATGAAGAGCGCCTACCACGCGGCACTCTCCCTGAAGGGGGATGTCATTCCTGAGGAGATAAAGTCCCTCGTGAGGTGACGAAATGAGCGGGAGTGAAAACAGCAGGCTGATCCTCGCCCTTGACGTGTACGAGCGCGAGAGGGCGCTTGAGATAGCCGAGTGCACGGCGGATTACCTGTGGGCGGTGAAGGTTAACTGGCCGCTGGTAATCGGCTCGGGATTGGGCATTATCACCGAACTCAAGCAGGTTACGGGACTGCCGGTAATAGCCGACCTCAAGCTAGCGGACATACCGAACACCAACCGGCTGATAGCGAGCAAGGTTTTCGAGGCAGGGGCGGACTACATAATAGCGCACGGTTTCGTCGGGAGTGACAGTGTTGATGCCGTAATGGAGCTGGGGAAAACCATAATAGTCGTCGAGATGAGTCATCCGGGCGCGAAGGAATTCATCCAGCCGGCCACGGACAAACTCATCGAACTGGCCAACGAACTTGAGCCCTTCGGCGTCATAGCCCCCGCCACCAGGCCTGAGCGCGTTTCGTACATACGCTCGAAGCTGAAGCCGGGAATCAAAATCCTGACTCCAGGCGTCGGTGCCCAGGGCGGCAGGGCGGGTGAGGTTTTAAAGGCCGGGACGGACTACATAATAGTCGGCCGCTCAATCTATGCGAGCGAGAACCCGAGGGAAAGCGCCAGAATGCTGTACGAGGAGACGTTGGGGGTGTGAGAATGGAGCTGAAGGTCAAGCACCCGCTCAGCAAGAAGGAAGTGAAGGAGATAATCCGGGAGATGAGCGAGACTTTCGGAGAGGAGATAGCGGGGAAGATGCTGAACAGGAAGGACAGGGTTGAGGTCGCGGAATTCGATAAGACGACGGAGATACTCCTGGTCAACGGGAAGCCGTTCTTCATAAGAAGGAAGGGACTCATCTTCCCACTTGTTATAGCGCTCTACGAGCTGTCCAACGAGGAGGACCTGAGGACGTGGCCCAGGCGCGTCGTGGTCGATGCCGGCGCCGTTCCGTTCGTCCTCAAGGGTGCCGACGTCATGGCGGCTGGAATAACGGACGCCGACGAGAGCATAAAGGAGGGCGACTTCGTCTTCGTGGTTGAGGAGGACTACGGAAGGCCCCTGGCGATAGGCATTGCCCTGATGGACGGAAAGGCCATGAAGGAGAAACCCAAGGGGAAGGCCGTGAAGAACATCCACCACGCCAAGGACAAAATCTGGGAACTGACGGTGGGCTGAGATGAGCGGAACCGAGGAGGAAAGGAGGAAAAGAATCCGCGTCCTCGTCGGCGGGGTTTTTGACCTCCTGCACATCGGCCATATTCACTTTTTAAGCCAGGCCAAGGCCCTGGGGGACGAGCTGGTGGTTATAGTTGCCCACGACGAAACGGTGAGAAAGCGGAAGCGCAGGGAGCCCGTGAACACGGCGGAGGACAGGGCGGAACTTCTGAGGGCTCTTAAGATGGTGGACGAGGTTTACATCGGATCCCCGGGGGGTATAGACTACGAGCTGGTGCGCAGGATAGACCCGGACATCGTCGCGATAGGCCCGGACCAGGACTTCAACTGCGAGCGCCTCCGGGACGCGCTGAGGACCCACGGGATAGAGGCGGAGGTCATACGTATCCCCTACCTCTACAGGAGCGACAGGGCGAAGACGAGCAAAATAATTCAGAGGATAGTGGAGGCGTACTGCGACTGATTTCAGGGTGTTATTCCAGAGCCTGGTTCGAGCAGATTATTCCATGGTTGCCGCGCAGTGTCCATCCACCGGGAGTTGGGGCGTGATTTGAGCGGGCTTATTCAATGGATGAATCTAGCATCTGGGTTAACGTTAAAGTTTGAATCTGCCTATGTACTCCCGCAGGAACTCCGGGTCTTCCCTCCTCACGGCGCTCAGAAGCTCCTCGAACTTCTTCTCGCCCAGTGCCATTCTAAGGTAGTAGTAGAGGTTCACCGCATCTTCCACGATTATGCTCTGCCTCCTCCCCTCCTCGCCGTACAGCTCGATGAGCTTCCGGTTCATGTCCCTGCTTATGTAGAGGGTCTTCTGCATCTTCTCTTTCTTCATATCCCTGGATTTCAGGGCGCCCTTCTCATCCCTCTTCCTCGGCTTGGAAGGCTTGGTGAGCTCGTTAACGGAACCGTCGAAAAGCTTGGGGATTTTATCCTTCGACAAGCTCAACCACCTCGCGGGCAAGCTTTGAAAAGGCCTTCGCGGCCCTTCCATCACCCTCGAACTCGAATATGCTAACCCCCTGGCTCTGAGCCTTTTCCAGGGCTATGGCCTTTGGAATGGTCGTCAGAATCGGGGCGTCAGGGTAGGTCTCCCTGAGTTCCTTGAGGCGCATCTTTGGAACCTTCGTCTGGCGGGTGAACTTGTTGGGAACCAGGCCGAGGAGTTTAAGGTTCTCGTTGGTCTCCTGACGTATCATGCGCATCAGATTGAACATCAGCTGCATTCCTATGACACCAAAATAGCTGAGCTCCAGGGGTATGAGCACGTAATCTGAGGCCGTCAGTGAGTTGACCAGGAAGATGCCCATGCTCGGCGGGTTGTCAATGAGAACGTAGTCGTAGTCCGGCAGAACTGGCAGGAGGGCCTTTTCAAGCCTCCTCTCACGGTTGTAGGTGTTGATGATCTCGATCTCCTTGGCCGAGAGGTTCAGGTGGCTGGGCACCAAATGGAGGTTCTCCCGGACTTCCACTATGGTACTATCAATGTCGCTCTCCCTCGTCATCAGCGTCCCCACGTTGCTGTCGCCGTGCTGAAGGACGTTCATTCCTATGAGGCCAAAAGTCAGGTTGAACTGGGGGTCTATGTCCACCACGAGAACCCTTCTGCCCATCGCGGAGAGAGCGTAGGCGAGGTTCATCGTCAGGGTGGTCTTTCCGACCCCGCCCTTCTGATTGGCTACACTAATAACCACTGCCATAGAACCACCTGTGCCCAAATGATAAAGGAAGAAATTCAGGCAATATCCAGGAAGTCGTCGAGAACCCTCTTCGCGTAGGGCGGAAGCTCCTTCCCCTTCTTCTCAGGCCTGCCCGATATCATGTTGAATATCCTGTCGAAGTCTCCATCCTTGGACTTGAAGGGCTTAACCGGCTCGGGGGCGATTATGTTGTCCTTCATCGATGAGCCGACCTGGAGGGCGTGCTCTCCGCCCAGGATGTGCGGGCTCTTAACGCCGGTCATGATGACCATTGCCCTGACGACCTTGCCCATGTCCTCGTCTATCCTCGCACCCCACTTGATTTCGCTCTTCTCGCCGAGCTTCTCGTAGACGATGTTCATGGCGTCGTTTATCTCTCCGAGGCTCACATCCGGTCCGACGGTGAAGTGAACCAGAGCCCTGTCACCGCTGCCGTACTCGACCTCGAGCATCTTGTTCTCGAGCGCGTTCTTGACGGCATCAACCGCCCTGTTGCTGGAGTCGCTCTCGCCGATTCCTATCAGGGCGGCACCGCCGTTGTGCATAACGCTGTAAACGTCGGCGAAGTCGATGTTTACCATGGATGGGAGCTTTATGGTCTCGGTAATGCCCTTGACCATCCTGGCTATTATCTCGTCGGCGAAGCGGAAGGCGGCGTTTATCGGGAGCTTCGGAACGAGCTTGAGGAGCTTGTCGTTCTCGATGATGATGACCGTGTCGGAGTAGTACATGAGGGCCTTTATGCCCGCCTTGGCCTTCTCAATCCTGATCTTACCCTCGTTCTTGAACGGGTAGGTTACAACGCTGACGACGAGAGGCTCCCTAAACCTTCCGTTGTGCCTGGCACGCTCCTTTATGACCTTAGCAACAACTGGAGCAGCGCCCGTACCGGTGCCGTTACCCATACCAGCGGTTATGAACACAAGATCGGCGTCACCGATGGTCTCGGCAATCTCATGGGCGCTCGCCTCGGCGGCGCGGTAGCCTATCTCAGGGTTTCCGCCCGAACCCTTGCCCTGCGTTATCTCCTTGCCGAGGAGAAGCTTCCTGTGGGCCTTCGTCCTGGCAAGGTGCTGGGCGTCGGTGTTCATTGCTATAAGCTCAGCACCCTGGACGCCAAGCTCGTAGAGCCTGGTTATGGTGTTGTTTCCAGAACCGCCAACGCCGACGATGACTATCTTTATGAGGTCCTCAAGGTTCTCGTCGGAGAACCCATCAACCTGCGCTGCCCTCGGCCCGTCGTCCAGATCGAGTTTTATTCCGGCCTGTTCTAAGAGTTTAAATACCATCGCCCCAACCCCCAATTCAGGTTCGACTATTAAATGACTTTGATTTTAACGTTGATTTCAGCGGCTTATTTCAGGATGTACTCAGGCGTTGAGCGTTCCTCAGTCTCCAGCTGATAGAGCTCCTTCTTCAAAAGCTCGCGGATAGCTTCTCTGATTATCTCGCTTCTGTTGGGGTATACCCCCTTCCTAACGAGCTGATCCATGGCGTTGATAAGTCCCTGAGGAAGCTGTACACTGATGATCCGCATTTTGGCCATCCCTGCACCACCCAGTTCAGCAAGCCGCTGAAATAAATAGTGATTTAATTAGTTAAATACTTTGCGCTTGCTTAATATTACGACAATAATATGATTTTCAAAAAATTTTTTAAAAATTACCGATTTATAAAAAATTCATAAATAATCGAATCTGAGGGACTCAGAAAGGGTTTTAACGTCGAAGAATCCACCGGGGATGGGGTGGCCCGATGAAAGAAATAACGGAGAATCTCCACATCGCAAGGATATTCGTCAAAGATGCCGGGGAACTCATACCCCTGATAGGCGGCGACTTTCAGATAGTGGGAGGCGAATGCTGGGAAGAGGTGGCGTTTGCGGCGCTTTTAGCACTCCGTTCATTTGAGAGGGGCACCAACCACGCCAGAACCCTCGGCGGCGAGCTCCTCCTCCGCCTTGCCGGGACACTCCAGATAAAAGATGCGATAGCAAAATACGGCGTCAGGGACGGTGAGAATTACCTCGTGGTCTTTGGGAGCCGCGATAGGGCGGGGGAGATCCTTGCGGAGCTGAACCTGGAGGAGCTGTCCATGACCGACTGCGGGGCAGAAAAATCGAAAAGATTTTTTGAAAAGGCGGCCCTCGTTGAAGTTTTATAGGCGACCGATGGCCATTCCTGTGCTTTATGGTGGATAGGTTTATAAAATCCCCCTATCATTCCCGACTGCCTGAGGTGATGTCCTCATGAGATATAAAAAACGTAAATACTTCCTCGCGGGCAGAATAAACCTCATCCAGCGCTCAAAGATCAGGGAGCTCTTCGAAAAGGCAAAGAAGATGGAAAACGTTATCTCCCTCGGAATTGGAGAGCCGGATTTTGACACCCCGGATGTCATAAAGGAAGCCGCTAAGAGGGCAATAGATGAGGGATACACCCACTACACCCCCAACGCGGGCATCCCCGAGTTCCGCGAAGCGATAGCGGAGTACTACAAGACCCACTACAAGGTTGATATCTCCCCCAACGATATAATCGTCACCGCGGGTGCCTACGAGGCCACCTACCTCGCGTTCCAGACCCTTCTGGAGCAGGACGATGACGTTATCATCCCAGACCCGGCCTTCGTCTGCTACGTTGAGGACGCAAAGATCGCCGAGGCAGGCATCCTGAGGATACCCCTCCGCGAGGAGAACGAGTTCCAGATCGACCCGGATGAGCTCGTTGAGGCAATAACCAAGAGAACGAGAATGCTCGTCATTAACTATCCAAACAACCCCACAGGCGCGGTCCTTAAAAAGAAGACTGTGAAGGCAATAGCCGACATAGCGGAGGACTACAACCTCTACATCCTGAGCGACGAGCCCTACGAGCACTTCCTCTACGAGGGGGCGAAGCACTACCCGATGATCAAATACGCCCCGGACAACACTATTCTGGCGAACAGCTTCTCCAAGACCTTCGCCATGACCGGCTGGCGCCTCGGCTTCACTATAGCCCCAACCCAGGTTATCAGGGATATGATAAAGCTCCACGCCTACGTCATTGGAAACGTCACGTCCTTTATTCAGATAGCCGGAATCACCGCCCTCCGCGACAAGCGCAGCTGGGAGGCCCTTGAGGCAATGCGCCAGACCTACGCGGAGAGGAGGAAGCTGGTTCTCCACCACCTCAGCAAAATGCCTCACATCACACCGTTCAGACCGAAGGGTGCCTTCTACCTCTGGGCCAAGATCGACCCAGAGCTCGGGATGAGCAGCGAGGACTTTGCGAACTGGCTCCTCGAGAACGCAGGCGTTGTCGTCATACCCGGAACAGCCTTCGGCAAGGCCGGAGAGGGCTGGATAAGGATAAGCTACGCCACAAAGAAGAGCCAGCTCACTGAGGCAATGGAGAGGATGAACGAAGCACTTTCAAAGCTTTGAGGGAGGCGCGATGGACGGCATCCTGGCTATATTCTTTGCCATTTTCCTGGCGGAGCTTGGGGATAAGACCCAGCTGGCAACCATGGCCTTCGCAGCCAAGTATGGGTGGAAGGTAGCTTTTGTGGGGGCCATTCTGGGCCTGGCCGCCGTGAACCTCATCGGTGCGGTTCTTGGTGACAAGCTCGGCGACTTCATCCCCCTCGACATGGTCCACAAGTTCGCAGGGGCACTTTTCATTGTTTTCGGAATCCTCATGATATTCGGAAAGCTCTAGGAGGGATAAATCATGGACAAACGGTGGAGCTCAGTCCTGCTTGACACGTTGGTCATGACGGCCGGCTTCGGAACCCTGACCATGATGGCCGTCGCAAAGCCCGATATAATCGCCCACTTCGGGATAAGCAGCGCGGAGTACGAATGGCAGCACATAGCGTACGTCTTTGGTTTGTTCATAGCGTTCCTTCTCGGCCACACCAGGATATACGAGGGAAGCTTCAAGAAGAGCGTTGCCATAGCACTCAGCTGGGCGGCGATAGCGCAGGCGCTCATTCCGCTCGCTCCCAACTGGTACGTCGTCGTCTTCCTTAGGTTCATCCAGGGTTTCGTGGTCACGCTCGTGCCGCTCTTCAGCACCCAGATAGCCCAGTTCTTCGTTGCCGAGAGGCCCTTTGCGAAGGGTATAATCCTCTCGGGTATCTTCTGGGGCGGTGTGTTTGGAAGCATGAGCGCCAAGTACGCCGTCGCGGACTTCGGGTGGAAGGGCGGTTTCTGGGTCACCGTCCTCATAATG
This sequence comes from Thermococcus sp. 4557, assembly GCF_000221185.1. NCBI lineage: Archaea > Methanobacteriati > Methanobacteriota > Thermococci > Thermococcales > Thermococcaceae > Thermococcus > Thermococcus sp. 4557. The sequence continues at coordinate 1,766,898 of NC_015865.1, read as the reverse complement.
TACGCGGTTCTCGCCCTCTGGTGGTTCTTCGTCGAGGACTTCGAGATAATCCACAAGACCGAGGGGGCTGAGACGGTAAGCGTCTGGAAGATGCCCTTCACCTGGGTGCTCGGCTTCACGTTCTTCCCGGCCCTCTGGGTCATATTCACCATCATAGGGTTCTCCGCATCCCTCGGCTATGAAATCGGGTGGACGAAGGAGCACGTGACAACGCTCAGCACGAGCCTCAACATATCCAAGGCGCTCTGGAGCATAGGCATGGGCTACGTCGGCTACATGCTGTCCAGGAAGAACCCGAACGCGAGGGGTCTCTTCAAGGCCATCGTGCAGGTCATGATATTCTCCTACGCGGTTGCCTTCATCGGACTGCTGGTCTACGGCAAGGCCATGCTCGCCGGCAACTACACCCTCGCCCTCGCATCGGTGGTCCTCATCGGAGCCCTCCAGGGAACCGGACCAGCGTTCTGGACCAGCGCCCCGGCCACTTACCCCAGGAACATCTTCCCGAAGGCCAGCTTCGCCCTTGGTCTCATCTCCAACTCGGCCAACGCCATAGCTCCAACGATAACGGACGTACTCGCGAGGCAGAGCACCGGCCTGGCCCTGGGAGAACTGGCCCTCATGCCGCTCATAGGAATCCTGACCCTTATAGCGGTCTCGAGGATGAAGCTCCCCGTGGAGGAGCTCGGCGATGCGGCCTAAGCCCCTCGTCGTTTCTTTCTTTATTCTTCTCGCGATCTTCTTCTACGGCATAGCCGCGATGAGTTTCGGGGAGAAATACACATTTTTTGGCTACATCCTCGTCGGGAGCGTGCACCTGCTCTTCGCCTACGGGGTCTGGGCGGGACACGAGACAACTGTGGACCTCTCGGCGTACATAGCCCTCCTGGACCTTCTCTTCGGTCTCCTATGGGTGATGGTGGGACTGTCCCTTCCGGCGGTAACGCTAACCCTCCTCTCGGCGCTGATCCTCTTCGTCCTGATGGACGAAGACGTAAGAATTGAACTCAAACTGCCGTAGGCAACCTTTTGCCCGCGCAAAGTTTCCTAACGTGGGGGAAGTATCACTTCAGCGGGTTTGAGAGTACGGGAAGCTTTTAGAAAAAAGCTTCACCAAGGAAACTTTGCTCTGCAAAGTTTGATCAAAGAGTGCCCTTCTCACAGAGAAGCAAAAATCAGTCGTGCACTAAAGAACTGGATAATTTTAAGCGGGTTTAACACAAAAGAAGGCCCTTTAGAACAGTTTCAACTTACCATCGGCGCCCTTCGGGCGCCTTTATCAGTGAAACACTCACCAAAGAGTATGTGAACGAGAAACCCACTCCAGAACTTGCAATCCTCAAAAAAGCACTTAATCTTCCGCCAGCGCTCCTTGGGAAGCGAAGCTTCCCGAGGTGTTGAGGCGAAAGCCTCAACATGCGCAAGCAAGGGCTGTTGTGGTGCGGGGGACGGGATTTGAACCCGCGAACCCCTACGGGACGGGACCCTAAATCCCGCGCCTTTGGCCAGGCTCGGCAACCCCCGCGCGGATTGAACTTCTCCCCGGCGCTTTAAAAACTTTGAGGGGAAAGGCTTATAAGGATGTAAAGGAAGCTTTACGTAAAGGAAACTTTACATGGTGATGAGTGTGGAAAGATGGAGGCTCATTGGGTATGTGATTCCCGCCACGACGGCTTCAATGCTGGCAGTGGCGCTGTGGATGGGGAGTGCACCCCTCGCCTTTGGGGTCCTGGCCGGGGCAGTAGGCGTGACCTTCCTCTATTCGGAATGGGTCAAGAAGCGCGGGGAGGTTTTGAGTGATGAGAGGACGCTGAGGATAGATGAGATGAGTTCCAGAAGGACGCTTCAGGTAGTAGTTCTCGTCCTAGCGTTCAGCGTTGTGGGTCTGGCAATCCTCTCCCAAAGCTATCCCGGGCTGAAGAGTGCGTACTATCTCTCGCTTGTCCTCATGGTGCTTGTCTCGCTTTTAAAGGTTGGGCTCAGGCACTACTACTCGAGGGTGATGTGAATGAAAGCCAAACACTGGTTCGGCTGGGGAGTGATATTCGCAGTAGTTCTCGGGCTGTTCATCGTGGCCTCGAACAGGGGGAGCGTGCTCCTCGGCGTTGCGGCCCTTTTCCTTGGCGCGGTTATCGCCACCGCTTACGCTCGCTACCTGGAAAAGATTGGAGAGGTTATCGTTGATGAACGGACTGAAAGGATTGAAGAGAAGAGCCACGCCTTGACGATGCGCGTCCTCGGCTTTACCATAGCCCTGACTTTCGTTTCGACGAGCATAATTTCCCAGGGCGACCCCTTCTGGAAGAGCGCCTCCATCGTGAGCGGGCTTTTCATGTTCGTCTACGCTCTCGTGCCCTTCTTTGCAAAGGCCCACTATGAAGAGGTGATGTGAGATGAAGTACGAACACCTGCTGGGAATTCTCGTTACGGGCATGATAATTGGGCTGGCTTACTCGACGAAGTCCGGGAGGGCTCTCTTAGCCGTGGGGATCTTTGTAGCGGGCTTTTTACTTAGCTATCTGCTCACGTGGTACTACGACTCAAGGATTGAGAGGGTTGAGGACGAGAGGACCGAGTTCATAAGCGCGAAGAGCGCGAGAAACGGCTACGCGGTGATGAGCTTTCTCCTCTTCCTTGAATACCTCTGGGAGTACAGCCAGGGAAACAGCGAGGTGGCAACGAAGCTTATAATTCCCCTCGCTGCAGGGGCAGCGGTGCTCCTCCTATCGCACTACCACTACGGGAGGGCGATGTGAATGAGGGAACTCTTAGGCATCATCGTCCTAATAATTGGGACCCTTACGACCCTTTACCTCGCAACGGGCTACCGCAGAAACGTGGGCGAAGAAAGGGATGAGAGGGGCATTTTGATTGACTGTAAAGCCGCCGAAAAGACGGTTATGTTCATTCAGGCCCTGGCGGTTCTGGAGATAATCTACGTCCGCTTTATCATTGGTGACAGGACAAGTCCCGCCTACCACGGCATACTCTCCATAGCACTCGTGGCCACGCTCGGCTACCTCGCCGTCAGGTACCACTACTCACGGGTGATGTGAATGGGGAGCGAAGCCCTCTTCATTTTTATAGCGGCCGCCACAGTGATATACTGGGTTGTCTTCTACCGCTTCATGAAAGAAACCGGCCAGATGAAGGACGAGCGCGGGAGGAGAATAAATCAGATCGCCTCCGAGAGAACCCTCATAATCCTTCAGGTTCTGCTCCTCATAGCCATCCTCGCAGTGGATAACCTCGAATGGCTCGATCCCGCCAAGGTGCTCGCCCTCATTTACGTCGTTGCCATATTCGGACACGCCCTGATGAGGTACCACTACTCGAGGGTGATGTGAGTGAAGAACCGCCTAAGGGAGCTTAGGGAAGCCCAGGGACTCACCCAGGAGGAGCTCGCCAAGGCCCTCGGGGTTACGAGACAGACGATAATAGCCATCGAGAAGGGTCGCTACGACCCATCGCTGAGGCTGGCGTTCAGGATAGCGCGCTTTTTCGGCGTTAAAATTGAAGACGTGTTCATATACGGTGGTGATGGGAATGAACGTTAAGAAGGCCGTCGGGGGGCTGTTCTACTTCCTGGGAGTGGCACTGGGAATAGCCAAGCCGCCCGTTGAAAGGCTCGCCTGTATGAAGCTCCCGAGCGGAGAGGTCTGCAGGGGGATAAACACGCCGCTGCTCCTCGCCGAGCTCGGCCTCATAATGGCCGGCGCCCTACTCATGGGCCTCGGGCACCGGTTCAAGAACGGGCACGAACTGAATGGCTGGCTGGGGGTAGCCACCGGCCTTGGCATGGCTTTTGTGGGGGGATACGCAAAAATAACGGAGCTCTTTGCGTTTGGTGTGGTGCTTGCCACGATTGGGCTACTCGTTTACAAGCTGGGGAGGGTCAAGCATGCCCATGGTTGAAGTTCTGAACCTGGAGAAGGACTACGGAAAGGTAAAGGCCCTCAAGGGGATAAGCTTCTCAATCAACGAGGGTGAAATCTTTGGGCTCATCGGGCCCAACGGTGCCGGAAAGAGCACCACGCTAAAAATACTCTCGACGCTCCTCAAGCCGACGGGAGGAAGCGCAAAGATAGACGGCCACGATGTGGTGAAGGAGGCCGACAGAGTCAGGGAGATCATCAGCTACCTTCCCGAGGAGGCAGGCGCCTACAAGAACCTCACCGGCTACGAATACCTCCAGTTCATGGCGCGGCTCTACGCCAAGGACGAGGAGAAGGCGAGGGAGATGCTCGAGCTGGGCGTTGAGCTCAGTGGACTGGGAGAGAGGCTGCACGACAAGGTGTCGACGTACTCCAAGGGAATGACGAGGAAGCTCCTCATAGCGAGGGCGCTCATGGTGCAGCCGAAGCTGGCAATACTGGACGAACCGGCGAGCGGACTGGACATAGTCAACGCATACGCGATAAGACAGATGATAAGACGCTTTTCAAGGACGGAAGGGGTCACGTTCCTGCTCTCGAGCCACAACATGCTCGAGGTCGAGTTCCTCTGCCACCGCGTCGCCCTGATAAACAAGGGGCAGATAGTAGAGGTGGGAACTCCGAAGGAGCTGAAGGAGAAGTACGACGCAGAGAACCTCGAGGAGGTCTTCATGAGGGCAGTGGGGGCGGACATCAGCGAGCCAATAGGGGGTGAGGGAGCATGAGCGACTTCTGGGTGATGGCCAAGAAGGAGCTGTGGAACCTCTTCAGGGACAAGAAGCTCGTCTTTGGCCTCGTGGTCGTCCCGCTGATACTGCTCCCCGTCATGGGAAAGGCCGTGAATATCGGCATGGAGCAGGCCCAGGGGGAGACGCAGGTTACGATAGTCAACTTCGACGAGGGTGCCTACGGGAATCTGCTGATAAAGGCCCTGGAGGTTGCCCCCAACGTCACGGTAACCGTGGTGAACGCGACGACGCTTGACGAGGCCATTCAACAGGCCATCCAGCAGGAACAGAACGTTCTCGTGGTCATTCCCCCAGACTTCACGGCCAAGCTCCAGGCCAACGAGACCGCCACCGTCAAGATATACGGCATCTTCACGACAATAAGCACCGGCATAAAGGAGAGCGTCAGCGAGGGTAGAATAAACGCGGTTTTGGGGGTACTCAGCGACGAGATAGCCAGGATAAAGGTGAAGAACCTCGGCGCCAGCAACCCCGATGCCATACTGCAGCCGATAAGGACCGAGAGCAAGTCCGTCATAAACAACAACGTCGTGGAGGTATCTCCAACCGCGGTTTCGAGCGTTATAGCGGCCCAGGCATTCACGATACCACTCATCGTCTTCATGATGGTCATGATAACATCCCAGATGGCCGCCGGAGCCATAGCGAGCGAGAAGGAGAACAAGACCCTCGAGACGCTCCTGACCCTGCCCGTGGCGAGGACGAAGATAGTCGCGGCGAAGATATTCGGAACGGCCATGATGGGTCTCGTTGCCGCGATAGCGTACATGATAGGCATGCGCTACTACATGAGCTCATTCGGACTGGGTTCGAGTGGGGTGAGCCTTGAAGACCTGGGTCTGGTCGTCACCCCCACGGGGGCGCTGATGTTCGCGGTCGTGGTGTTCCTGACGATAATAATCGCCCTCAGCCTGGCCATGATAGTGGCAACCTTCGCCGAAGACGTCCAGAGCGCGACGACCCTCGTCAGCGCGGTTATCCTGCCCCTGGCGTTCCCGGCTTTCCTGCTGATGTACACCGACATCAACGACCTCCCAGCGGTCGTCAAGTACGTCCTGCTTGCGATACCCTTCACCCATCCGGTGGTGGACTACCGCTACGTCCTCCTCAGCAGCTACACGCCGATAGCGATAAGCATGGCCTACCTGACGGTGGTGGCGGTCGTCATACTCTACGCCACGGCATGGCTGTTCTCAACGGAGAGAATCCTCACGGCACAGGTCAGCTGGGGCAGAAGGAAGAAGAAAAAAGCGGCCGAGTGAGCTTTCCTTTTTTACTCTATCGGCACACCGTCCTTGGTTCTCGGCGCGAGCCACTTCATAAGCTTCCCTGGATCCCTGGTTCTGATGATTATCGTTATCGGGCCCAGCGGCGACTCCTCGTTGAAGTTGACGACGCCGGCATAAGCCGCCTGCTTGTTGACCCGGATGATTATCTCCTCACCGAAGTAGCCCTCCTCAAGGAAACTCCGGGCGGTGTCCAGTATAGCCTGCCCCCGGAAGAGCTCGTAAAGCCTGCTAAGGGCCTTTCTGCTCCTCGTTTTGCCGGTCAGAATGACGTAATCACCCCTATCGAACGCCTCGAACTCCAAGTCATGAACCAGGTTCAGCATGGCCCTCTTGACCTTCTCGATGTCCTCCGTCGGATAAACGTAAGCCTCAACCTCAACTTCCTCAAAGAGCTCCATATTCTCACCCAGAAGAAGCTCGCGGGAAGGCTTATAAACCCAACCGCCCAAATAGTTAGGGTGGCCTAATAGTGTTAGAGAACTTCGTGGCCAATCTCGCGGAGTGGATACTGAGCATCTCGAACGGCGAAATCATGTGGGTTGCCTTCTACGCCGGACTTTTCGTCGCACTCATGACTTCCCTCGGTGCCATGGTGGCGATATTCGCCAAGAGCCTCCCCGAGGGGGGCGTTGACTTCGCCCTCAGCTTCGCCGCCGGTGTGATGATAGTGGCGAGCTTTACTTCACTCATCTTGCCCGCAATAGAGGAAACCGGCTCCTTTTCACCTGCCGGAATCGGAATAGCCCTTGGGGTGCTGCTCATCTACGCTATAGACCGCTTTCTCCCCCACGAACACCTCGTCAAGGGCTATGAGGGTCCCAAATCCATGAAGGACAAGCTGAGGAAGGTCTGGCTTCTCGTCATAGCGGTGATAATTCACAACCTGCCTGAGGGCCTCGCGGTCGGGACGTCCCTCGTCTACAACCTGGAGGTCGGCCTGGTAACCACCATAGCCATAGGAATCCAGGACTTCCCGGAGGGGACCGTCGTCTCGCTGCCCCTCGCAACGATACAGAAGAAGCGCCTCGGGCCGATAGCGATGGGCGTGCTGAGCGGCTTCGCTGAGATGGCGATGGTACTCCTCGGGGCTTATTTCTTCACCCTCTTTGCCTGGCTCCTGCCGTACGGCCTCGGCCTGGCCGGCGGGGCGATGCTCTACGTGACCGTGAAGGAGATGATACCAGAGATATACAGGGGAGAAAACAGCGACACGCTGATAACCCTGGGATTCTTCCTGGGCTTCTACGTGATGCTGTTCCTCGACTCAATGCTCGGCTAGAATCCGGTCAACGAGCTCCCTCACCCTCTCCTCGTACTCTTCCCTGCTGCAGTCGTTCACTATCATGTGGTCGGCCATCGCGATGACGTTCCCTATGCCGAACTTCAGCTCCTTCCAGTCGCGCTCCTCGAAGTCCTCCCACGTTCTCGGATCGTCGTGCCTTCCGCGGGCTTTGAGCCTGTCGAAGCGCATGTGAGGTGGTGTGTGAACGGCGAGTATTATTATCTCCTCCGTCGGAAAAGCGCTCCTGAAGGTTCCAACCTCGTCGAGGGAGCGGACGCCGTCTATAACAACGACCCTGCTGCCCTCAAGGAGGCGCCTCACCTTTTCCACCGTCAGCTTTGCAACGGCGTTCTGACCAAGCTCCTGCCTCAGGCGGATGCTCACCTTGGCAACGTTCTCCTTGGTCAGCTCCAGACCGCGCTTTACGGTCTCCTCCCTCACGACGTCCCCCATAGAAACGCTCGGAAAGCCCCTCCTCTCGAATTCCTTGACGATCCTGCTCTTTCCCGAACCAGGCATTCCGGTCACGATGATTATCATAGTGCCCACGCCCGAGTAAAATATGGGGATTTAAAAAGATTGGCCCTACTTCAGGAAAGCATCGAGGGTTCCCTTCCGCGCTTTTTCTGACTTTTTGGAGCCCTTTTTAGCACCCTTCGGCATTTCCACGCCGAAGTGACGGAACAAACCTTCAACCACCTTCATTCCGATGCCCTCAACCTCCAGGAGGTCCCTCACCTTGGCGCGCATTATGTCCTCCTGGCTCCTGAAGCCGGCGTTGTAGAGCGCCCTCGCCCTCTTCCTTCCGATGTTGGGGAGCCTGACCAGCTCAAGAAGTTCCTCTCTGACTCCATGCCTCAGCCTGAGGTGCAGGTCTCTCAGGTAGTCCAGCACGTCTTCCTTTGGCTCAAAAAGCCTGTACAGCTCGATGAGGGAGTACATGAGCCAGTCCGCGAGCTCCAGAATCCTGTAGAGGTCTCCAGGGTCTATGTTGTATGTCTCGTAAATCCTCGTCTCCGGAACCTCGTTTATCCAGTCGAGGAGCACCTTTGCCGTTTTTATCTGCCCCAAAAAGCCCTGGAAGCGCGAGTCCTCGTAGTAGGGGATGTTCGTGTAAAGCTTGTCCTCCATCTCATAGGCCAGGTCGAGGTAGTCCTCCATCTCCCGTCTCCGGGCGTTCAGCGTGGCCATGTCCGGCGTCGAGGCCATCAGCTGGAAGATTCCGAAGGGATTTGGGTTGTTCTCAAGCTTCGGAAAGGCGTCCTTGAATTTCTTCGCCGTGAAGGGGTCTATGTAGAGCTGGGAGGTGCGTTTTCCAAAGGGCAGGGGCATGAAGCGGTCGTTCATGTCCATGTCGATGAACCCGTTTTCGATGAGGAAGTAGACGATGTTTTTGGCCTTGTACTCAAGCGAGGCTATATCCCTGCGCTGGTGGGCGTAGAAAGTCCTCTCAAGGAAAGAAACCAGCTCACGGAAGTTGCCTATCCCGAAGTTGGTCACGAGCGCCAGAATCTGGCTCCTGAAAGCCTGCTCGTTGGCGAGCATCGAGAAGAGCTTCTCGGGCTTTCCGTGGATGTATCTCTCCATCAGCTTTCTCGGCTCCTCGGTCCTTGCGACGATTATCGCCTCTCCAACTTTGTCGTACTTTGGCCTTCCGGCGCGCCCCATCATCTGCTGTATCTCGAGGACAGGTATGTCCGTCCAGCCGAAGCCGGCGTAGCGCTTGGTGTCTCTGATTATAACGCGGAATGCGGGCGTATTGACGCCGGCGGCTAGGGTGGGGGTGGCCACGATTACCTTTATCAGTTTAGAGCGAAATGCGTCCTCTATCAAGGTTCTCTCGGTTCTGCTCAGGCCCGCGTGGTGGAAGGCAACACCGCCCCGCAGCGCCCTCTTGAGCTTCTCCGTCGTCGGGTTGTCCTCGATGGACGAAACCAGCTCGTCCAGCTGCCTGGTCTCCGGCTTCGTGAGAAGGCGGGCTATCTTGGAGGAGAGCGAGAGGGCCTCCTTTTCCGCCGAGCGGCGGGTGTTGACGAACACCAGCGCCTGCTTACCCCTCTTAACAGCGTCAATTGCCAGACTCTCCCAGTTCTCGGGGTAGCGGTCTATTTTGCCGTCCTCCCAGAAGAGCTGGCCGATGTGGAATACCCCCTTCCGGAGCTGAACAGGGCGCCAGTCGCTCATAACCAGCGCGGCATCGAGCCACTCGGCGAGCTCCTCGGCGTTTCCAACGGTGGCGCTCAGGGCAAGAATCTGGGCCTTTCCGAGCATGTGGCTCAGTATCATCTCGAGCGTGGCCCCCCTGTCGTAGGAGCCTATGAGGTGGACCTCGTCCGCCACGACAAGTTTGACGTCCTCAATCCAGTTGGAGCCGTGCCTCAGGAGAGAGTCGAACTTCTCGGCGGTGGCGATGATTACATCATAACGCCCGAGCCACTCATCGGTGGAGTCGTAGTCACCGGTCGTTGCGGCCACGCGGAGACCCAGAACCTCCCATTCCTTGAACTCACGGTACTTCTCCTCTGCCAGAGCCTTCAGGGGGACGAGATAGACCGCCTTGCCCCCCTCCCGGAGAAGCTTGTTGACCATGACTATCTCGCTCACGAGGGTCTTCCCGCTCGCCGTGGGGATTGCCAGCACGAGGTTTTTTCCCTCCAGGACGCCGCTCATCAGGGCCTCCGCCTGCGGCGGGTACAGTTCCTCTATTCCCCTCTCACGGATTATCCTCTTTATCCTCTCGTCCACTGGAAGCTCATCAACCCTCATAGCCCTCAGCTCCGGGACTATTCCTCCGGCGGTTTTATATGCTTATCCCACGTACCCAACGGGGGGAGAGGTATGAGGCTGAGGGTTCCCTACGTGCTCTTCGAGACAAGGACCGGGATGTACGGTGTGGACGCGTACTTTTCGCTGAGGGTGGAGAAACCCGAGAGGCGTGCAACGCTGATAAGAAAGGCCGAAGACCTCCAGCGGCTCGAGGCCAGACCCCAGGAGGCCCTGCTGGAAGAAGACTCCCTGGAGAACTACCTGACTTCCCTCTTCGTGACCCTCTACGACCTCAGCGGCGAGAGGTTCAACGAGAGGACGCACCACATGAGACGCTGGAACATCTGGAGAATCATCGGCATACCAACCGGCCACCAGCGGCACGTGGACAGGGACGAGGAGCTGGCCAGGAAGAACCGGGAAGCCCTGCTGGCCCTGGCGATAATGAGGAAGGTCCTCGGGATAAAGAGTCCCGCGGAGCTGGGGGAAATCGTGGTGAAACCCCTGGGCTATGCAGTCCTCGAGTTCGAAGTGAACGGCCGGGAAGTCAGCGACCCCGTTTACAGGGAACTGCTCAAAATAGACTCCAACGCAGGAATGGCACTCCAGTGGCTGAGAAGGGAAAAGAGGGAATAGAAAAATCATGCCTTTCCGTAGAGCCAGCAGGCGACGTAGTGGCCCTTCTCGACCTCCACCAGCGGGGGCTCTTTCTTGTCGCAGAGTCCCGCCTTGGCAAACGGACATCTCGGGTGGAAGCGGCATCCCTGAGGCGGGTTTATCGGGCTCGGCGGCTCTCCTTCTACCTTCATGCGCTTTGCCTTGAGCTCCCTCGACAGCTCCGGGTCGGGAACTGGTATGGCGGACAGCAGAAACTTGGTGTACGGGTGGAGGGGGTTTTCGAAGATCTCTTCCGCCGGCCCGACCTCGACTAGCTTTCCGAGGTACATAACGCCCATCCTGTGGCTCATGTACTTGACGACACCGAGGTCGTGGCTGATGAACAGGTACGTGAAGCCGAACTCCCTCTGAAGGTCCTTGAGGGTGTTGAGGATGTTGGCCTGAACCGAAACGTCAAGGGCGGAGGTGGGCTCGTCGAGGACTATGAACTCCGGCCTGAGGGCCAGCAGTCTGGCGAGGGCTATTCTCTGCCTCTGGCCGCCGCTGAACTCATGGGGATAGCGGTAAAGGTGCATCTCGTTGAGGCCAACGCTCTCCAGGAGCTTTATCACGAACTCCTCGGGGTCGTCAACGGGTATCTTGTGGAAGCGGACGGGCTCCATGATGACCTCGAAGACCGTCTGCCTGGGGTTGAGTGAGGAGTAGGGGTCCTGGAACATGATCTGGGCCTTCCGCCTGAACCACTTCATTTCCTCGCCCTTGAGCTTCGTGACGTCCTTGCCCCGAAAGATGATTTGACCGCTGGTGGGTTCGATGAGGCGGAGAATGGTCCTTCCGGTGGTTGTTTTTCCGCATCCGCTCTCTCCGACGAGACCGAAGGTTTCACCCCGGTTTATCCTGAAGCTGACGTCGTCAACGGCCTTAACGTAGCCCTCGGTTCTGAAAAGGCCCCTGATGGGGAAATACTTCTTGAGGTTTTTAACTTCGAGTATCGGCTCGCTCATGGTATCACCTCAGTAAAGGTGGCACGCCACGAAGTGACCGGGCTCTATCTCCTTCAGCTCGGGGACCTTATCCTTGCAGACGCCCATAACCCTCGGGCACCTCGGGTGGAAGCGGCATCCCCCGGGCGGCTCTATCAGGTTGGGAACCGTTCCAGGGATGGTCTCGAGCCGCTCTATCTTCGCCAGCGGGTTGGGAACTGCCCTGAGAAGACCCTGCGTGTACGGATGGAGCGGGTTCTTGAATATCTGGTCAACGGAGCCCACCTCAACTATTTTACCCGCGTACATGACGGCAACGCGGTCGGCCATCTCCGCGACGACACCCATGTTGTGGGTGATGAGTATCACGGTGGTGTTGTACTCGCGCTTGAGTTTGTTCATCAGCTCGAGTATCTGGGCCTGGACCGTGACGTCGAGGGCGGTCGTTGGCTCGTCAGCGATGAGTATCTTGGGGTTGTTGGCGACGCCAGTTCCGATGACGACACGCTGTTTCATTCCTCCGCTCATCTCGTGGGGGTAGTTCTTTACCCTGTTCTCCGGGTCGGGGATGAGGACGCGGCGGAGAATATCGACGGCCTTCTTAAAGCCCTCCTTCCAGTCCCTGACCGTGTTGTGAACCACCATTCCCTCGGCTATCTGATACCCCACCGTGTAGAGGGGGTCGAGGGAGGCGTGGGGGTCCTGGAAGATGTAGGCTATCTCCTTGCCCCTTATGTCCCTTATCTCCTCGGGGCTCAGCTTGAGGAGATCAACGGTCGAACCGTCCTCCCTGTGGTAGATTACGCTGCCCTCCACTATCTTTCCGGGGCTCTCGATGAGCTGGGTGAGGGCGCGCGAGGTGACGCTCTTTCCACAGCCGGTTTCACCGACGAGCGCGAAGGTCTCGCCGCGGTAAACGTCGAAGGAGACCCTTTCGATGGCCTTGACTATTCCAGCGTAGGTGTAAAAGTGGACGGTCAGGTCGCGAACCTCAAGGATGGGCTCAGGCATTGCTCTCACCCTCCTTCTTGGCCTTCTTAACCTTGAACTCTATGCTCCTCCTCGTCTTCGGGTCGAGGATGTCCCTCATCGTGTCACCGAGGAGGTTCCATCCGAGGGCCACGAGCATGATCATTAAGCCCGAAAACGTAACGAGCCACCAGTGCTCCGGGAAGTACTGGGAGCCGTCGTAGACTATCCTACCCCAGTCGGCTATCGGCGGCGTTGCACCGAGGCCGAGGAAGCTCAGGCCGGCCTCCATGAGGATGACGCCTCCGAAGTCGAGGGTTATGTAGACCAGTATCGGGCCGATAATGTTGGGGAGAATGTGCCTGAACATTATCGTTCTGGAGCTGAGGCCTATGGCGCGGGCGGCTTCAACGTAGAGGCTCTCCCTCTCGGTGAGGGTCGAACCGCGTGTTATCCTGGCGTAGGCTGGCCACCAGACTATGATCATGGCGAGTATGACGGCGAGGAGCTTTCCGAGGTTGCCGGCGTCCTGGGGTTCGAGCGCGAAGAGCCACAGCACGAAGCTCTGGACGGACTCATGGGAGGAGATGAAATTCTGAAGCCTCTGCGGGAGCACGGCGGAGAAGGCCATGGCGAGGATGAGCGCCGGGAAGGCCAGGAACACATCGGTGATGCGCATGACGAGCTCGTCAACCTTGCCGCCGTAGTATCCTGCGACGAGGCCCAGGATGATGCCCAGGGGCACACCGAGGACTATGACGACTATCGATATCACCAGGGAGACCCTGGCTCCGTAGAGGATGAGGCTGACGAGGTCCCTACCGAAGTTGTCCGCACCTAGCGTGTAGTGGATGTTCGTGGTGTACTGGATGATGTTGTCCCCCTGGAGCTCGGTAACGTTCAGGAAGTATGTCGAGCCAGGCGGGGCGAGGTAGGTGCTCATGTTGTAGTTGGTCGGGAAGAACCTGTAGTTCCACGTGGCGAGGCTGGGGCCGAATATGCCGAGGAGCACGAACATCAGCACGAGCGCCAGTCCTATGAGGCCCGGCGGGGAGCGGTTGAGGGCGTAGAGCATGAGCTTCCATTCTTCCATCTTGGAGCGGTTTTTCTTCTTCCAGTCCTTCTTGAACAGGCTTATGAAGCTTCCAAATCCCTCGACGAGCTTGTCGGAGAGCTTGTCAAGAATGTTTGATTTGTACTCTTCCCTGCCCATTTTATCACCCCGTTAGTACCTCACCCTCGGGTCTATCAGGGCGTAGAGTATGTCCACGACGAGGTTGGTTGTGAGGTATATCAGTGCAAAGATCGTGGTTATCGCCACGACCGCGGGGAAGTCGAGGTTCCTGATCGAGTCGATGACGTAGGAACCCATTCCCGGGAGGCCGAACACCGTCTCGGTGATAGGGGTTCCACCGAGCAGTCCTCCGAACTGAAGGCCGAGGACGGTGACTATCGGAACCATGGCGTTCTTGAGGGCGTGGCGGTAGATTCCCCTCTTGTGGACACCCTTGGCCTTGAGGAATCCGACGTAGTCGCTTCCTATGGCCTCAAGGAAGCTGTTCCTGACGAACCTGGCGAGAACGCCGGCACCCATGAATCCCAGCGTGAAGCCGGGGAGCCAGAGCCTGTGGAGGTGCTGGCTGAAGGTCGAGAAGTCCCCGGTGATGAGGGCGTCTATCATTGGGATGTGGGTTATCTGGTGCTCGGGCGGGGCCGGGAAGCCTGCGAGGGTTATCCAGTGAACCTTGACGAAGAACACGTATATGAGAAGGTAGCCCAGCCAGAAGACCGGCATTGAAACGCCGGTGAGGGCGAAGAACCTGATGACGGTGTCTATCCACGTGTTTCTCTTAAGGGCCGAGATTATACCAAGGGGAATGCCTATTATCAGGATGAAGAAGAACGCCACCAGCGCCAGCTCAAACGTCACGGGGAAACGATCCCGTATATCGTCAAGGACGTAGTTGGACGTCCTCGGATCGATTATGCTGTTCCGCGCCAGTCCGCTCACGAGGAACCAGTACTGGTCGTACCAGGGATCGTCAAGGTGGTACTCCTTCTTTATCTGCTCCATGTATGCTTGACTCGCCTTCTCGCCGCCGGCCCACGCCCTGGCGACGTCCGCAGGGATGACGTAGGCGATCAGAAAGACTATGAGGGTGACTCCGATGAGGGTGGGGATAAACGTAAGGAGCCTTCTTATTAGGAACTTCTTCAGGTTCGCCAATCCAATCCCCCCTGTGTCGTTGACTTTATCCTTTAGATCTCCGCCAAAAACACGAACAGAAAAAAAGAAAGATCAGAATCAGCTAACGCTTACCTCGACGCTCGTGAACTCGGTGGCACCGTAGAGGAACGGGCCAACCCAGTTGTCGGAGTCGAGGTAGTCCGGGACCCAACCGACGACGTAGACGTCGTACTCGCCGTGCTCGGTCTTGTCAAGGTAGGTCGGCCAGTTGTAGCTGTTGATGGTGACCTGGAAGCCGAGCTGGCTCCAGACGTTCTGAATTAGGGTCATAATCTTCTCACGGGCGCTGTTGCCCTCGTTGTAGATGAGCTCAATCTTGTACTTGGTCGGGTCGACGCCCGCCTGGTTGAGAAGCTGTTTGGCCTTGGCGAGGTTGTACTTGTACTTGGTTATGCCTTCCTCGGTGTAGCCCGGCCACGGCTTCGGTATCGGACCGTAGTTCCTGGCGAGAAGTCCCTGGTAAACGACCTGGGAGATCTGGTCGTACGGGACGGCGTAGGCCATGGCCTCCCTGACGAGCGGGTCGTTGAAGGGCTCCTTCTGGGTGTTGAAGACGAGGAAGGTCAGTATCGGCTGGAGGATGTCGGTCTTAACGACGGACTTGAAGCCCTGGAGCTCGAGGCCCTTAACCGTGCTCATCTTCTCGGGCGGTATGGCAACGGCGTCGGCGGTGCCGGTCTTGAACAGGTTGATCCTGGCCATGGCGTCGCTGTTGATGACGTAGATGACCCTCCTGTGGCCTGGGTTGGCGGTGGCGTTCCAGTAGTGCGGGTTGTACTCGAGGACTATGTAGGCGTCCTTCTGGTAGTCGGCGATGTAGAACGGTCCGGTTCCGACGGGGTTGTTGTGCATGAGCTGGTGGGTCGGGTCGCTCTTGCCCTCGCTCAGGTAGCTCCACCAGGCGCTGGGGTTGTGACCGTTGTCGCTGGCCTGGAGGGCCTCCTGGTACTTGTCGCCGAGGAGGTACTCCATCGGGACGACGCTGAGGAACGGGTCGGCGAGTATTCCGAGAACCGGGGCGTACGGAGCCGGAAGAACGAGCTTGAAGACTCCAGCGGTGTCGCCGCTGTAGCCGAAGAACTGCTTGAGCTCGTCGAGGCTCTTGACCTCGGTGCTCTTGCCGTTGAACTCGGCTATGAGCGGGTGCTCCTTGAGGTACTGGTCGAACTCGTCCTCGGTGATGGCGGCGGAGTTGTTAACGTCCATGAAGCTGTCAACCATCCAGCTGACGCTGTGGCCGAGCCTCTCAACGCGGAGGAAGGTGAAGGCAACGTCGGTGGCGTCGATCGGGTAGGTCTTGTCGTTCCACGGATCGTAGGCCTGGACACCGCCGCGGATGAGGAAGTACCACTCGGTACCGTCCTCGTTGTGGGCCCAAGCAACGGCGAGGTCCGGGCTGACCTCCTCGGTCTCCTCCTTCCAGTAGGTGACGAGGGTGTCACCGACCTCGTGCCAGATCTCCCATCCGAAGGTCTCGTAGGTCATGGCCGGGTCAAAGCTCTCCGGCCAGCCGATGGTGGCTATGGTGTAGGTCTCGGGGTCGTTCTTGTAGTCCTTGATACCGATCTTGATGGAGGGGGCGTTCTGGTCCTCGGTCAGGAGGTCGTAGCGCTCCGCGAGGGTCGGGTGGTAGTAGCGTCCCTTAACCCAGTCCCAGTAAACACGGAGCTGCTTGTTCTGGCCGAGGATGACCTCCGGGGCGAGCTTGTTTCCGAGCATGTAGATGGCCTTGAAGAGCTCGGTTCTTATGGTCGGGTCGGTCTGGCGCCTGGCGGCCACAACGAGGGCATCGACGTGCTCATCGCGGAAGAAGGCTGGATCGATGGCACCGAATCCCTGACCCTTCTCCATGAGGGTCTTGACGTCCGGGGTGTTGGCGGTGTCAACCTCGTACTCGACCTTTATAATCTTCCTGTCGCTCGGGACCTCAACGGTCGGGCTGGCGCCCTTCGGGCCGACGACCACGACGCTCTTGTCGGTGACGACAACGTAGACGTCGCCCATCTCCAGTATCCCCGGTTTTACCTCCGCAGGGGTCTGTGTCTGAGTGGCTGACTGGCTCGATGTCGTGGTGGTGCCGCCGGAAGTCGCCCCAGAAGACGTGGTCTGGGTTCCCGTCGGACTTCCCGTGGTGCTCTGCGGGATGGTGGTTGTCTCACCATTATTTCCGCCTATACAGCCGCTGGCTGCAACAGAAAAAACCACCAAAAAAACCACTAACAGGGCTATTGAACCTTTGGCCTTCATTAATACCCACCCCTGTACATTAAGGGCATGAACAATAGGACGGATGTGGTAATAAACCTTTCGATACCACTACCAGTGCCATAAAGGCCCTTCAAACGCACTATTGGTTACTTAGAGACAGCGTTCTCATAGTGCAACCCTCCGGAGATACCCGAAAAAACTACGAAAAGCTTAAATGAGTTGAAGGGTTAGATAGAGACGTAAAGCCTTTCCGCGGTGATGAAAAATGGTTAGGTCGTACGTTTTACTGACCGTTGAGATTGGAAAAGTTGAGAGCGTCATAGAGGCGCTCAAACAGATTCCGGGCGTTACCAAGGCCGACGCCGTCACCGGCCCCTACGACGCCATAGTCCACATCCAGGCGAAGGACCTCGGCGAGCTCACCAGGAAGATACTCCACGACATACACAACATCGACGGCGTTATAGACACCACTACCGCCATAGTCGTAGAAATGGAAGAAGAGGAGTGATCACCTCTTTTTCTTCCCGGATTTGCGTTTCTTCTTGCCCTGGGACCTGGCCTGGGTCTTTCTGATTTCCCGGATTTTCTGCCCGAGCATCCTCAGGGACTTACCCTTCGGATGCTTGCTCTCAATCCGGAGCATTCCCCTGAGCCTGTACTCGTCGTCGAGAGCGGCCAGCCGAGGGTTGAGCTTCTCCTCATCGAGCTCTATCACCTTCATCCCAAGGGCCAGCGCGGCATCGGCTATCTCCTGCACCTTCGGCCTGTCGACGGCGAACTCCCTGCCCACGGCCCTTCCGTAGCGCCTGCTGAGCCTTGCGTCGAGCTCGCTGGGCCACACCACGAACTTTCTCATCTTCCCACCTAACAAGGTTTAAAAGAAGTGCCATTAAAAACCCTTTTGGTGAGTCCTATGGACACCCCCATCTTCGAAAAGTATCTCTTCGGCAAAGCCAATCGGGGAGACGTTATTCTGATCGAGTACGACCCCACGTATCCTGTGGAAGAGTTCTCGTGGGGAGTCCTGATACCCGCACTCATTGAGAGAGACGGAGTAGTAGTGGCGGACTTCTTCGGCATTGGAGGGATCCTCTTCAGGAACTACACCCGGAAGGTCACCGGAAAGGAGTACTCCGGGGTGATAGAGCTCATCAAGAAGATAAAGGTCGTGAAGATCGGTCCTGGCTCCGCCAGCTACGGCGATGTGATCGAGGAGGTTGTTCCGGCCTACGATTCGCACACGTTCCTGAAGAACTACTACGCCATCGTCAGCAGGATAAGCCATTCCCCCACAAAGCCCGAGTACTTCGTAACCTTCGGGCTCGGCCACTACATACACTTCGGCGGGGACGAGGCTATAAAGGCCATACTAACCGGCATCAGCACGATACCCCTGGAGGACTGGGTGGGGATACACTTTATAAACGCGGGCGTTCTGAGGGATGAACAACTCGCGATGCTCGAGGAAATCGCCTCGATGGTGTTCCACATATCACGGGACGGTTTGAAAGTAAAAAAGGAAGGTGGAGCGGTTGATCAGGGAAGGGGATAAGGTTCTGCTCATCGATAGGAGGGGCAAGCGCTACCTGGTGACGGTATCGGATAGGGAATTCCACACCGACCTGGGCATACTCAAGCTCGGCGAGCTCGTAGGGAAGGAGTACGGCGAGACGATAGTCAGCCACCGAAACGAGGAGTTCAGGGTTCTCAAGCCGGACATAAACGACATAATAGCCAAGATGAAGCGCGGACCGCAGATAGTCCACCCCAAGGACGCAGGTATAATACTCGCCTACGCCGGCATCTCCCCCGGCGACACGGTGATAGAGGCCGGCGTCGGGAGCGGCGCGCTCACGATATTCCTCGCCAACGCCGTGGGACCAAACGGAAGGGTCATCAGCTACGAACGCCGCGAGGACTTCGCGAGGATAGCCCAGAAGAACATCGAGCTGGCCGGATTCTCTGACCGAGTAACCATAAAGCTCAAGGACATATACGAGGGCATAGATGAGGAGTACGCCGACCACATAGTCCTGGACCTTCCCCAGCCGGAGAACGTCCTCCCCCACGCGGTTGAGGTTCTCAGACCCGGCGGCTACTTCGTGGCATACACCCCGTGCACGAACCAGGTCCACCGCTTCTTCCAGGCGTTCCAGGGGTACAGGGAACACTTCTACAAACCCAGGATCGTCGAGGTCCTCGTCAGGGAGCAGGAGGTAAAGAAGGAGTGCATGAGGCCGAAGACGACCATGCTGGCCCATACCGGATACATAACCTTCATCAGGAAGCTGTGAGCTCTTCCTTTTCTTCAATCCCACCCGCTTCTTCTGATGTCTCGTCGAAGGTCACGTAGGCGAGCCCTCCAAAGAGCACGAGCCCCACGATGCCCTGAATCACCGGGTTCCCCGGGAGCACCCTCAGGGCCGGAACGTTGCCGTAGATCACCGGCCAGAAGAGGGCCACCGCCGCCAGCAGTGCTGATGCGTAATAAATGAGCCGCTTCATAGTGTTACCCCCAACGGCCCTTTTTGCGAACGTTTTTTAATCTTTTCCCGGCCCGCCCGAGGATCCTTCCGCCGGGCAAACCTTTGGTTGGCAACATCTTTATAAACACCACAGGTTGCAAACCTTTAGATGACCAAGTTTGAACCTGTGTACGGAGGTGTTCATTGTGCCATACAAGATACTTGAAAAGAAAGAGATCGCCATGAGGAACATCTGGTACAAGATCCACGCGCCCCACGTGGCAAAGAAGGTTCAGCCCGGACAGTTCGTCATAGTCAGGGCCTTCAAAAACGGGGAGAGGATCCCGCTCACACCCGTCATGTGGGACAGGGATGAGGGCTGGATAGTGCTCATAACCTTCATCCGCGGAAGAACCACCATGAGGATGGCCAACGAGCTGAAGCCGGGCGATGAGATACTGAATATCGCCGGCCCGCTCGGAAACCCCGCCGAGATGGAGAAGTTCGGGAAGATACTGGCCATCGGTGCCTACACCGGAATAGTCGAGGTCTACCCCATAGCCAAGGCCTGGCAGGAGCTCGGAAACGACGTTACAACACTTCACGTCACCTTTGAGCCGATGGTCGTTCTCAAGGACGAGTTCGAGGAAGCCGTCGGCAGGCACATCCTTGAGACCGTCCCGATCGACCCGAACCTAGACTTCCCGACCAACATGAAGAACGTCACCAAGAGGCTCGTCGAGAAGGTCAGGGAGCTCCTCGAGAAGGAGAACTACGACCTCGTCTTCATGGTCGGCCCCGCCGGAGACCAGAGGGCCGTTTTCAACGTAGTTAAGGAGTTCGGCATCCCCATGAAGTCCGACCTCCACCCGATAATGGTGGACGGAACAGGAATGTGCGGCGCCTGCCGTGTCACCGTCGGCGGTGAGGTTAAGTTCGCCTGCATAGACGGGCCGGAGTTCGACGCGTACCAGGTGAACTGGGACGAGCTCATAGCGAGGAGCGGATACTACACTGATATGGAGCAGAGGGCCATGCAGGAGTACATGAAACTCTTCGAGCAGGCCCTCCAGGGGGGTGAGCAGTAATGGCGGTTAAGAGGAAGATCATCAAGGAGCGCGTTCCGACGCCGGAGATGCCGGCGGAGGAGCGTATTAAGAGCTTCGCGGAGGTTAACCTCGGCTACACCTTCGAGCTTGCAGTTAAGGAGGCCGAGCGCTGCCTCCAGTGCCCGTACAACTACGCGCCCTGTATAAAGGGCTGTCCCGTTCACATCGACATTCCGGGCTTCATAAGCAAGCTCGTTCAGTACCGCGATGATCCGGACAAGGCCGTTAAGGAGGCCCTCAACGTCATCTGGGCCTGCAACTCCCTTCCCGCCACCACAGGTCGCGTCTGCCCGCAGGAGGACCAGTGTGAGATGAACTGCGTCATGGGCAAGGTCGGCGACAAGATAAACATCGGAAAGCTCGAGCGCTTCGTGGCCGACTACGCCCGCGAGAAGGGCATAGACGAGGAGCTTCTCTTCGAGATGATTCCAAGGATAGAAAAGAAGGGCCAGAGCGTGGCCATCATCGGTGCCGGGCCGGCAGGACTCACCGCCGCCGGCGAGCTCGCCAAGCTCGGCTACGACGTTACCATCTACGAGGCCCTTCACGAGGCGGGCGGAGTGCTCATGTACGGCATCCCCGAGTTCAGGCTGCCCAAGAGCATCGTCGAGAGCGAGATTGACAAGCTCAAGAAGCTAGGCGTTAAAATCCTGACGGACCACATAGTTGGAAGAACCGTAACCATCGAGGAGCTCCTTGAGGAGTACGATGCGGTCTTCATAGGCTCCGGCGCCGGAACCCCGAGGCTCATCAACGCCCCTGGAATAAACCTCAACGGAATCTACACGGCCAACGAGTTCCTCACGCGTGTGAACCTTATGAAGGCCTACCTGTTCCCCGAGTACGACACACCGGTCAAGGTCGGCAAGAAGGTCGTCGTCATCGGTGCCGGAAACACCGCCATGGACGCCGCGAGGAGCGCGAGGCGCTTCGGTGCCGAGGTTACCATAGCCTACCGCCGCGGCCCGGAGGACGTCTCCGCCAGGGTTGAGGAAGTCCACCACGCCAAGGAGGAGGGCATAAAGTTCGAGTTCTTCGTCAACCCGGTCGAGTTCCTTGGTGAGAACGGCAAGGTCAGGGCCGTTAAGTTCGAGAAGATGAAGGCCCTCGATGAGAGGGACAGCAGGGGCAAGAGGAAGATAGTCGGAACCGGCGAGTACGTGGAGATAGAGGCCGACACCGTCATCATAGCCATCGGAAAGCACCCCAACAGGCTCATTGTCAACACGCCGGGCCTCAAGGTGGAGCGCGGAAGGATAGTCGTCGACGAGAACCTCATGACCAGCATCCCGGGAGTCTTCGCGGGTGGAGACGCGATAAGGGGAGAGGCCACGGTTATCCTCGCCATGGGCGACGGAAGGAGGGCCGCGAAGGCCATACACGAGTACCTCACAAAGAAGAGGGAAGGCAACGCCTGACCTTCCCTTCATTATTCTTAAATTTTTGACCCAATGGCGGATGTTGTGAAACGCTCACCTAAATCCCGCTTCGAGCACAGGGTCGGGAATTCTGTAATAGACGTTTCTGCCCTCTCTAACCTTTTGGAGGAAGGAGGAGTCTACCAGAGCCTTGAGAAGCCTAGCCAGAACGCTGTCAGCTATGCTTCCTCCCTCCATCATCTCCAGATGTTCCTTTATCGTCTCCCAGGTGTTCTTCCCGTTCGCGACAGCTTTCATGACTTCAATGTAGCGCTCCCTCGCAACGGGGCGTTTGGAGAGGAAGTTCTCAAACTCCTCCAGGGCAAGGGCCTTTGCCTCATCAAAAACCTCGTCAATAAGGCTCTCGGAGAGCCCCTTTTCCATCGCTTTTCTGCCAAAGAGAACCAGCCATCCCACTATTCCATCGAGCCTCTCAACGGCGAGTCTTATGAGCTCATCAGATGGAGCCAATCCAACCTGTTTAAAGCCCCGTAGAAGGAAATCCCTGCTCTGTTCTGGCGCGAACCTCGACAGAGTAATCTCCTGGAAGTATCTGCCGTAGAGGGGAGCCTTCGGGTCATCGAAGCCGAGGTAATCGTGAAGCAGGCCCACTTCTGAACCCGTCATAACTATTCTGAGGTCCGAGTAATCGTAGAGGTGAGCGATTAAACCTGCAAACTCACTTCCAACGGGCCCACGGAGGTACTGAACCTCATCAAACGCCAGAACAACGTCGTACTTTTCCAGCTCGCGAAAGAGAGCCATGAGGTCGGTTTTCTCATCTCTCCAGGAAAAGCTCACTCCAAGACTCAAAACGCGAAGACCGGCTATGTTTTTGAGGTCATCCTTAATCTCCTCCCAGAGACCGCGGTTTTCACGAAAGAATACATTGAGCGAACTCTCTATCCTCTTGTAAACGTTCATCCGGGAGTTGGGGTTGACCCCCCTGAAATCAACGAGAACGTAGGGGAGGCGGAGCTCATTGAGACCCACCATTAGTAGGGACGTCTTTCCAAGCCTCCTGACGCCAGTAATGACTGTGAGAGGATTGCCTGAATTCAGAGACCGCTCGAATTCCTTCAGTTCAGTTTCTCTATCATACAAATCCTCACGCCGCCTCTTCGGGCGGGTATCAAAGTACACAACTACCACCCCAGTAGTTAACTACTGGGGCAGAAGTTATAAGGGTTTCGAGGGGTTTATTAGATGAGACACCAAAATCATCCCGGCGATGAGGAGCCTCACGATAGCCGAAGGGTGACGAGGGGCATACTGGCCGAGCCGCTAGGCTTTTAACTCCTCCTAAAAAAGATTGAACGAGCGATGAAGACCTCTAGGGTATCTGAGACTGCGCCCTGCGCGGCGGTGATGATGGTCAAAGCCTGAGCTCACTCCTCTTCCATCTCATCGATTTCCTCGAGGATCTCCTCGAACTTCTTGAAGTCCTCCGTCTTAGCGAGCAGGGTAACGAACTCGTCTATCTCCTTCTTCTCGAGGAAGGCCCCGGCGAGGAGCTTGCCGGTGTAGCGGTTGTTCTTTATCTCCCAGAACATGTAGAATTCGGGGAAGTTCTCTTTTATCTTCCTGTATGCGACACCGTACTTCGAATCCTTAAGAGGGTTCTGCTCGAGGTAGAAATGGCCCGGCTCAAGCTCGATCATGTGCAGAACAGCGCCCCTCTTCGTCCTTACGAGCTTTACCTTTACGTCCCACTCCTTGAGAACCTTCATAGCCAAACACCAGAGGGAATAGAGTGGAAAAGTATTAAAGCCTTGCTCAGAGGCTCTCGAGGTACTCGGCGTAGGCCTTGGCGTCCATGAGCTCCTTGAGCTCCTCGTCAAGGTTGCTCGGCTTGAGCTTGGCTATCCAGTTCTCGTAGGGGTCCTCGTTGATGAGCTCCGGGCTGTCCTCGAGCTCCTCGTTGACCTCAGCGACCTCGCCGCTGACCGGGGCATAGACCTCGGAAACGGCCTTGACGCTCTCAAGCTCGCAGAGAACGTCGCCCTTGCTGAGCTCGGAGCCGACGTCCGGAAGCTCGACGTATGCCAGGTCGCCGAGCTCCTTCTGGGCGTAGTCGCTTATGCCGACAAGGACCGTCCCGTCCTCAAGAACCTGGACCCACTCGTGGTCCTTCGTGTAGTAAAGGCCTTCCTTAACCCTGTATTCTCCGACTTCAATCATGAACATCACCGGTTCTCGTAGGAAGAGCAGAGATTTAAACCTTTCCATGAGTGAAGGATTCTGCATTCTCCGTTTTCACTTCGGCTGCACAAAGTTTCGGTGTTTCCCGAAGAACTCCGAACGAATTTCACAGATCTGGGCAATCCTTTGGCCAATTGCAAAAGCGTTATAACCCCTCGTACCCTAAACCACCACATGAGCCGCGTCCCCTTCTACCTAAAGGAGAGGCTGAAGGCCCTGAACGAGAGGGTTCTCCACGAAACCTCCGGGGCGTCCAGCCTGCCGCCCTGGGAAAGGGTGGCTCTAACATGGCTCGCCCTGATGGCGTTCTGGGTCGTCATAACCTCCAGCGTGGAGCCGGGAGACCTCATCGCCGGCGCCGCCGTTACTCTCCTCGTGTCGCTCTTCATGCGGGACCTCCTGACCGGGGACGTGAGGAGGAGCGGCCACGTAGTCGAGAAAATCCTCTACCTCACCCTCATCTACCTGCCCCAGTATCTGGTGATAATGGCATTCCGTCTGCTGGAGAGCAACGTGAAGGTGGCCAGGAACGTAATATTCATGGACATCAACCCGGGCATCGTCAAGATACGGACAGACCTGCATTCCGACACGGGTGTAACGATACTCGCGAACTCCATAACCCTGACGCCCGGCACCCTCACACTGGACGTCAAGAAGAAGCTCAACGAGACCTACCTCTACGTCCACTGGATAGACCTGGAAACCCTCAACCGGGAGAAGGCCGGGGAAAAAATAAAGGGGGACATAGAGGAATGGCTCAAGAAAGTCTTCTGGTGAGCGCGTTCTATCTGCTCGTCTTCACTGCGGTGCTGATAACATACCGCGTGCTCAGGGGACCGACCCTTCCCGACAGGATAGTGGGCCTGAACACCATAACGACGAAGGTGGTGGTGATAATAGCACTGGTCTCCGTCATGAGGGGCGAGTACTACCTGATAGACCTGGCGATAGTCCTGCTCATGGTGAACTCGGTCGGGGGACTGATCCTGGCGAAGTACATGGAAAGGAGGGGTGCCGGTGCTTGAGGTTCTGCTCCTCCTCTTCGGGGAAGCCGTGATGCTCTTCGGGGCCCTCGGGATACTCAGATTTCCCGACGTTTACACCAGGCTCCACGCGGCCACAAAATGCGACACCGGAGGGGCGATGAGCATAATCCTCTACCTCATAATCACCATGGACGCCCCGGCGCTGGTGAGGGCCAAACTCCTCGTGCTGGCATTCCTCATAGCCATGATGAACCCCATGGTGAGCCACGCCCTCGCGAGGGGAGCTTACAGGTACGGTGTCAAACCAAAAGTCGTGGTGGACATGTATGCTTGGGACAATCCTTGACGTGGTCTTCCTGGCTATGCTGATCCTTGCCGTTGCGGTGGTTGAGGAGAGGAACCTGGTCAGCGCGGTCGTTAAATACTCCCTCCTCAGCCTGCTCTTCATCCTGGCACTCTTCGAGCTGAACGCTCCCGACGTGGCACTCTCGGCGATAGTGGTGGGGGCGATAGTCATAGGGGTGTTCCTCTTCACGATAAAGGGGGTGACGCGGTGAGGGCCGCTGCCGCCGCCCTGACGCTCGCACTGGGTGCTCTGCTCCTCTCGCTGAGCTACTCGCCGCCCTACGGGGGGAGCTACACGTACTACGTCACCCACTGGACGGAGATAAACGTTCCCAACCTGGTGTCGGCGATACTCGCAGGATGGAGGGCCTACGACAGCCTCGGCGAGGCGAGTCTGCTGTTCACTGCCGTCATCGGCTTTTACGTCCTCCTCGGGGGGAAGAAAAAGTGAAGATGAGCACCGTTGTGAGGACGACGACCAAGATGGTGAGCCCGTTCCTCGTCACCTACGCGGCCTATCTGATGCTCTACGGCCACGTAAGTCCCGGCGGCGGCTTCCAGGGAGGGGTTATCCTGGCGGTGGCGGTGATACTGCTCATCACCTCACACGGCTACGGCAAAGTCCGGAGGAAGTTCCACTTCAACTGGGCAGGCCTCATAGAGAGCTCCGCCGGGGCGCTGCTGGTGCTCCTCGGAATCGCAGGCCTCGGGCTGGGGGCGTTCTATTCAAACTTCCTGCCGACGGAGGGAGGAATAATCCTGCCCTTCAACGTGATCGTGGGGCTGGAGGTTGGAGCGGCCTTCACGTTCGTCTTCTACATCCTGCTGAGGTGGGTCGAAAGTGATTAGTCCAGAGCAGGCTGGAATCCTGATAATGCTCGTTGGAATCTATGGTCTGATGTCCCAAAGGGAGCCGATAAAGCTGGTCCTCTCGATAAACATCGTCTCCCTCGGGCTTGTCCTGTTCTTTATAGGCCTCGCGTACTCCCCAGAAAAGGACGTGCCGATAATGCCAGCGAACCCCGTTGACCCGCTCCCGGCAACGCTCATGCTCACCACCCTCGTCGTTGACGTCGCGATAACCTCCCTGGCCCTCGCGGTTATACTGCGGATGGGGGGTGACGGCGAATGATACCGCTGATGGCCGCGCTGCCCCTGCTGGCCGCTTTCATACTCATGCTCCTCGATGTGCTGAAGGTCAAAAGGGAAATAATCAAGGGAGTCTTTCTGCTCGGGGCCCTCCTGCCGGTTCCGGTCGTCCTCTTAAATGGACCCGGTTCGGAGATCGTCGGGGGCTGGGCGCGGGAGGCGGGGATAGAGGTGGCCCTGACGCGGACGAACCTGCCATTTATCGCGGGTGAGCTTGTGCTATTCATCTTCGTCGCCCTGTACTCCCTGCACTACTTCGATTTCAGGAACAAAAAGACGCCGAAGGTTCTCGCGCTCCTCCTGCTCCTCCACACGGGGCTTATGGGGGCGTTCATAGCACGGGACTTCTTCAACTTCTACATATATTCCGAGATAGCATCCGTATCGGCCTTTGCGCTCGTGGCATTCTCGGACGAAAAGGGCTCCAAGAGGGCCGCGTTCAGGTACCTCATAATGTCCCTGCTGGCATCGTACCTCTTCGTCTTCGCGGTCGGCATAATCTACATGGAGACCGGTTATCTCAACGTCGATTTAGTCAGGGAGAGCGCCGGGCAGTCCAGGGAGCTGAACACCGCCCTGGCACTGGCGTTTACCTCACTTCTCCTCAAGGCAGGCATCTTCCCGCTCCATTCCTGGCTCCCCGACGCCCACTCGAGCGCGCCGACTCCCGTGAGCGCGGTTCTGAGCGGTGCAGTTGTCAAGGCCCCCGCCTACGGGATGATACTCCTCCTCTCCGCCCTTCCTTCCGGGGAAACCTTCAGGAGGGCGGTAATGGGGGTGGCGGTGGCATCGATATTCTTCGGCATCGCGGGGGCGCTCCTCCAGCGGGACGCAAAGAGGCTGCTCGCATACCACACCGTCTCCCAGATGGGCTACGTCCTCCTCGGCGTTGGGAGCCTAAACTTCGTCGGGGCGGCGTACTACGCGATGGCACACTCCATATTCAAGGGGGGCCTGTTCCTTGCGGTGGGTTCGCTCGGGAGGGAGAGCAGAAAGCTCGGGGAGTTCGGCTACCGGAACGCGCCCGTTATGGCGGCCTCAGTCCTCACCCTCAGTCTCGCGATAGGGGGCATCGGGCCATTCGTGGGAGCCTACGGCAAGGAACTGCTCTACGAAAGCCTGCCCAACCTGTGGAAGCTCGCCGTCCCATTGGGAAGCATCGGGACACTCACTTCCTTCGCAAAACTGAACCACTACCTAAGTCGTTGCAACGCCCCCGACATACCAGTGGCATGGAAGCTGTCGTCGCTCGGCCTGGCGCTGGCGGCCCTCCTAGCCGGCGTTTACCTCGGAGCCGGCGTAAACCCCGGGGACGTCCTGTATATATCCTCGGCGCTCCTCCTCTTTGCGCTCCTGAAGCGGCTCGGGGTTCTCCGCAGGAGCCCAGGAGCCGGCCCCAGGGAAATCGGGAGGGATGTGAACATCCTCACCGCGGTCTTCGTGATGGTGACCGTAGCCATGATCCTACTCCAGGGGGTTTAGATGAACCTCCTTCACCTCGGACAGGGAGGCGAGTTCATTTTTCAGGCCATCAAGGGTCGTGCGCATCCCGCTCACGTCCACGACAGCGACGATGCCGGCCAGGCCGATGGCACCGAGCTCCTCCGACTCGCTGAAGAGTATGTTGGCCCCGTGCCTGCCGAAGAGACCGCTGATCCTGGCCAGAACACCGGGCCGGTCCTCCACAACGAGCTCAACCTCCACGAGCTTCTTTCCGGGCAGGGCCACCCGTTCCAGGTGAATCTCCTTGAGGTCGGTGTCTATCTCGAGGAGAAAATAAGCACCCTCCACCACGCCAAGCTCGTAGGCGTAATCCATGGGCAGCTCAACCTTGCCGTTCTCCCTTATCTTGACTATCTCGTAGTGTCTCATGATTAAAACTCCCCGCGTGGGAATAAAAGGATTGCCGGCAGAAAAATTATTAACATCCCGCACGTAATGGGAGCTATGGAAATCATAGGGTACGTCTTCGTAATCATTGCCTTCGCAAGGCTCCTGGCGGAGGTATTCGAGAGGCTTGGCTACCCGGGGTTTCTCGGCGAAATCACCGCGGGAATGATCCTGAGTGCGGTGCTGATAGACATGCCCAGGGAGCAGATGGCCCTGCTGGCCGAGCTGGGTCTGTTCTTCCTCATGATATCCGCGGGCCTGGAGGTGACCCCGGAGGAGCTTCACTACGCGGGGAGGAGGACCCTGCCCCTTTACATCATCACGTACGGGGTAATGCTCCTCACGACGATTCCATTCACCGGGGGACGCGTTGGCCCGGACAACGTCATTTCCGCGGCTATACTGTCTATAGCGTCGGCGCCGATAGTGCTCAGGCTCAAGCGCTTCTTCGGGAGCGATTTCCTCCACGTTGCCCTCTCCTACGCCGTCATAAGCGAGGTCATGGGGCTCTTCATCGTCTACATGATGGTCAGGTTTCATGAGAGCCCCGGGAACTACGCCCCCATCCTATGGGACATCTTCAAAGATGCCGTCTTCATAGGCGGGATACTCTACGTTAACTACCTCATAGGAATAAAGCACAAGGTGATGCTCATCCGCTTCCTCCGCAGGCTCAAGAGCGATGAGGCGGTCTTCGGCCTCTTCATGGTGCTCTCGACGTCCCTCGCTTTCATAAGCGAGGAGATAGGGATGCACTTCACGATAGGAGGCTTCCTCGCCGGCCTGCTCATGCACAGCGACCTCCTCGGAACCAAGCAGTACGACAGGCTCACCACGATACTCAGCGGCGTCACCTACGGCATCTTTGCCCCGATATTCTTCGCCTGGCGCGGATTGAACTTCGAGACGGAGCTGTCCTTCGTGGTGATAGAGTTCTTCGCCGTCATCTACACGGTCAGGCTGGTCCTCTCGGCCATCGCGGTCAGGAAGGACGGCATTCCCACGAGCCTCGTCAGGGGCGCTGGCATAGCGAGCTTCGGTGTCCTTGGCCTCCTCATAGGCGAAATAGGTTTCGTATCGGGGGTTCTAAGCGAGCACATGTACGCCATGGCATCCCTCGCCAGCGTGCTCGGCATATTCGCCTCCGCAACCCTGGGGAGGGTCGTGAACCATCACCAGAAAAAGAGGTCCAGCAGTGCCGCATAGTGCTCAATCCTGCGTTACCTCTGAGGGCTGGCCACGAGGCGGGCCATCAGAGGTTCTTTTAGATATAGCGAAACGTTTTTAAGCCGCCCGCAGAGTAGCGAGTAAGTGAACCGTTGCTTTGCTGTATAATCACCATATAAGTGAGAGAAGAAAGGAGGAAGCTGAGATGAGCTGGACAACCCCCAAGAGGGCTTTTATAGGTGCCGCCGCCGCGGAGGGCGGAACCAAGCTGAACGCATTTGACAACGCGCTCCTCAAGCTGGGCATAGGGAACGTTAACCTCGTCAGGCTGAGCAGCGTCATTCCGGCGCACATAGAGTGGATCGACGAGGTTCACGACGTGCCGATAGGCATGCTCCTCCCGACCGTCTACGCGCACATCGAGAGCGACGAGCCGGGAATGACCATAAGCGCTGCCCTTGGAATCGGCATCAGCGAGAACAACGAGGGCGGCCTCATCTACGAGTACAGCGGCTACTGCACGAAGGAAGAGGCCGAGGAGATGGTCAGGAAGATGGTTGAGGAGGGCTTCGCCGTCCGCGGCTGGAAGCTGGCGGAGTTCAAGGTCGCCAGCGCGAGCATAACCGTTAAGGACAAGCCCGCCGCGGCCCTGGCAGTCGTGGTGATGTTCCCCTACTGAGCCCTTTATACTTTCTCAATTTCCAGGAGGACGTACTCTCCGGATGCGATTTTCTCGAAAAGCATGTTGTACCTGACACCGTCCTTCGTGGCCCAGACGTCGATGTACTCCCCCCTGCCGGCCGGGCGAACGTTTATCCACAGAACCTCAAACCCCGCCCTCTGAATGGCACTCCTCAGTATTCCCCTGATGTGCATTCCCGGCTCAAAGCGGCCCTCACTGTGGTTCTTACCATCCAGGAAGCGCCATAGGTTGAAGAACAGTCTTCTGTGGTTTGAGTTCTCTGCGGGATACATGAAGAAGGTGCTCCCGTCCTCCCGGATGACAAAGCTGTGCCTAGCGCTCTCAAAAACCACCACGGAGAGACTCAAATCGGGGGAACCACCGTTGTCATCGTGGGCGTTCCTTATCTCACCCACTAGGTGGGGAACGCCGTATCTGAGTCCATCCTCGATTTCATCCCTCGCCAGCTCGAGCTTTCGAGCCAGCTCGCGTCTTATTCTCGGATTCATCACCCGTAGTCTCCAGGCGGCCTCTTATAAAAATTTCTTCGGTGGGGAAGAACCTTAAGCTTTAAAACCCCGTGCCCTACCTAAGGGCGGTGAGACTCATGGGATACAACGAGAAGGAAAGGGCTTTCATCGAATGGTACCCTCGCGGTTACGGCGTTGGCTTCAAGGTCAAGCAGCGCCTCTTTGAGACGCAGACGGAGTACCAGCGCCTCGAAATTTATGAAACGGAGGGTTTCGGCAAGCTGCTCGTCCTCGACGGCACGGTCCAGCTCGTCGAGGTCGGGGAGGAGAGCTACCACGAGACCCTCGTCCACCCGGTCATGCTCGCCCACCCGAACCCGAGGAGAGTGCTCGTCATAGGGGGAGGCGACGGAGGAACGCTGAGGGAAGTCCTCAGGCATAAAACGGTTGAAAAGGCCACGATGGTGGAGATAGACGAGGGCGTCGTCGAGGCCTCCTACCTCTACCTCGACGTTGCCTCCGAGCTCCTGGACAAACTCATAAAGAAGGAGGAGCCCAGGGGGGAGCTCATCATCGGCGACGGAGTGAGGTACCTGGGGGAGACCGACGAGCGTTTCGACGTCATAATAGTTGACTCCACAGACCCCGTCGGCCCGGCGAAGCTCCTGTTCAGCGAGGAGTTCTACAGAAGCGCCTACGAGAAGCTCAGCGACCCGGGAATCTACATAACTCAGGCGGGGAGCGTCTACCTCTTCACGAACGAGCTCCTCGACGCATACAGGGCGATGAAGAAGGTCTTCGACAGGGTTTACTACTTCAGCTTCCCCGTGATAGGCTACGCATCGCCCTGGAGCTTCCTGGTCGGCGTGAAGGGCGACATCGATTTTAGAAAGGTTGATGTCGAGAGGGGAAGGGAGCTCGAGCTCTACTACTACGACCCGGAGAGGCACGAGACCCTCTTCCAGATGCCGCGCTACGTCAGAAAGCTCCTCGAAGAATCATGAGGCTTCGAGCCGTTATCCCTCGATTCTAGTTTCTCCCTCTTTCTCCAGGGCCCTTAGGGTGGACTCCAGCCTGCTGAAGAGCGCTTGGAGGGCCTCCTTGGGGGCCTTGGCGTAGTAAACGTAGCCCAGCCATCCCCTGTTCACGAGGGTTCTCTCAACGAGGCCCAGCTCGAGGAGGTGCTTCAGCTTTTCCCTGACGATTCTCTCGGACAAGCCAAGGGTTTTCGCAATCTGCCTCGGCGTCAGTGACTCCCGCTGGAGGAGGGAGTAGATTTTTATCTCGGACTCCCCGAGCTCAAAGACCCTGAGGGTTTTGGAGAGGGCGCGGAGCACGTCTTCCATTTCAATCCCCTGAAGATTTTTCTTCATACCTTGCTATGAATTCGTGGAAAGGTTTATAACACTTTCTTCAAGAGGGTGAGCGGTGGTAGCGATGACATCGATTTCAGCCGTTGTTAGAAACCTCCGGCCACTGGAGGGGAGGGCCTACATAGCACTGATTGGGTTCGCCCTTCTGATGAACTGGAGGAATACGGAAGTGTATGAGCTCGTTACAGCGTTCCTGGCAGGAGTTCTCTTCGTGTGGTACGCGTTCTCGATAAACAACTGCTTCGACGTTGATACAGATTCCAAGAACCCCGCGAAGGTTAAGAAGAACCCCATAGCCTCCGGAGAGCTGTCGTTTAGAGAAGGGCTGGCGATATCTGCTCTGCTCGCGGTGACGGGGCTCGGACTTGCCCTGACGACGAAGGGAGGAGCCTTTGCCGTCTATGCCGCAATGCTACTCCTCGCCACGCTCTATTCGGCCCCGCCGAGGCTCAAAGCGAGGCCCCTGGTTGACGTGCTGTCCCACGGGCTGTTCTTCGGGGGCCTGCCATTCATCTATGGGGCGCTCATCGATGGGAACCTTTCAGATGTGGAAATCCTAATCGCCACTGGGATAACCCTCTACTCCTTCGCCCTCGAGCTGAGGAATCACCTGGGGGACTACGAGAGCGACCTAAGGGCCGGACTCAGGACAACCCCGATAGTCATTGGGAAAGGGAGGAGCGAGCTCCTCGTGGAGGTTTTCTCAGTCCTCGCCATAGCAGTGACTCTGTACGCCCTCAAGCCCCACCTGATAATCGCTTCCTCTCTGATGTTCGCGGGGCGCGGGCTGGGGGTTGATCAGAGAACCGTCTACCGCATCTTCGACATGGCGATGGTCGGGGCAGTTTTAGCGGCGGGAGGGACGGTGCTATGATGAAAAGAACCCTCCTTTCAATCCTCGCCCTCTTGTTCTCGATAGGCTACATTGCCCACACAATCGATGTTGAGGAGCTGGGGGAGGCCATCTCGACGGCCGACCCGAGGTTTCTCCTCCTGGCGTTTGGGATGGCGTTTTCGGCCATATTGGTCTCAACTCTGAGGTGGTACATCGTCCTTAGGAAGCTCCAGGAGACGAGCTTCAGGAGGACCTTTACCGCTGTTCTGAGCGGTTTTTACATGATGGCCTTCCTCCCCCCGAGTGTGGGGCACGCTGCCAAGGTGAAGCTCGTCGGGGGGGACTACTTCAGGGCCCTCTCTGCCCTCGCCTTTGGGATTTCCCTGGAGTTCCTAATCATCGCTGGCATCTCCCTCCTCGTATTCGGGGCCACCAAGTGGGGCCTCCTTCTGCTTGGAGTTCTCTTCTTGGCCCTCTTTTACGACAAGGGTGCCTACATTCTCCTCACTAAGGCGATTGCCATAACCCAAAGGCTCAGCCCCAAACTCGCCGAAAGGCTTGGAAACTACCTTGAGAGGACGTATTCGGGGTGGAGGCGCTCCAGGAGAGACCCGACGACCTTCACGCTGTCGCTTCTCCTCTCTGTGCTCGCGGTGCTCCTGCAGGTTGTCGGGATAATCGCCGCTGGGAGGGCCTTTGGACTTCCTGTTGGCCTGCTGGATGCCTTCAAGGCCTTCATACTCAGCACGCTTTTTGCGAGCCTGAGCGGTATCCCCTCTGGAATAGGGGCGAACGAGCTCGGCATAACCCTGGCCCTCGGCTCGTCAACGAAGAGCACCCTCCTGGCCTTCACGTACAAGTTCATCTACCAGTACGTCTGGTCGTTTGCCGGGGCGGTCGAGTTCTACAGGGCAGTGGGGGGTAGGTCATGAGGATAGCCCTCGTGAGCGACTGGTACTACCCGAAGGTCGGTGGCGTTGCGAGCCACATGCACCACCTGGCGATACACCTGAGGGAGAGGGGCCACGAGGTCGCAATCGTGACGAACGACCTCGAAACCGGGAAGGAGGAAGAGCTTGAAAAGCTGGGAATCGAGCTGGTGAAGGTCCCGGGGGTGGTAAGCCCAATCCTGGGTATAAACCTGACCTACGGCCTGAAGTCGAACAGGGAGCTCGGTGAGTACCTGAAAGATTTCGACGTGATTCATTCCCACCACGCATTCACCCCCCTCGCCCTCAAGGCTGTGAAGGCCGGCAGAAACCTCGGAAAGGCCACGCTCCTGACGACGCACAGCATATCATTTTCCCATGAATCCCGACTCTGGGAGGCCCTTGGAATAACCATACCCCTCTTCAGCCACTACCTGGGCTTCCCCCACGAGATAATAGCCGTCAGTAGGGCGGCGGAGGCGTTTATAAGGCACTTCACGGACGCTCCTGTAAGGGTCATCCCCAATGGAGTTGATGATGACGTTTTCAGGCCCCTAAGCGAGGGGGAGAAAGAGCGCCTTAAGGGGGAGCTCGGCATCGAGGGGCGAGTTGTCCTCTACGTGAGCAGGATGTCCCCAAGGAAGGGCCCTCACATTCTCCTCAACGCGTTTCAGAACCTTTCAAAGGAGATGGACGATGTTACCCTCGTCATGGCGGGTTCCGGGGAGATGCTCCCGTTCCTTAGGGCACAGGCAAAGTTTCTCGGGATAGAAGACAGGGTTCGCTTCCTGGGCTACGTCGAGGACTCCCTCCTCCCGAGGCTCTTCGGCATGGCCGACGTCTTTGTCCTTCCCTCCACAACGGCGGAGGCCTTCGGGATAGTCATCCTGGAGGCCATGGCCGCGGGGGTCCCGGTGGTCGCCACGGACGTTGGGGGAATCCCCGAGATAATCATGAACAGCGAGAGCGGACTTCTGGTACCCCCTGGCAACGAACTCGAGCTGAGAAACGCGATTCAGAAGCTCCTCCTTGATGAAGACCTCAGGAGACGGTTCGGAAACAACGGCAGGAGGGCCGTCGAGGAGCGCTACTCATGGAAAAAGGTCACCGAGGGCATAGAAAAGGCTTATGAGAACGTGATGCAAAACCTGTAGGGGATGAGAATGAGGCTCGAAGAACTCACCTGGCCGGATTTTGAAGGGGTTAAACGACGGGTCGATACAGTTGTTATACCCGTTGGGAGCGTTGAAGCCCACGGGAGGCACCTCCCGCTGGGGACAGACACCTTCGCCCCGCTCGAAATAGCGAAGCGCGTGGACGAGAGGGTTAGGGAGCTCGGCCGCGATGTTCTGATAGCCCCTCCAGTCTGGTACGGACACACCTTTGCCCTCAACGCTTACCCGGGAACGATAAACGTGGGTGCCGATGCATTCAAAGCGTACATGCGGGAGATAATGCGCGAGTTCGCGGCAGAGGGGTTCCGGAGGATAGTCCTCCTCAACGGGCACGGAGGCAACCACTCACCCCTGGTTCTGGCGGCGGAAGAGGTGGCGGAGGAGTTTCCGGAGGTTGAGGTCTGGCTCATCAACTGGTGGATAGACTTCAGGGAGGACATCCTGAGCATATGCTCCAGCCAGGGGCACGCCGGCCAGGACGAGACCTCCGTCATCCTGGCGGTAAGGCCGGAGCTCGTCAAGATGGAGAGGGCCACAGGGAGGAAGAGCAAATCAAAGGTAAGGCGCATAAGGAGGGACATAGGCCTGGAGCTGTTCCCCGACGGGGTGAACGACGACCCTTCCCCCGCCACCGCCGAGAAGGGGGAGGCCATACTCAGCGTGGTGAGTGAGAAGATAGCCCGCCTGCTGGTGGGTGAATGATAATGGGGAATGAAGAAGTCCTCACCGAGATAGACAGGCGCATAAAGCGCCTCGAAGCGGAAATTCAAATGGCGGAGGACAGGATTAGATACCTGGAGGAGATAGGTGCCCCCGTGAGGTACCGCGCCCTTCAGAGGAAGGACTACACGGCCTACTACCTCGTCTTCATGGGGGTCTGGATTCTCATCGGCACGCTGGCCCTGCTCCTCATGAGGAACCGCCTCCCCTACTACTTCAACGTCCCCCTGCTCCCCTACATCGTCATCGCCCTGGTCCTCCTGGCCGCGCCCGCGGTGTATCTGCTCTGGAGCGGGAGGGAGAAGCCGAAAACCCCAACGGAGGAGTTCGAGGAGAGGGCACGGCTCGCAAGGGACGTTCTAACGCTGTTCTACCGGCCGCTGAGGGAGGCCGTCGAAAAGGATGATCGGGAGATGATGCGGGCCATAGCCGAGGAGCTGCTGAACAACCCGGTTCTTGCGGGCTCAGTTGAGGAGATGGCCGAGGGAGACCCGAAGCTCATGGCCTACGCACTCTACCTCTACTCGAACTACTCCCCGGAGCTGGTGGAGGAGGTTAGGGAGACGGCGGAGAGGCTCAGCAACAAACCCCTGAAAGCCCTCCTCTCCAAGCTGGTGGGGGGAAGCGCGGGCTAAAGGTTATAACCATTTCGCCGTTCTTTT
Organism: Thermococcus sp. 4557; assembly: GCF_000221185.1. Classification (NCBI taxonomy): domain Archaea; kingdom Methanobacteriati; phylum Methanobacteriota; class Thermococci; order Thermococcales; family Thermococcaceae; genus Thermococcus; species Thermococcus sp. 4557. The sequence continues at coordinate 1,730,268 of NC_015865.1, read as the reverse complement.
TTCGGTGAGGCGATTGAGGCTGGAAGTCCTTAGCAGGGAGGATATGAACGCCCTCTCCAGGGAGCTGAGCAGGGCGGGGATAATGAACAGAACCCGGGAGGAGGTCTCCCCCCAGATATCACACTACGTCGTCATAGAGGGAACCTACGCCGAGCTCCTTGAGAAAGCGGAGGGGATAGAGCCCGTTGAGGCCGCCCTGGATGAGCTCAGATTGGCGTACGAAGAGATAACCCGAGACTGGAAAGTAGGGGAGAAGAAGAGCCTGGAGAGGCTCTTTGACGAATCGGACCTCGGAAAGCTGATAGTGGTCACGGCCCTTATGGAGGCCGGGGCAGTTGCCGAGGAAGACGGAACGCTCGTTCTGAACGAAACGGTGCCCCTGGACGTCCTCAAGGTGGAGCTACGCTTCCCCATAGACGATATCGAGGAGTACCTGGAGGATATAGAGGAGCGCTTCAAAACGGGCATGGTGACGGAGTACACCCTCGAAAAGAGGTACTTCGTCGAGGTTATGGAGGTCGACAGGGAACTGGTCGAGGCGGCGCTTGAGATAGCGGAGGAGTACGCCACGGAGGAGAGCGTGGTCGAGGCGATGTTCGACGGCATAGCCCGGTCGGTTCTGGCGGACGTCATACTGGAGCTGGCCGAGAGGCACAGGCGCAAGAACGAGCTGATGGAGGCCATAATGGAGAGGGAACCGATAGTCGTTGAGGGCGAGCGCGAGAGGGTGAACATATACTTCGACGAAGATGCCGTAGAGGATTTCCTCAAGGAGCTCCAGAGCCTCGGCTACCTGAAGGTGAAGGGCAACAGGATATGGGTCTGATTCCCCTCTCCTCCCCTATCCCTCCGTAAAATTTTAAAAGGACTTTTCTCACCTAGGTCCGGAGGTGGTGGAAGTGGCGGAGCTGAAGGCGGTTATATTCTACGACCGCGACGGCACCCGCTACTACCGCTGCCCGCGCTGCGGAAGGCTCTTCAGAACGTCTAAGGACTACACCAGGCACGTGAACAGGGCCCACGGGCACCTGTTCAGGAAGTGATTCCCTGTTCTTCCGCCATTTTCCCGGTTTCGGTTCTTTAACATCCCCCGGGATGAGGAGAACAGCCAGGGCTGAAAAAAGTGATGAGCGGTAGGGCTTTCCGACCGTTAGTCCCTGATTATTATTTCCTTCGTGAGCCTCACGATGAAGGTCTTCCCCACCTTCTCCCTCTCGACCAGCTGCTTCTTCTCCAGCTCCTGGATGATTCTGCTTATCGTCGGCCTCGAGTAGCCCGTCAGCTCCGGCAGCTCCTCCTGCTTGACCGTACCGCCCTTCTCGAGTATGGCGTTCACAACTATGCGCTCCTTCTCGGTCAGCACCTCGATGGGCACCCTGTTGGCGGACCACTTCTTCTTGGCGTAGTAGAGCGAAACCGGAACCGCCACGGCCAGTGAGAGCAGCACCGCGGCCGCTATCATCACCCAGTTGGTCTCCTTGGGCTGGGCGGGTATCTCTATCTCAAGGTTCTCACGGACCCAGTAGGTCTGGTAGCCCATCGCCTCTATCTTCTTCTGGACGTCCTTGGACATGCCGGCTCCCATGAGCTCGACGAGGTCAGGGTGGAGCTTCTGTATGGCGTCGGCGGTTGAGTCGGAGAGGGCATCCTCCTGGGTCAGGAGGAAGGGGTATCCGTATATCATGGCCCACCTCGCGGCGGCGAGGGCCGAGCCGTAGTCGCTGGAGCTGGCGACGACGACCGTGTCGTGTCCGTTGGGATAGAAGTGCAGTGCAAGCTTTGCCGCCGTTTCCGTCCTAACCGCACCGCCTATCCTCTCGACTACGAAGCCCATCTCAAGGAGCTCATCCTGGACCTTGTCGCTGATGGCCTGGGAGTCACCGATTATAAGGACGTGGTTCCAGCCGAACTGGGCGTAGCTCTGGAGCTGGGCGATTGTTCCGGGATCGAGTTCCTCGCGGTTCACGGGCAGTATCGGGACGTCCAGCATCTTGGCGTAGGGGAGGGCGATGATGTAATCGATTAAATCATCGTTTCTCACGATTATAAGGTCGTACTTTGGCCCCTCCTTCGTATCCTGTGCGGAGGAGAGCGGAAGCATGAAGGATGAGAACACCAGCAGGATGAGCATCAGAGCAACGGCCCGTTTAACCATTCCATCACCTGAAAAAAGGGTGGGAAAAGGCCCTTAAAAGGTTTTTCAAAGCTCCAGGGTTTCGCCGGGTTCGAGGATTACGACCTCCGCTTTGTCGCCGACCAGCCTCCTGAACTCCTCGGGGTCGGCTGAAATCGGGGGCCAGGTGTTGTAGTGCATCGGCACGACCTTCTTCGGCCTCAGGAACTCCACGGCCTTGGCGGCCTCGCGCGGTCCCATCGTGAAGTGGCCGCCTATCGGCAGCAGGGCAACGTCTATCGGCCCGTAGAGCTCGGCGAAGAGCTCCATGTCCCTGAAGACGAAGGTGTCGCCGGCGTGGTAAATCCTGACGCCGTCGAGCTCGATTATGTATCCGCAGGCGCTTCCTATGCTGTACTTGCCGTCGCTGCTGGAGTGCCAGGCCGGAACCTGAACGATCTTGACCCCGTCAACCTCCGTCGGACCGTAGTTCATGCCGATGGTCGTTATGCCGCTCTCGCTCTCAACGAGGTAGTTGGCTATGTCGTACATGGCAACTATCTTCGCCCCGGTTCTCCTGGCTATCGCGGGGGCGTCGCCGATGTGGTCGCCGTGGGCATGGGTCACGAGTATCAGGTCCGCCTCAACCTCCTCGGGCTTGGCTGCGGCCGCTGGATTGCCTGTCAGGAAGGGGTCTATCAGAATCCTCTTGCTCCCCTCGATCAGAAAGGCAGCGTGGCCCAGAAACTTCACCTTCACCATGAAACCACCCCGCGGATATAATAACCTGGACTAACTTAAGTCTTTCGGGTTGCGGCTTCAGAGACCGTCACCGAACGGTACGACCACTTCCCCTCAGCCCAAATTACGAGGGCAGTAGATTATGAGAACTGGGGTAGTAACCGAAGTACAATGTAACGGAACGCGCTTTAGTGAGACATAAAAATGCATTCCTGTACAAAAAAGGACAAGATTTATGAACATGAACAGTGTTGAATATGAGTGGTGATTCAATAATGGAGGGCCAGACTCAAATACTGATTGTTCTGGTTCTGTACCTTTCGTTTTTGATAGGGTTCGGGGTTTACCAGGGAAGAAAGGCAAAGAGCGGCAAGGACTTCGCCATCGCGGGCAGACAGCTTCCGGGCTGGATAGCGGCTCTCTCAGAGCGCGCCACCGGTGAGTCGGCGTGGGCACTCTTGGGCCTCCCAGGTTTCGCCTATGCCGCCGGTCTCTCGGCGATATGGGTTGCGGTCGGATGTGTGGCCGGTATCATCGTGGCGTGGACCGTCTTCGCCGGAAGGCTCAGGAGGGAGGCCGAGAAGTACGACGCTACCACGTTCATCGACTACATCGCCAGGCGCCATTCCGACGCCGAGAAGTGGATAAGAATCCTCGGCAGCGTTACAGTGGTGTTCTTCTTTTTCTTCTACGTCGGTGCCCAGTTCCTCGGCGGCGGAAAGACTCTGAGCGCCCTCTTCGGCGTTGATCCAAAGATCGGAATGCTGATAACCGCGGTGATAATCCTGCCCTACACCGTCCTCGGAGGCCTCAAGAGCGTCGCCTACACCGACACCGTCCAGGCGATAGTCATGATACTCACCCTCACCATAGCACCAATAGTCGGTCTCGTCTACATCGCCAACCACCCGGATGTTTTCGCCCACTCGGTCTCCAGCGCCCTGGAGATGTCCGGGCCCGAGTACTCCACGATCCTCGGCGGCCTCGTTGGTGGCGCGGCGTTCGTCTTCGTCATAGCCGAGTTCTCCTGGTTCTTCGGCTACCTCGGTGGAATGCCCCAGCTCAGCATCAGGTTCATGGCAATCAAGGACGAGAAGAACGCTAAACTCGCCAGGAACGTCGGCGTCAGCTGGACCATACTGGCCTACATCGGTGCCCTCCTCATAGGATGGATTGGAATAGCCATCTTCGGCCCGACTGGCCTCGAGGATCAGGAGGCCGTTATGCCCTCGGTCATGCTGAAGCTGTTCCCGCCCTTCCTCGCGGCGATATTCATAACCGGTGCGATAGCGGCCATGCTCTCGACGGCTGACTCGCTGCTCATACTCTCCGCCACCGAGCTCTCTGAAAACCTGCTCAAGCCCTTCGTTTACAAGGAGGAATTCGACCCGAAGAGGAGCCTCAAGCTCTCGAGAATTACCACCGTCGCCCTGGGCGTCATAGCGCTCGTTACCGCATACCTCGTGCCGTCAAAGCTCATCTACACCATCGTTGGCTACACCTGGGCCGGAATAGGCGACACCTTCTCCGTGATAGTCATAATGACGCTGTTCTGGAAGAGGTTCCACGGAAGGGCCGTCCCGCCGACCATCGTAACGGGACTGCTGTTCACCATCTTCTGGATCAGCTCGGGGCTTGAGAAGGTCGTCTCGGCGAGGCTCATGACCTTCATCGTGACCGCCGTGGTTGCGGTGATAGCGACCTACGCTCTGAAACCCAAGGAGGCAGCCGCCACCGCCTGAGTTTTGTTTTTATCCATTGATGTCCTTTTTAGCCCATCGGGGCTTTACTTTTCCTCTACCATGCCCATATTTACCTCGCTGTCCTTTTTAGGAAAGCTTATATAGAATTCCGCCGAGTTTAGGCCGGTGATGTGATGACGTTTGATTACTTCTTCAAGCCAAAGGCTATAGCGGTTATCGGAGCATCCAACGACCCGCTCAAGCTCGGCTACGAGGTCTTCAAGAACCTTAAGGATTACAGGGACGGCAAGGTTTACCCGGTGAATGTCAAGGACGAGGTCGTTCAGGGCGTCAAGGCTTACAAGAACGTGAAGGACATCCCGGACGAAGTTGACCTGGCGGTCGTCGTCGTTCCGAAGCGCTTCGTCAAGGGCACCATAGAGGACTGCGGAGAGAAGGACGTCAAGGGAATAATCCTAATCACGGCCGGCTTCGGTGAGGTCGGCGAGGAGGGCAAGAGGGAGGAGCGCGAGCTGGTCGAGATAGCCCATAAGTACGGCATGCGCATAGTCGGCCCCAACTGCGTTGGTATAATGAACACCCACAACTCTATGAACGCCACCTTCGTGATGGACGCGAAGAGGGGCGATATAGCCTTCATAAGCCAGAGCGGCGCCCTCGGGGCGGGAATAATCTACAAGACCGTCAAGGAGGGAATAGGCTTCTCCAAGTTCGTCAGCATCGGCAACATGGCGGACGTTGACTTCTCCGAGTTCATGGAGTATTTGGCAGACACCAAGGAGGACAAGGCAATCGCGCTCTACATAGAGGGTCTCAAGGACGGAAGGGCCTTCATGGAGATAGCCAAGCGCGTTACCAAGAAGAAGCCCGTCATAGTTCTCAAGGCAGGAAAGAGCGAGAGCGGGGCTAGGGCGGCTTCAAGCCACACGGGTTCACTCGCCGGCTCGTACAAGATATACGAGGCGGCCTTCAAGCAGAGCGGAATAATCGTCGCGGACACGATAGACGACATGCTAAGCATGGCTCGCGCTTTCACCCAGCCGCTGCCGAAGGGAACCCGCGTCGCCATAATGACCAACGCCGGTGGACCGGGAGTCCTCACCGCGGACGAGATAGACAAGCGCGGGCTGAAGCTGGCAGACCTCGAGGAGAAAACCATTGAGGAACTCCGTTCGTTCCTCCCGCCGATGGCAGCAGTCAAGAACCCCGTTGACATGATAGCCTCTGCAAGGGGAGAGGACTACTACAAGACCGCAAAGCTTCTCCTCGAAGACCCCAACGTTGACATGCTCATCAGCATCTGTGTCGTTCCGACCTTCGCGGGCATGACGCCAACCGAGCACGCGGAGGGCGTCGTGAAGGCGGTTAAGGAGGTCAACAACGGCAAGCCGGTTCTCGGTCTGTTCATGGCAGGCTACGTGAGCGAGCCCGCGAAGGAGGTTCTCGAGAAGGCAGGCATTCCGAGCTACGAGAGGCCGGAGGACGCGGCCGCCGCGGCTTATGCCCTCGTGGAGTTTGCAAAGGCTAAGGGAGTTTTGAAGGAAGAGGAGTGAGGTGATTTTGGATGGCGAAGGTTACCGACATGGTTTTGTGGGACAAGCCCGGGGAGAAGGTCATACTCCTCGGCAACCAGGCCATAGCGAGGGGTGCCCTCGAGGCCAACATAGCGGTTTACGCGGCCTACCCGGGAACCCCCAGTTCAGAGCTTACCGATACGATGGCGATGGTGGCAAAGAAGGCAGGAGTCTACATGGAGTACTCCACCAACGAGAAGGTCGCCTTTGAAACTGCCCTTTCCGCCGCTTGGAGCGGCCTCAGGGCCATGACGGCCATGAAGCACGTTGGACTGAACGTCGCGGCCGACACCTTCATGAGCGCCGTTGGAATGGGCGTTGAGGGCGGATTCGTCATAATGGTCGCCGACGACCCGAGCATGTGGAGCAGCCAGAACGAGCAGGACACCAGGGTTTACGCGAAGTTCGCCAACGTCCCCGTTCTCGAACCCAGCGACCCGATGGAAGCCAAGGAGATGACTAAGTACGCCTTTGAGCTGAGCGAGAAGTTCAAGCACTTCGTCATCCTGAGGACGACCACGAGAACGTCGCACGCCAGGGGAGACATAGTCCTCGGAGAGCTGCCAGAGGAGATAAAGCAGGGCAAGAGGAAGTTTGGAAACTTCAAGAAGGACCCGAGCAGGTTCGTCGACATACCCGCCAACTCGAGGCGCTTCCACCCGCAGATACTCGAGAAGATAGAGAAGATCCGCGAGGAGCTCAACGAGTGCCCGTTCAACTGGATAGAGGGCGACGAGAGCGCCAAGGTCGGTATCATCGCTCCGGGACTGGCATATTCCTACGTGAAGGAAGCCCTTCACTGGCTCGGCGTCGAGAACGTGAAGATTCTCAAGCTCGGAACCCCGTTCCCGGTCCCGTACGGCCTTCTTGAGAAGTTCCTCGACGGTCTCGAGAAGGTCCTCATCGTTGAGGAGCTCGAGCCGGTCGTTGAGGAGCAGGTCAAGACCTGGGCCTACGACAAGGGGCTGAAGATCCCGATCCACGGAAAGGACCTCGTGCCGAGGATTTACGAGATGACCACCAGGAGGGCCGTCGAGGCCGTAGCCAAGTTCCTCGGCCTTGAGACCCCGATAAACTTCGAGGAGCTCGACGAGAAGTACAAGAAGGTCCAGGCCATGGTTCCGCCGAGGCCGCCGAGCCTCTGTCCCGCCTGTCCGCACAGGAACACCTTCTACGCCATAAAGAAGGCCGCCACGCCGCGCGCCATATTCCCGAGCGACATAGGCTGTTACACCCTCGGTGTCCTCCCGCCGCTCAAGGCCGTTGACACGACCGTCGCGATGGGCGGTTCAATCGGTGTCGCCCACGGCCTCAGCATAGCCCTCAACGGTTCCGTTGCTGAGGAGCAGCGCAAGACCGGCAAGGAGAAGAAGGTCATCGTGGCAACGATAGGTGACTCGACGTTCTTCCACACCGGACTTCCGGCCCTTGCCAACGCGATCTACAACCGCTCCAACGTCCTCATAGTCGTTGTCGACAACCTCGTCACTGCAATGACCGGCGACCAGCCGAACCCGGGAACCGGTGATACACCGCACGGGCCAGGCAAGCAGATAAAGATCGAGGAGGTCGCCAAGGCGCTCGGCGCCGACTTCGTCGAGGTCGTCGATCCATACGACATCAAGTCGACCGTCGAGACCATGAAGAGGGCCCTCCAGGTCGAGGGAGTGAGCGTCGTCGTCAGCAGGCGCGTCTGTGCCCTCCACAGGATAGGAGAGCTCAGGAGGGCCAGGATACAGTGGCCGCTCTATCAGGTCAACGAGGAGAAGTGTACCGGCTGTAAGATATGTATCAACGCCTACGGCTGTCCGGCCATCTACTGGGACGCCGAGACCGGAAAGGCCAAGATAGACGAGCTCATGTGCTGGGGCTGCGGCGGATGTGCGCAGATCTGTCCGTTCGATGCCTTTGAGAAGGTCAGGGAGGGAGAGATATGAAGGAGTACAACATCGTTATCACCGGAGTTGGCGGCCAGGGAATCCTCACCGCCGCCAACCTTCTCGGCTGGGCCGCCCTCCGCGCCGGCTACAAGGTCAGGATGGGAGAGGTCCACGGAATGAGCCAGCGCTTTGGTTCGGTCATCGCCTACGTCCGCTTTGGAGAGGAGGTTTACGGCGCAATGGTTCCCGAGGGGAAGGCGGACGTTATCCTCTCCTTCGAGCCGGTCGAGGCGCTCCGCTACATCAACTACCTCAAGAAGGGTGGCCTTGTCTTCACGAACGCCAGGCCGATACCGCCGGTCCAGGTTTCGATGGGCCTGGCCACCTATCCGAGCCTCGACGAGATAAAGAAGGTCGTCGAGGAGGACTTCCAGGCCAAGTTCATGGCCTTCGACGCAGAGGACCTCGCGGTCAAGGCCGGCCACGTGATAACGACCAACGTCGTTCTCATAGGAGCGCTGACCCAGACGCCCGGCTTCCCGCTCTCCGCGGAGCACGTCAAGGAGGTCATCCGCGTCAGCGTCCCGCCGAAGGCCGTCGATGTGAACATGAAGGCCTTCGACCTCGGTGTCCAGGCCGCAAAAGAGATGCTGGGGCTCTGATGCCCTTCCACAATTTTTATTAATTTCGAGCGTTAGTAACTTTCTGGTGTTCCTGATTGAGGTGTGCGGATGGAGATGTAATAACCTCCACCAAAAGTGCGTGCTGGGCTTTTTCGGATGAGGAGAGATGGTACCTCTTTGAATGGATCAGTTACATCCTGAAGATTGACGCGGACGAGGTCTTTATCGGCAAGGCAAAGGCAAGAAAGCTGAAGAACGGGTCATTCCTAGTGTCAATCGGCAATTTTATCGGGGACACCGAGGTAGTGGGAATCAAAAACGGAGAAATCTGTTTTAAACGCCCAGCAAAGGTCCTCTCCCTCAAGCTCTCAAAGATGTACCCCAAAAGGTTCTCGTCCTTGGACGGTCACTGGGTAGAACGGCTCGCGGAGATTCAGGACTCCTTTATAGAGCTCCTCACGGGAGACGTTGTAAGGTACTCAGTCAGCATGCCTTTCCAGCTGGAATCACCAACGGCTTTCACGGTCATTGAGAGTGATGAACCCATCAACGAACTCTTTGCCTACCACTACCTCCAAACAAACGGTGAACGAATCATCGGAGCCTTTGAAACGGTAAAGCACCGCATGAAGAGGGAGCTGGTGGCGGAGGAGGAATGGTTGAGGCCCCACGAGATCGATGAAGTGACTCCAGAAACGCTCCTATCCATTGCCCAGCACCCGGAATACCTCGCCCCCGCGGGAGGAGACGTTTTGCTCCGGAAACACCTCGACGGCTACATCCCGACACAGGTTATTGGATTCCGGCGGTACGAGAGCACAGACACGCGGGAAAATCGATTTGTCAAATATTTCCTCAACATGCTCGTTGAATGGAGCGAGCGCGTCGTTGAGACCTTTGGAAGCAACCCCACGGCAGAACTTGATCCCGTTAATGAACTCCTCAAAGAGCTTGAGTTCATTAAAAGCGACGGGGTCTGGGAAGACATTGGAGAGATGACGCTCTTCCCGTACACCTCCCAGACGCTTTTGAAGGGCGACGGCTACCGCGACCTGCTTGAGCTTTACAGGGAGTTCACATCTTACGTTCCGTTCTTTGAGGAAGTGAAGAGGGCCGTAGACAGCAGGGACGTAGCGAAGCTTTACGAGTACTGGGCTTTCTTCAGGCTTGTTGAGGAACTTGGTGAGGTCCTTGGAGAAAAGAGACTCAGGATTGTCGTTACACCTGCAGGCGAACTCTCAGAAAGGGGGGACGTTTACGCCCAGTTCGACAACGGCTGGCGGCTCTACTACAACAAGCGGCTGACTCCAGGAAAGTGGAGCTACTCGGTGACGCTCAGGCCAGATTTCTCGCTTTTCACAGGCAATCCAAGTAGCAAAGGCACACAGCTCGTGGGGGTCTTCGACGCCAAGTTCAAGCTTGATGCCGTGGACGAAAGCATGGAAATTGAAAATTTCGATGAACTGGACGAGAACGCCGAGAAAACCGGGAGATACGAAACGTGGGCAAAGCTGGAGGACATCTACAAGATGCACACATACCGGGACGCCTTGAAGGGATGCAGGTTTGCGGTGGTGCTGTATCCTGGAAGGAAGAGTGTGTTTTTTGAGGAATCTAAACACCGTAGAAATGGCTTTGCGGATATTGGAACAATTAGTGGGCTTTTCACCATGATTGAGCATAGATTAAGAAAAAATGACAAAAAAGATTTTAGATTTAAATTATATCCATTTTTTAGCTTTCACGTATCTTCCCATGCGTTTAGTCTTGATGAGCTGTTAAAGATGAAAGGAGTTGGATACTTGAGTTTTATTCCGGAGGTGGTACAATGATTAACGAAAAAACTCTTAGGGGTTTGATAAGATTATACTGTCTGCATCTCGACATTGACAAAGAAAATTTAGGCTGGCTGAATAACAGTCCAAGAGAATTTAAAGAATTGATAGAACAGGCAGCGAGAAATAAAGACTATAACCTGCTTAAGAAGGCATTTAGTCTTTTGTATTCTGGCAGAAATCTCCAGAGATTTCACCTTCGAAACAAAGAAAGACTAGATGTAATCATGGAGAAGTTTGTATCAATTCTCATTTCAACATCACCCGAGGACATTAGAAAGGACATTGACAAAATTTTAGAAACATGGCAAGAAGGAATTGAGGGACTAGGGAAAGGGTCATTGACAGAAGCCTTAGCCTTTTATTACCCGAAATACTTTGCTCCTTGGAACAACACAACAAATTGGTACTTTGAGTTATTTGGCTGGGGACAACCAAAGAGATACTCAGAGGTATTGAAGAGATTGGAATTGCTTAGGAACATTATGTTTCAAATTTGTGGGAAAAAGGTAACTCTTCTAGAAGCTGACCATTTTGGCTGGTGGCTCAAGGACAGGAAGATATTCATACAGACATTTAAATCACAACCCTCAAAGAATTACAGACAAACCGTGAACCAAGAAGTGGACATAAACGTCATCAAAGAGTGTTTTGGAGACAAGGGACCGGAGCTCTATAATGCAGGATTCACGAGAGCTTGGGGAAGAAAAGTTGATGAAAAAGTCCCCAGCATTGGTGACATCGTTCTCTTTGGAATTAGAAAAGAGAAAAAATTATTGAGTCTGTACGCTTCTTCATGGTCAGTTATCTGTAACGAATTTGACTTCAAGTATTGGGGCAAAACTGGAAGATATAGAAAGGTTTTTCTTCTGAAACCCATTCCCACCGAAGGCATTACTGGGTTAGATGCCCTCATTAAAGAGAACGGCGAATGGTATTCCAGACCTATGTTTAGTAACCTGTTGGATCCTGACACGACAGGGAAACTTCTTGAGATGTTAGGGGAGGTGGGAAATCGTATGATTACAAGTACTTCACAACGCCACCCCAATGAGGAGCATAAACATGAATCGATCCTCACCAGGTATCTTGTCAAAAGAGGCTACCTCTACCCACTCCATCTCGTCTCCCAGTTCTACACCGCCCTCAAAACCAAGGGCTTCATAATACTCTCCGGCCTCACGGGCACAGGTAAAACAAAGATCGTTCAGGAGCTGGCGGAGCTTCTGGATCATTCAAAGGAAAACTTCCTGTTCCTCTCGGTCCGCCCTGATTGGCGTGATTCCAAACCACTGCTCGGCTACTACAATCCCCTGACGGGAGGATACCACAAAACCAGCCTCCTGAAGTTCATCATGAGAGCCATCAAAGACTATGAAAACAACAGGGGCAATGCTACCCCATATTTCGTAATCCTCGATGAGATGAACCTCGCCCACGTTGAGTACTACTTCGCCGACTTCCTCAGCGTTCTCGAGAGCGGAAGAGACGAGGACGGATTCACAAGGGAGCCCCTGAGGCTCCACGACGTTGATGAGATTGAAGAAGAGGGCATCCCCAAGGAACTCTTCCTCCCGCCCAACCTTTACATCATCGGGACGGTGAACATGGACGAGACCACTTACTCGTTCAGCCCAAAGGTTCTCGACAGGGCTTTCACAATAGAGTTCCACGATGTCGAGCTTGAGGGATACCCACCGGAGAGCGGGGAAAGTAGACTGCCCAACGAAGCCGTTGAAGCTCTAAGGGCCTCAATACTGGAAGACCTCCGCGGTAAGAGCGGCCAGTTCCTCGCGCGTTCGAAAGAGGGGATAAACGAAGCGGTTAAGGAGCTAAGGGACGCTAAAAACAGGGAGTACTGGAGGATTCTCACTGAACTGAACAAAGCCCTCGAGCCATACGACATGCACTTCGGCTACCGCGTCGTTGATGAGATTGCACTGTTTGTCCAGAGCGCCAGGGAGAGTTGGGAAAACGGAATCGTCGAGTTTGAGAGTGACGACGAAATCTTCGACCTTGCACTTCTCATGAAGGTTCTTCCCAAGTTCCACGGGAACAGAAAGAAGCTCGAAGAACCACTAAAGGCCGTTTTGGGGCTGTGTCTCTCAGAGAACGCAGGAATTGACGTCCGGGAGCTCAGGAGAGAGGAGGTTATGGACCTCCTCAAAAACTGGGAAACCCAAAAGGAGAACTTCCGCTTCAAGCACACGGCTAAAAAAGCCCTTCGCATGCTTCGCCAGCTCTACGAGATAGGCTTCGCGAGCTTCAGTTGATTCTTTTTTCCAAAACCCTTATAACTTACCCCCGGGTAAGTAACTTACGGTGGGGTAAGTTGCTGTTCGACCTTCAACCTAAAACAAGGAAAGAGGACCTGTACGATAGAGAAAGAGAACTTGAGGCGTTTAACGAGGCCTTGAAGCTCAAAGAGAGGCTGGTTCTCATCCTGGGCATACGACGTCTTGGAAAGAGCTCCCTCCTCAACGTGGCCCTCTCAGAATCAAGCTATCCTTACGCCAAAATAGACGTTCGCTCCCTGTACTTCACTCACGGTTCCATTCCGCAGGAAATCCTCGCGAAAAGAATCCTGAGTTCGCTCATCGGATCCCTTCCCCCAAGTGGAAAGCTCAGGCTCGGCATGACGGAGGCAATTTCATCAATCCGGGGAATTCGTCTCTCGGGAGTTCACGTGGAGTTCGAGAAGAAGCCCGACCTAGCTGAAATCCTTGAAAAGGTAGACTCCTGGGCGGAGAGTGAAGGAAAACGGGTTATCATAGCGTTTGACGAAGCCCAGTATCTCCGGCTCTCCGGCATACAGTACGATGGGCTGATAGCGTATGCCGTTGATAACCTTCCAAACTTAACCTTCGTTCTAACGGGTTCGGAGGTTGGAATGCTCCACGACTTCCTTGGCCTTGATAATCCAAAGAAACCGCTTTTCGGCAGGTACGCCAGGGAAATAACGCTGGAGAGATTCAGCCGGGAACGGAGCATCGAGTTCCTGGAGACGGGTTTCAAAGAGCTTGGAATCAATATAAGCCCTTCGGAGCTCGAACGAGCCGTTGATAAACTTGACGGAATCGTGGGCTGGCTGAGCATGTACGGCTACCTCAGGGGAATCCGAAAGCTCCCGGAAAGGGATGCCTTGAATGAGCTGTTCCACAGAGCACAGGCTCTGGTATTGGATGAACTTTCCTCCCTGCTTTCACACAGCAAGCGATACGGGCTCATACTTAAGGCCGTTGCAATGGGCAACGAAAGGTGGAGCGATATAAAGGAGTATCTGGAGTTCAAAGTGGGCAGGATAAACGACTCAAAGTTCTCCAGTCTCCTGAAGAACCTGGTGAAGTACGGCTACCTGGATAAAAGCGCCGATGGGTACGTCATTCCCGACCCGGTTGTTGAGGAGGTCATTAAGGGCCTCCAACTTACCCCCGGGTAAGTTCCTTACCCCCGGGTAAGCTACAGCTCCCACCACTCAGACCCTATCTCCTTCACCCGCGCGACTGTTCTGAGGGCCTCGTAGGACGGACTCACAGGAACCTCACGGATTTCACCGCTGAGGTACCCCTGATGAAGGCGGGCAAACCCCGGTCGAGGCCGACGGAGTAGCCACCCTCGAAAATCACCGCGAGCGGGTAGCGCGATAGTGTAGAGCCGGCGTAGGCGAAGAAGAGTTCGCTAAGGCGAAGAGTAGTCAGGTTCTCGCCGAGGAAGCCGTCGAAGCCCGCCGAGATAATCACGAGCTTCGGCCTGAACTGGGCAAGAACCGGCAGGACGACTTCGTTCCAGGCGTAGATGAAGTCATCGTCTCCCGCATAGTGGGGCATCGGCAGGTTGATTTTCGTCCCCTCAGCACCTTTGCCACCAACCTCGTGCTCGTAGCCGCTCCAGGGAAAGACCTCACGCTCGTGCAGGTCTATGTGAACGGCTTCCCCATCGTCCCAGAGTATCTCCTGCGTCCCGTTGCCGTGGTGGGCGTCGAAGTCTATGACCAAAACCTTCCCAACCAGATCCTCCGCAACCTTCGCGGCGTATGCGGCGTTGTTGAAGATGCAGAAGCCCAAAGTCGAGGCGTTGAAAGCCCTTCCAGATTTCCCAGCGTGATGGCCCGGCGGCCTGACGAGTGCCAGGTAAAGTCCTTTCTCATTGAGCGCTAGTTCTACCGCCTTTTTAGCAGCGCCAAAGGCCCTCAAAGCCGCTTCCCACGTGCCAGGGGAGACGTAGGTATCGGGGTCGAGGTATGAGAAGCCCTTACTCCGTTCCCTCACGAGCTCAACGTATTCCTTTGAATGAACTTTCAGAAGCTCCTCCCCGGGAACGGGAACCGGTTCGACCGGCTTCCAGAGGTCCAGCCGCTGGAGAGCCTTGACGGCCCTCAGCAGCCTTTCAGGGTTTTCGGGATGGTAGTTCTCCGGTTTGTGCTCCAGAAAAACGGGAGAATAGATAACGGAGAAGGCCAAAGCCTTCACCACTCCTCCTCTTCCTCGATGAGACCGTACTTCTCCAGCTCGCGGAGGAGCTTTCTAACGGCTTCCCAGGCGTCGTGCTCACTCTTCGCTCCGGAGCAGACGATTTTGCCCGAAGAGAAGAGCAGTATCACAGCCCTCGGCTCCTTAACGCGGTAGATAACGCCGGGGAACTGCTCGGGTTCGTACTCACAGTTCGGCAGGCTCAGAGCGACGGCATCGAGGTTGAACTCCATGCCTATGTCGCCGCTGAAGACCATGTTCTGGATATCTATCTGCGGGGCGCGGGCGAACTTGGCGCCTATCTTCTTGAGCATCTGGATGAGCTTGTTGACGGCGCGCTCTATGTCCTCGACGCTCTTTGCGCCGGTGACGACGAGCTTACCTGAGCTGAATATCAGAAGAGCAACCTTGGGCTCCTCGAAGCGGCAGATTATGCCGGGGAACTCCTCGGGGTTGTACTTGGAGTTGGGGCAGATTTCAATAACCTTCTCAAGGTTGAGCTGGGTGAATAAGTCCACAGAAGCGACGATGTTTTCAATCCTGAGCTTTACATTGCTCATGTCGACCAAGGCTTACACCTCCAGATGGTGGGTTTAAAAACCCTTTATAAATGAGGCGGATTGAGTTTTTAAAGGTTTAGGTCACAACGGCCAGGGGAGCGGAGAAAATGCACACAAGTGTTCAGGCAGGGGTTGAAAATTTCTTAAGTGCTGGTAACTAAAAATCAAGAAGGCTTAAAAGGTGTTGGGCAGAGCTGGGGGTGGTGAGACCATGAGAAACACGATGGTTTTAGTAAGGACCGACAACTTCCAGAAGGCCAGCATAGCCCTCGCAGACTTGGTGCGCTACGGGGGAATGCAGATACGCGGCGACCCGAGGATTATTCCCCCCGCCCTCTCGGACTGGGCCTTTGAGAAGATAAGCGGCGAGAAGCCGAGGAGGCGCTTCAGGGCCCACGTGATCGCCCAGATAGACCTCGCGCCGGCGAAGGCAATAGGCAGGCTTATGGACATACACCCACCCGCGCACGTCCTCGTGATTCCCCCCGATACCGAAGTCTGGGAAGAACTGATGCGCCTCTGGGGAACTTTCGAGAAGCTCAAAGGCTTCCACCCGCCGAAGAGAACCAGAGCGGAGGAGCTGAGGAAGAAGCGCGAGAAAGAGATGGAGAACGAAGAACTGGATGAACTCTGACTCACTTCTTCTTCCGCTTCTTGATCTTGATGTTGGCTATGTCACCGAGCGTCGGCTCGTAGTCCCTCGGGATGCTCTTCTTCTCTAGAACCTCCTCCCCGGAGGTCTCGATGAGTTTTATTTTGAAGTACTTCTCCAGCTTTTTCGCTTCCTTTATCGTCGGCTCGCGGTGGCCGTGGGCGATGGCACGGAGGTCGTTCATTGAGAGCCCGACCTCGTGGGAGAGCTCCTCGTAGCTCTTCCCCGAGCGCTGTATTGCCCTGTAAACCCTCTCGGCGTAATCCTCAACTATCTCCTCGGTGTAGAGCGGCCTCTCCGTCCTCGGCCTCGGAGCGGGCCTCGGTCTGGCCGGCCGTGAATAGGTTCTCCTCGTCGGCTGCCTGCCGGTCGGCATGATGCTGAAGGTTCCGGGCTTCTTTCCACCGTATTTCTCATAACAGCGGTCGCAGACGAGAACTTCCGCCCCCTCGATCCTTATCCTGTGACCGGGACCTCTTATCGGCGCCCCGCATATCTCACAGTACCTTGGCTTGGCCTTCCCCATCTCAATCACCTTCTTGCTCCACTTAAGGCTGGGAGTCATGCTTTTTAAACCCCACGATGAGCTTATATCGATGGCGGAAGTGAAGATAGAGCGGCTCCCCAAGCTTGACCAAGAGACGCTGGAAAGGCTCATAGAGATATACATGAGGGGCTACGAGGGTATGCGCGAGTACGGCGGCGAGGGAGAGGGCTACGCGAAGCGCTACCTCCGGTGGTGCTGGAACAAGGCAAAGGACGGCTTTTTCATCGCCAAGATCGGCGACGAGATAGCGGGCTTCATAGTCTGCGACGCGGACTGGTACAGCAAGTACGAGGGGAGAACCGTCGGGGCAGTCCACGAGTTCGTGCTCGACAAGAAGTTCCAGGGACACGGCATAGGCCACATGCTGATGGAGAAGTGCCTGGAGTACCTCGGGGAACGCACCGACCGGGTGGAGCTGTGGGTCGGGGAGAAAAACGAGGGTGCCATCAGATTCTACGAGGACTACGGCTTTAAGAAAGTCGGCCAGAGCGGGATATGGGTGCGCATGGTGAAAGACCTGAAGAGAAAAGAGGGGAACGCTTCCGAATGAAGTGTGGAGGGGTGTGGATGCCCTGCATAAGCCCCCCGAGTCCAGAGAAGGTGATGAAGTTGAAAGAGGAGAGTTTCATACGTGAGGGTAAAGGCAGGCTGAAGGTCGTCATAGAGAGCGAGGGCGAGACCCTGGAAACGACCGTTAAAGGCTCCCTGAAGAGCGTTAAGGAGATAGCCGAGATGCTGGGCGTCGAGGCGAAGGAGGGGAGGCTGGAAGCCACCGTTGATGGCGTCAGGGTCAGAATGGAGCGCGGAAAGCTGGAGATGGAGTTCGAGAACGGGGACAGGATGAGGATAGAAAAGGCATAAAAGAAGCAGAAAAAGCCTCACTTCAGCGGAGGCCTGAACTTGTAGCCGTAGAGGATTATTCCGTCCTCCTCGAACTCCATTATCTTCCTGGTGACGACCTCGACCTCCATGCCGAAGTCTATCTCCTCAGGATCAACGTCGGTCAGCTGGGCGAGGACGACAGGCCCCTCCTCGAGCTCCACGAGCGCCAGCGGGAAGGGCTTGTAGTACTCGAAGCCGCTGGGCGGGTTCCTGACGATGGTCCAGCTGAGAACCTTGCCCCTGCCGCTCAGCTCGATTTCCTCGATCTCCCTCGAGCCGCAGACCGGGCAGACGGACCTCTTCGGGAAGTGCACATGGCCGTTCTCGCACTTCCCGCCGATGAGCCTGTACTTCTCACGGAAGTGCCTCCAGTATCGGGAAACCTGCATCGGGCGCGCCATTTCAGACCCTCCTAAAGACGTTAACGGTTATGTTCGAACCAGTTCCACCTATGTTCTGAGTCAGGCCGATTTCCGCGTCAGGCACCTGGCTCGGCGCCTCACCGCGGAGCTGAAGGACGGCCTCAACGGTCTGGTAAACTCCCGTGGCTCCGACCGGGTGACCACGAGCCTTGAGACCTCCCATGGTCTGTATCGGGTAGTCGGCGTCGATGGCTATCTGTCCCTCTTTGGCCAGCTTCGCTCCCTCACCCTTCTTCGCAACGCCGAGGGCCTCGAGGCTGAGTGCCGCCATGACGGTGAAGGCGTCGTGAACCTCGAAGAAGTCGATGTTCTTGGCCTCAACGCCGGCCATCTTGTAGGCCCTCTCGGCGGCGACCTTGGCGGCTTTGAGCGTGAGGAAGTCCTCCCTGTTGGCGAGGTTGATCGTGTCTATGGCGCGCCCCATTCCGGCAACCTCGACCCACTTCTCCTTCGGAACGCCGAGCTCCTTCGCCTTCTCAGGAGTAGTGATTATAACCGCCGCGGAACCGTCGCAGACCGGCGATGCATCGAAGAGCTTGAGCGGGTCCGCCACATACGGGCTCTTCATGACGGTCTCAACGGTGATCGACCTCTTGAACATCGCGTAGGGGTTCTTAGCACCGTTGGCGTGGGCGTTGACCGCGAAGAGGGCGAGGTCCTCCTCTGTGTAGCCGTACTCCTTCATGTAGAGCCTCATGATGAGCGCGTTGAGGGCGACGAAGCTCGCCCCGTGGAAGAGCTCCCAGTCGGCATCTGCCGCGTAGGCCAAATAGCGAGTCGCGTCGCTCGGCCATGCGTCGGTCATCTTCTCGACTCCAACGACGGCAACCACATCCTCAAGGCCGCTGAGGACGGCCTTAACACCCTCCTGGACCGCGGCACCGCCGCTGGCGCAGGCGGCCTCTACCTTGACCGCAGGTATGTGGCCAAGGCCCGCCCAGTCCGCTATGAGGGCCCCGAGGTTCTCCTGCTCGACGAAGGAGCCGGAGGCCATGTTTCCAACGTAGAGGGAATCCACCTTGTCGATTCCAGCGTCGTCCATCGAGTTGAGAAGGGCCTCAACCGCTATATCTCTGAGTGAGAGCTTCCAGTGCTCGCCAACCGGAACCATTCCGGCACCAATTATGACCGCCTTCCTCATCTCAACCACCTCACAGGATGTACTTCCTCCTCGCCTTCGCGTAGAGGGCGTAGTCTATGTACTTCTTCCTGTTCACGTAATCCATGGTCTTCGGGGCGAGGTCGCGCTTCTCCTCAATGGCGTCCTGGACGACAAGGCTGAAGGCGTCGCTTCCGGCACCGCTTCCGAAGCTCACCCAGAGGATCCTGTCGCCAGGCTTGGCTATGTCGAGAACGGCCGAAACGCCGACAAGGGTCGCACCGCTGTAAGTGTTGCCGATTATTCCGCTGAGCAGTCCAGGGAGGACTTTCTCCTTCGGGATTCCGAGTATCTTGGCGGCGGTGAGCGGGAACTTGACGTTTGGCTGGTGGAAGACCGCGTAGTCGAAGTCGTTCGGGGAGTAGTCAAGCTCCTCCATGAGGGTCTTGGCGGCGTTTATTATCTGGTGGAAGTACGCCGGCTCGCCGGTGAACCTGTTGCCGTGCCTCGGGTAGTGCTCGTGCTGCCTCCTCCAGAAGTCGGGGGTGTCTGTAACGTAGGAGTAGCTTGCCTCAAAGTAAGCGAGGGTGTCGGAGCTCTTCGGGCCGATGATGTAGGCGGCACCTCCGGCGGAAGCCGTGAACTCCAGGTGGTCGCCGGGCCTTCCCTGTGATGTGTCCGCACCGATGGCCATCGCGTAGTCGGCCATTCCGGAGCCGACGAAGCCTATGGCGGCCTGGAGTGCCTCGGTTCCAGCCTTACAGGCAAACTCGAAGTCAGCTGCATCCAGGTCGGGGGTGGCCCCGATCGCCTCTGCTATAACGGTCCCGCTCGGCTTGACCGCGTAGGGCTTGCTCTCGGTGCCGAGCCAGATTGCACGGATGAGTTTGGGATCGATTTTAGCCCTCTTAAGGGCATTTCTCGCTGCCTCAATGCCTATTGTGATGGTATCCTCGTCGAGACCGGGAACGGACTTCTCCTGGATAGGGAAGCTCGAAATCCCCCACACCCTTCCGATTTCCTCTGCCTTGATTCTATACATCGGGACGTAGGCACCGTAGCCGACGATGCCGACTTCGCGCCTTGGCTTCAGGAGCTTTTTCATGGGGCATCACCTACAAAAGTTGAACGTAACTTCGCCTAAGGTTCATGAGCGAGTTATAAAAGTCTTTCGGTGAAAGTGAAAGGTTTTTTCGACGATTAGCGATGGAAAAGACTATTAGCACCGTATGAGCATAATTAAGTGAGTGTGATTAAAGGCACACTTGTTTAATGTCGTCTCGAGGTGCAAAAATGAAAAAAATTCTTGTATTGATTGAGATTGCCCTCATTCTAGGGGCGCTGATGATAACGTCAGGGAGTGTCAACGCTGAAACCACAGAATATTGGGCCAAGACATACGAAGGATATGCCAAAGATTATGCGCGTGCTGTTTCAATCGCCGACAATGGGGATATTATTGTAGTGGGTTATACCGAAAGCTTCGGCGCTGGCAGTTACGACGTTTGGGTCCTCAGGCTTGATTCCAAGGGTAATGTGAAATGGCAGAAGACGTACGGAGGAAAAGGTTGGGATAGGGCCCATGCAGTTGCCATTGCCGAGAACGGGGATATAATTGTAGTGGGTGATACAAGCTTCGGCGCTGGAAAGAGCGATCTGTGGGTTCTCCGTTTAGACAAGGAAGGTCATGTGAAATGGCAAAAAACTTATGGTGGCCGGAACTCAGATTGGGGTAGAGCGGTTGCAATAGCTTCGAACGGGGACATAATTGCGGCTGGAGGCACTAGAAGCTTCGGGGCTGGGATGAGCGATATTTGGGTCCTCAGACTTGATTCTGGTGGTAATGTGAACTGGCAAAAAACTTACGGAGGAAGTGGTGAAGAGTGGGCTACTGAGGTTGCTCTGGATCCAAATAAGGATATTATTGTGGTGGGTAATGCCGGTGGGGATGTTTCCGTTCTCAGCCTTGATTCTACGGGTAATATAAAATGGCAGAAAACCTACTCAGGTAGACTTTCAGATGTGGCTAATGCAGTTGCCATTGCTGAGAACAGGGACATAATTGTGGCAGGGCATACCCGCAGCTTTGGTGATTCTAGTGGTGCCACATGGGTTCTTAGGCTTGATTCCAACGGCAACGCAAGATGGCAGAAAACCTACAGTGGAAATTATCAAGACATTGCTTATGCGGTCGTCCTTGCACCGAATGAGGATATTATTGTGGTTGGAAGTGATTTACTAAGATTGAACCCAGACGGAAAGCTCAAGTGGGCTAAGCGGGTAGGAGGAGAGGATATTAAGATTCTCCCTGATGGGACTACAGTTTTAGTTGGCGGAAATTTTCTCGTCGCAAGGTTTAACGTGGATGAAGCGCCAGAATATTCTGGCTGGGGATGGAAAAATGCAACCCTAGAAGTGCATGACAGTAACGCTGAAGTGGAGTGGATTAATCCTCAAGGGGGAATACCAAATGTTAATATCAACACCTCGAACGCTGAGGTTCATAACACGGAGGCAACTGTGGAGACACAATGGCCGCAAACTACTCTGAAAGTCTCTTCAGAACCTTCTGGGGCGAAGGTTTATATTAACGGCAAGTACAGAGGAACAACTCCCCTAACGCTTGAACTCTCTTCCGGCAATTACACAGTGGAGCTTTCTAGGACTAACTACGAGGACTATACGGTGAATGTGACCCTTGAAACTGGAGAGACGAAGACCATCTCGGCAACGTTAACGCCAAAGTTTGGTTATTTGGACGCTTACTCCAACCCTCCAGGTGCTGAGGTTTACGTTGATGAAGACTACCTTGGGACGACTCCGATAACTGATCATAAGCTTCCCTTGGGAGAGCATACGATTAAAGTCAAGATGGAAGATTACAAGGAGTACACGAAAACAATAAATATCGAACTTGGAAAAACGACTAAAGTTGAGGCCACATTATCTGCAATCCCTGCAACGTTCAAAGTATCCTCCAATCCTTCCGGGGCTGATGTTTACATTAACGGAAAATACAGGGGAACGACGCCTTTAACGCTCGAACTCTCTCCAGGAACTCATTCACTGACGATATCCAAGAATGGTTACAAAGAGTACGTAATGAACGTAACTCTCGAAGCAGGGGAAACTGTAGGAATCACTGTTCAATTCGAGAACAAGACCACGACAACCGACTCCAACAATGACAACGGCATCTGCGGGCCTGCGCTGATAATTGCTCTTGCACTAATCCCCATTCTCAAAAGGCGTGGGTAATAAGAATTTTATTTCTTTCCACTCCTTTAAAGATCTCAAAAAAAGTTCAATTAGAAAGGGAGAGGGGTAGGTACACACCACCTCACGGCTTCCTCACAACGAACAGCGCGTGGTCCTTCTCGTAGGGTTCAAGCGAAAGCCTCTCAACGACCTCGAAGTACTCAGAAAGCTCCTTCTCGACCTCCTTGAAGACCTGCTCGGGCTCCTTCGTGACGTCGATGCTCCTGCTCTTGACGCTTATCATGGCGTAGCCGCCGCTCTTCAGGAAGACCCTGGCGTTGTCTATGAGTATCTTCGCCTGGGTCGGCTGGGCAACGTCCTCAAAGATAACGTCAACCTTCGGCACGAGCGCGCGGTAGCCTTCTGGCTTGGTGGCGTCGCCGAGTATCGGGACGAGGTTCCTGCGCTCCTCCACGAGGGGCACCAGCTCCCTCAGGACGCGCGGGGAGAACTCAACGCCAAAAACCTTGCCCTCCCAGCCCACGACGTCGCTGACATGGCTGGCGGTGGTTCCGCTCGCGACTCCGAGGTAGAGGACCTTTGAGCCCGGCTTTATCGGGAAGTTCTTGAGACCGTTCAGTATGGCCGCACCGAGCTTCGACCTGCTCGGGTTCCATATCCTGTACTCCTCACCCTCGGACTTTATCAGCCTCTCGCCGTAGACCTTCTGGCCCGGAACGAGGTTCTTGGTGGCTATCTTCTCGCTGCCGTCCTCATCAACGAAGACGTAAACGCCGGGGAACTTGTGCTTCTTAATCCTCATCTACCTCACCTCTTGCCGCCCTTCTTCTTTTTCTTTCCGCCTTTCTCGCCCTTCTTACCCTTTCCGGCTTTCTCCTTCTTCTTACCGCCAAAGCCCTTGCCCTTCTTCTCCTTGCCCTTGAACTTCTTCTTTTTCTTCTTCTTTTCGGGCTTGGCCTTCCTCTTGGGCGGGTTCGGATACTTCTGCTTTATTTCCTGGATGCGCTGCTCTATCTCCTGCTTCAGCTCCTCAGCTATGTACTCGCCGGAGAAGTAGTCAACCCTGGCAGCTATGGCGAGCTTTCCTGCCAAAGCCCTCGCGATCTTACCCCTCTGCCACCACGGCGAGCGGTTTATGGCCGGGTACTGGAAGATGACGCCGTGCTTCGGCGGCTTGGCACCGCTCCTCAGGTGCCTGAAGAGCGCCTTCTCGGCACCGAGAACCTGTATGGTCGATGCTGGCATTATGGCGAGCTCCTTGAGGCCTCCAGCGAGGCTCATAAGGCGAGCGGCTAGCTTGGCGCCGACTAAAGCCTTCAGGTTCGGTGCGACCTCGTCCATGGCCGTCTCCAGGTAGTCCTCTATCTCCTTCCTGAGCTTGTAGAGGTCGTTTATCTCGCTGGCCAGCTTCATTATGATGTCGCTGTCGAACTTACCGAGCGGAGCACCCATGGATGTCTCCGCAGCCTTCAGTATCTTCTCCACCTTGGAATCCGGGAAGCCAAGGCTCCTGAGCCTCTCCTCGCTGACGTTGTCCCTCGAGCCAACGGTCTTGACGAAAGCCACGTACTGCTCGTGCCTTGGCAGAATCTCATCGAGCTCGGGGAAGTGCAGACCGTACCACTCCCTCAGCCTGGAGACGAGGAGGTTGGTGACCTTGTCTATGTCGTCGAGGGCCTCGATGGCCTGGATTATCATCTTGTCGCGCGCGCCGCTCTGCTCCTGTATGCGGAGCCTGGTCAGGGCAACGCCAACCCCAAAGTACTCGTCGAACCAGTTCTCGCCGAGGAACTCCTCCGGGCTTGAGCGGAGCTTCTCTCCGGCGATGTTCGGGAACTCGGCGGTTGCGTTGTAGCCGAGCTCCTTCAGCGCCCTTCCCAGTTCGGAGTCTTCCACCACGAACTCGTCGTAGCCCCTCTCCATGAGCTCGTCAAGGAAAGAAACCAGCTCATCGCTTGGCTCGCCCTTCAGAAGCCTGTCAAGGCTCGCTTCCGGCCTTCCGGAGAAGACCCTCTGATCAATGAGATTACCGCTCTCGTCAAAGGCGTAGATGCCCCTGACGTTCTCCGCTACGTAAGCTTTCATTATCATCACCCTTTCAGTTTTTGTTTCCGAAGTATAAAAGGCATACCCCTTTTAAGCCCTATCGGTGGAACGAAGTGGAAGAAAAGGAGAAGAGCCTCAGTCCTCCCAGGGCTCGGTGTACTTGAGGGCCCAGCCGAACTCCTCCTTGAGGATGTCTATGGCAGCGCTCGGCGGGATTATTCCGCGCTCGGTGATGATGACGTCCACGTACTCAGGCGGCGTGACGTCGAAGGCCGGGTTCCAGACCTCGATGTTCTCCGGCCAGGTCTTGAGCTCCTCCTCCGGAATGACTTCGTGCGGGTCGCGCATCTCTATCTCGACCAGCTGGCCGAGCATCGTCTCGGGGTGGAACTTGTAGGTTTCCGCAGCTATCATCGTCCAGACGCGGTGCTCCTTGGCGGTGAGGGCTATGAGAGCTGTGCCGATCTTGTTTATCACCGCGCCGTTGACGGTGATGCTGTCCGCTCCCATGACCACCTTGTCGGTCATCTTCATGTAGTGCCTCGCGGCGCTGTCCACGACGTAGATGACAGGGATGCCGTAGCTTGCGAGCTCCTTAGCGGTGAGCTTGCCCTGCCACTTGGGCCTCGTCTCGGTGACGATGACCTTTATGTCCTTGCCCTGCTCCCATGCGGTCTTCATGACGCTTATCGCTGCTTTGCTGTGGCAGTGGGTCATTATGACGTCGCCGTCCTCTATGCGCTTCGCTCCCATCTCGCCTATCCTCTCAAGAGCTTTCTCGGAGTTGTGGATGAACTCCTTCGCGGCGTTTATGACTATGAATTTGAGCTGTTCAAGGTCCGCCCCGCCGGCGTACGCCACTTTACCGCGGTGCATGACGTAACGGAGCGCGTTCGGCAGGGAAACCGCCGTCGGCCTCGTCTCGTAGAGAAGCTTGGCGGCCTTCTTCATCTCGTCCCAGAATGCATCAACGTCCGTCGCTGCACTCTTCTCGGCCTGAATCTGAAGGGCGTAGGCCGCGTATCGCCCTATCTTGCCCGCACCCCTTATCCGCATATCCTTAATCTCCTGAGCAATCTCAAGCACTTCGTTAACCACAGGCATTTCCATCCCTCCTTGCTGGTAACCCCATATTATGTTGGGAGGGTTTATAGAGCTTTTTATGTTCATCGATGAAGATTTTAGTTCTTTGATGTAAATAAAAATACTGGGATGGGGCCCTTTACTTTTGTAAATGGAGCTAACGACTATTGCAGAAAGGTTTATAACCAATCGCCGCCACTGATAAGTGTATAGAATTGGTGACGTGCTCAAAAGTGTGCATTTAATGGGGGGAACGGAAGTGGAGGAAAAACTCATGCGCAAGCTGGGTTCGGGTTCACTGGACTTTGAAACGTACTTCTCAGACAAGGCCAAATCGATGAAGGCATCCGAGATCAGGGAGCTTCTCAAGCTCGTCGAGAGCTCGGACGTTATCTCACTCGCCGGCGGCCTCCCCGCCCCGGAGACATTCCCGGTTGAGAAGATCAAGGAGATAGCCCAGGACGTTCTCACCCACCACGCCGACAAGGCGCTCCAGTACGGTACCACCAAGGGCTTCACCCCGCTCCGCCTCACTCTCGCGGACTGGATGGAGAAGCGCTACGGCATCCCCACCAGCAAGGTTGAGATAATGATGGTCGCAGGCAGCCAGCAGGCCCTCGACCTCATCGGAAGGACGTTCATCAACCCCGGGGACATGGTCGTCGTCGAGGGACCGACCTACCTCGCGGCACTCAACGCGTTCAAGTACTACGAACCTGAGTTCATCAGCATCCCGATGGACGACAACGGAATGATGGTCGATCTCCTCGAGGAGAAGCTCAGGAAGCTCAACGCCGAGGGCAAGAAGATCAAATTCGTTTACACAGTCTCAACTTTCCAGAACCCGATGGGCGTTACCATGAGCATCGACAGGAGGAAGAGGCTCATCGAGCTCGCGAGGGAATACGACTTCCTCATCGTTGAGGACAGCCCCTACGCAGAGCTTCGCTACTCCGGAGAGCCCATCCCGCCGATCAAGCACTTCGACGACGAGGGCCGCGTCCTGTACCTCGGAACGTTCTCAAAGATACTCGCGCCCGGCTTCAGGCTCGGATGGGTGGCCGCCCACCCGCACTTCATAAGGAAGATGGAGATAGCCAAACAGGCCGTTGACCTCTGCGCCAACACGCTCGCCCAGCTCATCGCCTGGAAGTACGTCGAAGAGGGCTACCTCGACGAGCACATACCAAAGATAATCGAGTTCTATAAGCCGCGCAGGGACGCGATGCTCGAGGCCCTCGAGGAGTACATGCCCGAGGGCGTCAGGTGGACCAGGCCCGAGGGAGGAATGTTCATCTGGGTCACCCTCCCGGAGGGCATCGACACCAAGCTCATGATGGAGAAAGCCGTCTCCAAGGGCGTCGCCTACGTCCCCGGTGAGGCGTTCTTCGCCCACCGCGACGTCAAGAACACGATGCGCCTGAACTTCACCTACGTGCCCGAGGAGAAGATACGCGAGGGCGTCAAGAGGCTCGCCGAGGTCATAGAGGAAGAGATGAAGGCCCTCAAGGGCTGACCACTCTTCTTTTCCTTTCGCAAAGCTTTTTATCCCCTTCTTAGAACTGCAGTTAAGGTGATAGTCATGAAACCGCTGATCGGTATAATCGGTCAGATTGACCACTCGAGGAACAGGCTGTTTCTGGACAGAACCCACATCGAGAAGATCGCGGCGGTCGGCGGAATCCCCGCGGTTTTCAACACCGCCACCTCACCCGACGAGGTTCTGGAGCACGTCGATGGGATACTCCTCATAGAGGGGCCCGACGTTCACCCCCACTTCTACGGGGAGGACCCCTCCGGTGCCATCAAGTACGTCGATGTTGACCGTGACGAGTTCGAGATAAGCCTCGTGAGAAAGGCCGTTGAGAGGGGCGTTCCGATACTCGGCATCTGCAGGGGCATGCAGGTCATAAACGTGGCCCTGGGCGGAACCCTCTACCAGGACCTCAACGAGATACCCAAGGCGATAAAGCACGACTGGGAGCTCAACCTCATAGGGCCAAGCCAGCGCGTCCACGGGGTCAGGATAAAGATGAGCTCAAAGCTCTACGGGATACTCAAGGACGAGCTGGACATAGAGGGCACCAACGAGGTCTACCTCCGGGTGAACAGCTTCCACCACCAGGCCGTCAAGAGGGTGGGCGAAGGAATCCGGCCGGTTGCGTACGCGGTCGATGGACTGATCGAGGCAATAGAGGGCACCGAGGATGCCGAGGGCTTCATCATGGGGGTCCAGTGGCAGCCCGAATACCTGCCCGAGATGGAGAGACTGTACGAGGCCTTCGTAAGGGCTGCGGCCGAGTACCGGGCGAGGCGGCTCGAGCTTGAGAGGGTCGAGATAGAGGCGGAGCTCAGGGAAAAGCTCTGGAAGGCGGAAACCGAGGAAGAAGCCCCCGCCATCACGGGGGGACAAGATGAGAGCCATCACAGCTCGGAAACGACCGATAACCCTCCCGACACGACCCAAACGTGATTCTCCTTTCCAGAATCTTCCTCTCCGCTTCCCGTAGGATTTCAAACCTCAGCTCGCGGGGCAGATAGTAATAGCCCCCTATTTTCTCCCCATTCTCGTAGAGGGGCCAGAGCCTCTCCATCAGCTCCGGGAACTTGGCAAACATCCTCCTCTTTGAATCGGGCCTGAGCTTGAGGGTCGAGACGGTTATGTGACTCACGAAGCTCAGGGCATCGAGAGTCTCCTCGAAGTCCTCCCAGGTGTAGAACGGTATTATGGGGTCGATGCGGGCGTAAACTGGAATACCTGCATCTTTTGCCCTCTCAAGCGCCCGGATTCTCGCCCTCGGGGAAGGGGCGTTCGGCTCCAGCAGCTTCGCCTTCCGTTCATCCACCGTGGTCACCGTTATCCCGACGGCACACTTAAGCTCGCTCAGAACGTCCAGGTCGCGCTCGAAGACCTCCGACTTCGTGAGGATCAGGCAGCGGACGCCGTAGCGCCTGAAGAGCTTGAGAACGCTCCGGGTTATGCCCAGCTCACGTTCAATCGTTGGATACGGGTCGGAGGAGTAGGAGAGCGCTATTATGTGGCGCCGGTCAAAACGCCTCAGCTCGCGCTCCAGCTTCGGCAGGAGCCCCTCCTTCGTCCGTACGCGGAAGGCGTTGGGAATGTAGCCCGTTATGTAGCAGTAAACGCACGCGTGGTCGCAGCCGGTGTAGACGTTCAGCGTGTACTTGAACGGGCAGGTGCAGAGCTTAGCCTTCCAGGGGTCAAAGGGACGTATGTACATCACCTCCGATTTCAGAAACCCCTTTAAAGGCCTTGCCCGAGGTGGAACCGGTGATGCTCATGACCGAACCTGTGCGGGGAAAGGTTGAGTGGTTCAAGGACTATCAGTTCATCGGCAGGGTGGAGAGCGACAAATGCTCCGTCATACTTGGGGAGGGCGGGATAAGCCCCATGAAGCTCCTTCTTCTGAGCGTTGCCGGCTGCACCGCCTACGACGTCGTTATGATTCTCCAGAAAATGCGCGAGCCGATCGAGGGGCTGGAGGTCGAGATCAGCGGTGAGAGGAGAGAGGAGCACCCGAAGATATACCGGAAAATCCACCTCCACTACAGGATATACGGCGACGTGAAGGAGGAGAAGGCCAGGCGCGCGATAGAGCTGAGCCAGGACAAATACTGCTCGGCCAGCGCACACGTTAAACTGAGCGGTGCCGAGGTTACGTACTCCTTCGAGATAATCAAGGGTTAGGTTTTTAACCCCCTCTTCTTCCCGCCTTCGGGTGGTGACGTGATAGAGCTGGTCAAGTACTTCGTGATACTCTACGGCGGACTGTTCGCGATAACGAACCCGGTCGGAGCGGTTCCGGTGTTCCTAGGGGTCACCCACGACCTCTCCTGGAGCCAGAGACGGGAGATAGCCCAAAAAACCGCCATCACAGTTATCACGACCCTCGTCGTCTTCGCCCTCATAGGGGAGTGGATATTCAAGTTCTTCGGCTCGAGCGTCGATGCCTTCGCGATAGCGGGCGGCATACTGCTTTTCAAAATGGCGATGGACATGCTCTCGGGCCGGCTCTCGACGGTCAAGATAAGTAAAGAGGAGACGGAGGAGTTCAGCGAGGAAGTGGTTACGCTGGAGGAGGTCGCCATAATCCCGCTCGCCATACCCCTCATCTCGGGGCCCGGTGCGATAACTACGGTCATGCTCTACATGGCCAAAAGCACTTCCGTTCCGGAGAAGGCGACGGTGGTGGCGAGCATTCTCGCGATAGGCCTGACCGTCTGGCTGATACTCTGCTCTTCCAACAGGATACAGGAGAGGCTCGGCAGGGTGGGAATAAAGGTCATGACGAGAATGATGGGTCTCATACTCACCTCGATGGCCGTCCAGATGATAATAAACGGCATCAAGGGGGCGTTCGGGCTTTAGAGTTTCATGATTTTATCGCCCGGGACTTAAATTTTTATACTTGATTTTGGCCAGGCTTTCACTTTTGGCGATAGGAAGAGTTAAATAGGAGAATAGCCCACCGTGTAATAGGGTGGCTCCAAGATGGATAAGAACGTGAAGGTTGCCGTCATGGTTCTTTCCGTTGTTGTGGTTCTCACGCTGGGTTACTACATATCCGGGAACCAGCTACCAAGCCAGGACTCCAGCGACGGGGTGGACTACTCCACCGTAACCTGCACACTCGAGACGGAGCCCCAGTTCACCCACGCAAACGCCTGGACCGGCTGGAGCGTCAGGGAGCTCGTGGACAACCGCATGGTGGAGTTCACCGATTTTCTGGAGTTCGTTCCAAAGGTATCGCTGAGTGAAGGAACGAGCAGTGGTTTCCTGCACGCGGAGGACTGGCCGGCTGAGATGGGGATAGCACCAAAGTGCACCCTGGCCGGCAGTGCCGTCTTCTTCGAGAACAACGACACCGCGAGGGGAATGTACTACCCGGTGGTTGCCGGAAACAGGGGCGCGATAAAAAGGCAGGACATCGAACTGCCCGCGGGGGACGTTTACTTCGCCCACTACGTGATACCAGTGAAGAACGCCACCTGGGAGGTAACGGAGAACCTCGCGAACTCGAACGGGACGGACTTTCTGATGAGCGGCGGCATCTCGGAGAGAAGGAGAACAGGGCTCACTGGGACCTGCACCTGCCCCGTTGAAGCGGTAATTGCCCAGCTCGACGAGGCAATAAAGGCAAAAGGGTTTGAGGAAGTCACCCTGGAGGAAAACCCCGCCGAGAACGAGTATTTCAGGCCGTTGAGTGCAAAACTCTACCACAGGGGCGGTGATTACCTCTACGTCGAATTCTCTGAGGTCAAGGGCATGGATTTGGTTAGAGTCCTCATGATAATGGGCGATGAGAAAGTCGTGAAGGCCTACGCGGAAGCCTTCAGCGCGGAAAGCACCGGGGGTTAGGACTCCTCCACTCCACCTGAATACGTCCCCGATCCACCGGAGGGGTGCGTAGATGGGGAAAAGGGATAACAGAACGGTCATCGCAGCCACCGTGGCCACTATGTTCATTCTTTTTTTAGCAATTGGGTATATGAGCATCGGCCCGCAGGAGGAAGTTCCCGGTTATCCCCACAACGATTCTCTCCGGGATTCCCCCTCTCCAATCAGGGGTCTGAATTCCTTCGGAAACATCATGGTGCTCGAACACCTCCCCAACGGCTCGGTGGTCAGATTCACCGAAAACGTTCTCGCGTTCCCGGGACCGGGCAACAACTCCACAGCCTCGGGGAAGATGTACCTCATAAACTGGACGGAGGGGCTTGGTATAACCCCTCCCTGCACTATCCAGGGAGGCGCCGCGATCTTGGAGAACAACGTGACGGCAGAGGGATTCCACGACTTAAGCCTCTGCATTGCGAATTCGTCTGAAATCGGCCTCACGTACGCGGGTTGCCTCAGAAAGGAGCGTGCATCATTCAAGACCGAACTGCCCCCTGGACGGGTCAGCATGGCGACCTACGCCGTTCCCACCTCCAGCGCGACCTGGGACCGGTGGGACCACGTCTACTGCGGCAGGGTCATAGATTACCAAAGTGTGTGCGGGCACCCGGAGCTGTGGCTGAAAAACCTAACTTCCCCGTGCCACAACTCCCTGGACGAGGTTCTGAAAGCCCTCAAAGGAAAAATAGAATCCCGGGGATTCGAGGAGATAGGCTCAGAGAGAACGGGTGGGCAGATGTTCGAGCGCGTGGAGGTGAAGCTCTACCGCAGGGACAATGAATACCTGTACGTCGAACTGGCCAAGGTCGAGGAAATGGACCTAGTCAGGGTTCTTATGATAATGGGCGATGAGAAAGTCGTGAAGGCCTACGCGGAAGCCTTCACCGCCGTCGAGGGGAACGGTTCCGGTGAAAGTTAGGACCGGCACATTTTTAGTCCCTCACGACAACTTTTTTCGGTGTAAGCCATGAGAGGCGACCTGATCCGTGTTCTGAGCACCGCGGAGGAGAAGGCAAACGAGCTGAAGCTCGACGGATACGAGCCAGACGTGGTCCTCCTTGGAAAAGAGGCCTACGAGTTTATAAAGGCGCAGATAAACGAGGAGTTCGGCGACGAGGAGGAGGTTTTCGAGCTCTCCGGCCTAAAGATACGCACCCTCGACGAACTCGGCGGCGACGCCGTCGTCATTGACAGCAAGGCGCTGGGCCTCGGTCTGGGCGGAGCGAAGCGCTTCAAGGTCGTCCTATAACCCCCCAGACCCTCCCGTTTCTCAATTCTATCCTTAATCCCCTGAGAACGAGCAGGCTGAGCGAGACGGCCATGACGTCCGCCAGGCTGCCCGGGTTTCTCAGGTCGCCCCTCTCGCGCATGAAGGCGTCGAACTCCTCAACGCCGAGTTCCCCGGCGAGAACCTTCCCGGCGTTCTCCCGAACGAGCTTCGCCTCCTCCAGGCCTGCCTTTCTGACTATCAGCGTGTCGAGGTTGGTTGCGAGCAGCTCAACGAAGGCCCTCACGACGGCATCCTCCAGCGGGAGCTCCTTTATCAGCTCGTAGAGCCTTCCGAAGGTGGAGTAGCTCAGCTCGTATTCCTTGAGCCACTCGCAGAATATCAGCTCTCGTTCACAGCTTATCTCGGCGAGCCTGGCGAGGTTGACCCCGTCCTGGAAAAGCTCCCTGAAGGAATCGTCGGAGTAGACGTCGTACTTGACGCCGCTGGGGATTCCCTTGGGGTTGGCTATTCTTATCGCCCGGTAGAGCTCCATCGTGTCCCTGACCGTTGATTCCTCTATCAGCAGCCTCGCCTTTTTCCTCGCATCGAGCATGTTCCTCCCAATCGTCATCCCCATTACGAGGGGAAGCGAGAGGGCCACGACGCCAAAGTTGGGGTTGGCGTCCTGGGCCTCGCGCGATGCCTGAACGGCCCGCTTTATCAGCTCCCCGAGTCCCGCTTCCCGGGGCTCGAGGATGCCCTTTCGCAGAAGCTCCGCCGTCTTCACGGCCTCGTAGTAAACCCCCGTGACGGCCGTGTCGGCGAAGAGGAAGTGGTAGAAGGTGAGGTCGTCGAAGTCCCTGAGGCGGCTCACGTTGCCCGGTTTCGGAACCGCCGCCTCGAGGAGCGGACCGAGGGTGAAGGCGCGGACTATTCTCCACCTCTCCATTCAGACCACCAGGTAGAGGAGTAGATAGATGAGGTAGAGCACCAGCACTGCCCTTCTGAGGGCCCTTCTCGTCAGCATGTAGAGGCCGAAGGCCACCAAAGTCACACCCCAGAAGGCGTCCTTTATGTACGGCGCGTACGGCCTCAGCCAGTCAAGGAAAGAGGGGTGGAACTCCTTCAGGAGGAGAAGGAGGCCCAGGAACACGAAGAGCCAGCCGAGCGTCCTCATCTCAGTCCCCCCTAACGAGCAGGATGATTCCTATCACCAGGAATGCAACGGCCAATAGCGTCCTGAAGTCCATGGCTGGGAGGAGGAGCGGCATGAACGGCCCCGCCAGGAGTACAGAGCCGAGGATTATAAGGACCACCGCTATCGCCTTCGAGTTCTCATCGCCGGAGAAGACCTCCCCAAGCCTTTCCTCAGTCTCGTCCACGAGCTCATTGAACCTGTCAGAGAGGGGCTTTTCTTTCTCCTCCCTCTCCTCCGGTATCACCAGGGCCGCCACAAAGTAGAGGAGCGTCATGGCAACGGGATTGAACACGAGGAGCACCACAAAGAGCAGCCTGACTATCGTGGGATCGATCTCAAGATGCTCGGCTATACCTCCGAGGACGCCGAGGAGAATCCTGTTCCGACTGGACCTCACGAGTTTTCTCACCATCTCACTCACCGGAGAATAGAAAGTTGTGGGAACTTAAAAGCCATTCCCCACGGTGACGTCGCCAACCACGTCCGAGACGCTGATGAGGATCGGCATACCATCCCCGGAGTGGGAGTTCCTGACGTCCCCAACGATGTCCTCGGCGCTGAGCTGGACCGAGAGGTTGGCGGGAACGGCGATGGCCACGTCGCCGACTACGTCCCGTATAACGACGTCGTTTCCAGCTACGATAGAGACGTCCCCCACTACGTTCTCAAGCCGGTACTCCGCCGCGGGGGCAGCGACGATGTCCCCCACCACGTCCTCGGCGAGGACCCTGGTGGCATCGGCCTCAATCTCGACGTTCCCAACCAGTCCACGGAACCAGACGTCCGCGAGGGAAGAGCCGACCTCGATGACCACCGTCCCGTTCCGGTAGTCGGAGCACACGTTGTGTCTCCCCAGAATGATCTTCCTGTCGGGACAGTACACGGTCAGGAGACCGTCCCGGTAGCTGGTGTTGAGCGGGATGTTGCTCCTGACCACCACCCCACTGACGTTCGATTCGACTAGGCGGACGTCGCCGACTACGTTCTTTACAACTATCGCACCGGCATTGAACCTGCCAACCTCCACGAGCTTCCCGGCGGCCTTCCTGCTGGGGGACAGACCTTCCATCTGGATATGACCACTGAGGGCGAGGGCGACCACTATAGTCCCGACCAGGAGTACGAGCAGAACCCCACCGAGGAGAACCGTGGAGAAACCACCTTTTCTTCTCATTCCATCCCACCGGAACTGTATCACCACCAGCCCGTATAAAGGTTACGCCCGTAGAAAGTCACTCGTGTATTGCAGCTGGCACCAAAGGAAACAGAAAATGGGGTAGACATCACCGGAGGAGCTTGACGAACTCCCTCATCCAGGCGTAGAGGTCGCCGGGGTGCCTCGAGCTGACCCAGTTGCCGTCAACCACGACCTCCGAGTCTATCCACTCCGCCCCCGCGTTCCTCACGTCGTCCCTGATGGTTACCGTGCTCGTCCCCTTCCTGCCCCTCAGAACGCCGGCCGAGATGAGTATCTGCGGGCCGTGACAGATGCTCGCCACCGGCTTTCCTGCCTCGAACATCCTCCGGGTTATCTCAACGGCCTTCTCGTTGAGTCTGACTATCTCGGGCGCCTTTCCCCCGGGCAGAACGAGGGCGTCGAACTCGTCCGGGTCAACCTCTTCAAACGCCAGCTGAACCTCGACGGAGTAGCCGTGCTTGCCGGTTATCTTGCCCCTCTCGAAGCTCGCCACGTAGACCTCGTGCCCCTCCTCCCTGAGCCTGTGGAGGGGGTATATAAGCTCCAGGTCCTCGAAACCGTCGGCGCTCAGAAACAGCACCCTCATTCGGAACACCTCCATCCAAACGCTTAGAGGGAAATAGAAAAAGGACACTTATAATCCTTTCCGGGCAGGAGTGTTCAGAGGGGAAGCTCCGT
Source organism: Thermococcus sp. 4557 (assembly GCF_000221185.1). Taxonomy (NCBI): domain Archaea; kingdom Methanobacteriati; phylum Methanobacteriota; class Thermococci; order Thermococcales; family Thermococcaceae; genus Thermococcus; species Thermococcus sp. 4557. The sequence continues at coordinate 1,695,117 of NC_015865.1, read as the reverse complement.
GGTCTCCTTGTGTATCTTGAGGACGACCATGGTGTGGGTCGCCACGACGCCGTCGATCTCCCCGATGGTGTCGAGGAACTCGTTGAGCTCGTCGCTCCCGCCGGTTCTGATTTTGACCAGCATGTCGTAGTCGCCGGTGGTCTCGTATATCTCGACGATCTGGGGATGCTGCTTGAGCTCGTTGGCAACGTGGGAGTACATGCCGGCCTTGGATTTTATGAGGATGAACGCCAGAATCTGGAAACCGAGGGAGTCGGGGTCAAGTATGACCGTGAACTTCTTTATTATGCCCCGGTCCTTCAGCTTCTTGATCCTCTCATAGACCGTTGATTCCGCAAGCCCTACCTCTTTGGAAATCTCCCTCAGGGGCGTTCTGCTGTTCTTCTGGAGGATGGAGAGGATTTTCTTGTCGGTATCGTCCAAACCCATTCGCATGAGCATCACCGCCGGTAAAAAATTTTCGAAAGATTTTATAAACTTGCCGATTCTGGAGAACCATACTTTTATAAAACGCCGCTCATCTTTTACCTCTAGAAGTTCTGGGAGGGTCAGCGATGCCAACGAACGTCACAGCGGAGTATCTGGCGGCGGAAGAGGAATACAGGAACGCCAAGACTATTCCAGAGAAGATCCGCGCCCTTGAGAAGATGTACGCCACCGTCCCCAAGCACAAGGGAACGGAAAAGCTCAGACTCCAGATAAAGCGAAAGCTCGCCGAACTGAGGAAGGAACTGGAGAAACAGCGCCAGATGAAGAAGGGCGGTGGCGGCCCGTCGCTGAGCGTCAGGAAGGAGGGCGCGGCACAGATAGTCCTCGCTGGCCTCCCGAACGTTGGAAAGAGCTCACTCATGAAGGCCCTCACAAACGTCGACGCCGACGTCGCGGACTACGCCTTCACCACCGTCGAGCCCATCCCGGGAATGATGCACCACAAAGACGTCCAGATACAGCTCGTCGAGGTCCCGGGCCTCGTTGAGGGCGCCGCCCTCGGAAAGGGCATGGGGCCGCAGCTTCTCAGTGTTATCCGAAACGCCGACGCCGTGGCCATAGTCGTTGACCTGTCCCAGGATGCGGTAAAGCAGCTGGAAACCCTCCTCAAGGAGTTCGAGAGGGCGGGGATAAAGCTCAACAAGCGCCGCCCGAGGGTGGAGATAAAGAGGACAGCGATGGGCGGAATCGTCATCAACGGCCAGGAGAACATCAAGGGCGACATAAGCGAGGTCATGAAGATGCTCCGTGAGGAGAGGATTCACTCCGCGGAGATAACGGTGAAAGAACCCGTGACGCTCGAGGACTTCGCGGATGCACTCGACGAGAGCCTCGTCTGGAGGAGGGCAATAATCATCGCCAACAAGGGCGACGCCCCCGGGAGCAAGGAGAACTACGAGAAGCTCGTGGAAGCCTACGGGGACCGGTTCAAGATAATCCCCGTCTCGGCGAAGAGGAAGATACAGCTGGACAAGCTGAAGGACGAACTCTACGAGCTGGCAGGGATTATCCGCGTCTTCACTAAGAGTCCTGGGGAGGATCCGGCCTACCCGCCGGTGCCGCTGAAAAAGGGCTCAACCGTTATGGACCTGGCCGAGAGGATCCACAAGGACTTCGCCAAGAACTTCCGCTACGCCCGCGTCTGGGGCAAGAGCGTGAAGTTCCCTGGCCAGAGGGTTGGTGCAGACCACGTGCTCGAGGACGGAGACATAGTGGAGATTCACGCGAGGTAAGGGTTCCTTTTCTCTCCCTGCGAAACCCATAAATAATCTAAGGTAGAGAAGTTCCACTGATGGAGAGCAGGGAAGTTGTAAGGAGAATAAAAAACGTTATTATGAAGGAGTTCTCGAAGAGGGAAGTTAACGTAGAAGAGGTTCTCCTCTTTGGCTCCAGGGCCAGGGGAGACTTCAGAGAGGGCTCAGACTGGGACGTTCTCGTCGTAATTTCAGAAGACATAGACAGAAAGAAATACAGGGAGTTATGGTACAGCGTTTACAGGCATGTTGATGTTCCCCTTGATCTCATGATAGTATCAAAAGAGGCATTTGAAAAATACGTGAGTTCTCCGGGGTTCATATACTACTACGCCGCCAGGGAGGGAGTAAAGATATGAGACCCGACGTGGCGGCGTGGATAAAGCAGGCTGAGGAAGACCTGTTCACAGCGGAGACACTCCTAAGTTTTAAGAAGCCTGCACCTTGGATAATATGCTTCCACGCGCAGCAGGCTGCAGAGAAGTTCCTGAAGGCGTTCCTCATCATCATTACAAGCCGGTTTCAAAAACGCATGACATCAAGGCCCTTGTTCTGGAGTGCTCCAAGATAGATCCCTCCTTCAGAGACCTGCTGAAGAAAGAGGTTGACCGGCTCACTGAGTACGCTGTCGAGACGAGGTATCCGGGTCTCTTTGAGCCCGATATTGATGAGGCCAGAGAGGCCATTGAACTGGCCTCAAAAGTTCGTGTTCGTCCTGGAGAGACTGAAAAGCTGAAACCCTAAATATCTCACCGCCAACGTAGTTCAGGTGAGGGCATGGGAGTATGACACCCAAGGCGTTCCGTGACTTCCTCGGCCCGAAGCCGGAGAGGGAACTCGTTCTTCTTGCCGCCATAGAGCTTTACCGCGAGGGGAAGTTGAGCCTTGGAAAGGCGGCCGAGTTCGCCGGCCTAAGCGTGAGGGAATTCCTATACGAGCTGAGGAAGAGGGACGTGCCGATAAACTACACGATGGAGAACGCTGAGGAGGACGTAAAGCTCGTTGAGGGTCTGGAATGACCGTAGTATCAAACGTCAAATATCGGAAAGCTTGAAATCCTCCACGGACTTTTTGGAGAGCTCTTCGTCCCACCCGCAGTTGCCAGAGAATTTGGCGAAAGTCTTCCAGAGTGGATAAAGGTTAAACCTCCAGAAGACAGGCCCCTTGTCAGCGCCCTTTCAAAACTCCTTGGGGACGGTGAATCCGAGGCGATAGCCCTTGCCAGCGAATTCAATGCCGATTTTCTGATACTCGACGATCTAAAGGCAAGGAAAATCGCAAAGGAGATGGGAATTAAAGTCATCGGAACCGCGGGCGTTCTGTTGCTCGCAAAGAAAAGGGGAGTTGTTGATGAAGTGAAGCTACTCCTCGGGTCACTTGTGGACAGGGGTTTTAGGATTTCTGATGACGTTATCGAGTTCATACTCAAGGCGGCGGGAGAGTGTTAGTCACAGGTTCTCGCGGAGTTTTCGCCTACCTGCACCACGGCCCCCTGCACTTCCCCCCGCCCTTTCCGGTCACCGCGTCGAGGCTGAACTCCTTCCCGTCGAGACTGTCCATGATGAGCTTTTCACCATCCCGCTCGTAGAGCCAGAACACCTTGTAGGCCCGCGCCTCCCGCACTATCTCTATCCTGGGAAGCCACCAGGAGACGATCCTCGAGTTCCCCCAGGTTATCGCGCTCTCAAAGGCTTTCATCCTCGCCTCCTCGTAATCAACGAGCGGCTCCATAATGCTCCTCTCCTCCACGTCCCACTCGTAGAGGTCTATGAACCCTTCCCCCCTCTCCGCGCCCAGACGGTAGAGGTCCACGTAGGCAAAGTAATCGAGAACGCGGTCGCTTCTGCCCAGGCGCTTGTAGAAGAGCTTCAGGTGGAAGATGTGGTACGGGTACAGCACAAAGCCGGGATTCGAGACATCCTCCGGTCTGAATATAGGCCTCATTATGCTGACCTTCATATTCCAGCACCGTTCAATATACATTGGATATGTTATTAACGGTTGCGCCGGTTTTGTCACAATTTCAGAACGTCACATCTATGTTCCGGAATAGTTAAACCAATAAATTTATATTCGTCAAACACATATTAGTGAGCTGATGTCCTTTAATTGACATCGGTGTATCGAGGTGGGTTAGAATGGGATTGAGTGGTGAAGCCTGGGCAACACTGCTTGTGCCAACGTTTCTTGGGATTTTGACGATGTTGGTCTACGGCTACTGGGACAGAATAACCGGCAAGGAGTACTACGTGGACGACGAGATTCTGGCCTACGACGAGGACCTTATCGAACAGCTCAAGGAGGAGGGTAAGGCATGAACAGCGGAATTCTCCTCGGATTCCTGGTGTACCTCGCCCTCCTGGCCTACATAGGCTGGTGGGCCAACCGCTACACCAAAACGGAGGACCAGTACTTCGTTGGCGGAAGAAAGGTGCACGTCCTCGCCGCGACCCTCTCCGACAAGGCGAGCGACTTCTCCGGCTGGCTGATGCTCGGTTATCCGGGTGCAGCGTTCTCCAGCGGTCTCGGTGCATTCTGGGCCGGAATCGGCTGTCTCTTCGGTACCCTCGCCGATTACGTCCTTATCGGGCCCAGGCTGAGAATCTACGCCGGCAAATTCAGGGCAATAACCGTGCCGGACTACCTCGAGGCAAGGCTCAAGGACGACACCAAGCTGATTAGGGTTCTGAGTGCGCTGATAATCGTCATCTTCATGACCGCCTACGTTGCAGCGCAGTTCACCGCCGGTGGAAAGACCTTCGCCGAGGGCTTCGGCATAAGCGACAACACCGGAATCATCATAACCGTCATCATCCTGACGGCATACGTTATCACCGGTGGATTCTTCGCGGTCGTCTGGACCGACGTCGTTCAGGCAATGTTCATGCTGCTGACGCTCATTATAGTGCCGTTCCTTGCGCTCTCAAAGATAGGCGGCTTCGACAAGGCCACCGCGATAATAGCCAGCGCCGACCCCAACCTGCTGCACCCGTTCGGCGGCGCCACCGGAATGGCGGCAATAGTTTTCGCGATAGGCTACGCCTCGTGGATAGTCGGCTACCTCGGCCAGCCCCACATCGTCACCCGCTACATGAGCGTTGAGGACCCGAGGAAGCTCAGAAGGCCGGGTATCTTCATCAGCGGCACCTGGACCATAATCGTCCTCTGGGGTGCGTTCTTCGCCGGATTCCTGGGCTTCGCGATGTACCACGCCGGAATGCTCCAGGTCAGCGACCCCGAGAAGATCATCCCGGCCATGGCGGTTGAGCTCATGCCCAGCTGGCTCGCGGGCTTCGTCATCGCGGGTATAATCTCGGCAGTCATGAGCACCGCGGACTCCCAGCTCCTCGTCGCGTCCTCCGCCATAGCCAGGGACTTCTACCACAAGGTCCTCGGCAAGGAGCTCGGCAAGAAGCAGATGGTCAACATATCGAGGCTCGTCGTCGCTGCGGTTGCCCTCGTCGGCCTCTGGTTCGCCATCAGCGGGCCAAAGGTCATCTACCAGATGGTCGCCACCGCATGGGGTGGCCTGGCGGTCGGCTTCGGTCCGATCCTCGTCCTGAGCCTCTGGTGGAAGAAGACGACCAAGGAGGGAGCGATAGTCGGAATGGCCTACGGTCTCATCAGCGAGGTCATCTTCGAGGCAAAGATATACGGCTGGGCCTTCAACCCGGACGCCCCTGGCTTCTTCGGCACCATCGGCGGCTGGTTCAACGGCATACCGGTGTTCTTCATCAACTTCTTCGTGACCCTGATAGTGATCGCGATAGTCAGCATGTTCACCAAGCCGCCCGAGGACGTCGTCAAGCTCCACGAGGACATCTTCAAGAAGGTCTCCATCGAGGGCACCGGCAAGAAGAGCATCACCGAGACCAGGGCCAAGAGCCAGATCGAGAACGTCGTTGACTTCGTTCTCACCAAGGGAACCGCCTGAGTTCCCCTTTTTCATTTCCTTTGTGTACTCATCGTCCCAGTTCGCCGGAGTATTTAACCAATGGTTTTACACCATTTTTGGCCAACCTAACGTTTATAAACATCAGTGTATAAAGAAGGACGCCAATTGTGAAATCCTAGAGGTGGGAGCATGAGACCGCTCGACCTGACCGAAAAGGAGCCTTCCAGGAAGGTCGCAATCTATTTTGAAGGCAAGGAATATGAAGCCTACGAAGGTGAAAAAATAACCGTCGCCCTTCTTGCGAACGGGATTTACTGGCTCACGAGCAGTACCGAGGGCAGAAAGCGCGGTGCCTTCACCTTCGGCCCGGTCCCCATGGTAGTGAACGGAAAGAGGAACGTCAACGCCAGGAAGACCAAGGTTCGCGACGGCATGCGGCTGGAGAGGCAGGGCTACGGGGACTTCCAGGAGACCGTGGAGATCGACGAGGGCAAGCCCGTTGAAAGGCTGGTCGTTGATGTGGCCGTCATAGGAGGCGGCCCGGCTGGAATCGGAACCGTTCTCGAGGTTCAGGATCACCTGACCGTCGCCCTGGTGGAGGAGAAGGGCTGGCTCGGAGGCGACCTCTGGCTCAAGGGGCTTCCCCAGGAGGGCTTTGGGGAGAAGTCCCCCCAGGAAGTCGTTAGGGAGCTCACCGGAAAGTTCAACGAGAACGTCAGCGTTTTCAGGGGTACAATAGCCCTCGGAGTCTTCGACAAGGGCGAGTACTTCCTCGTGCCGATAGTCACCGGGGAAAACCAGCTCATTGAGATAATGGCCAAGCGCGTCGTTCTGGCGGTTGGAGCCGTTGACAACATCCACCTCTTCGAGAACAACGACATGCCTGGTGTGTTCAGGCGCTCCGACCTCCTGGAGGTTCTCAACGTCTGGGGAGTTGCCCCGGGAAGGAAGGTCGCGGTCGTGGGGAGCAAACCGGGGGAGATAACGGCGGAGCTCGACCGCTGGGGCATCGAGTACATCGTCGTCCCCAACCCGAAGCGCGTTGAGGGGGATGAGAAGGTCGAGAGGCTCATCGACACGAACGGCAACGTCTACGAGGTCGATGCCGTCATAATGGCCGAGGGAAGAAGGCCTGACATCAACCCGCCGACCCAGGCAGGTGGAAAGCTGGCGTTCAAGCACGGCTACTACGTTCCGGTTCTCGACTCCCAGCACAGGATCCGCGACGGAATCTACGTCGCCGGTAGCGCCGCTTCAATAAAGCCGCACTACGCGAACTACCTTGAGGGCAGGCTCGTCGGGGCGTACATCCTCAGGGAGTTCGGCTTCGACACTGAGCCGTGCATCTACGCTGAGAAACTGGAGGAGTACGAACCGGAGGCGGTGCAGGTTCAGAGCATAGACTTTGGAAGCCTCAACCTTGAGGACGTCCAGATATGCGGCTGCGACGTCTCCCTGAGGAAGGTGGACGACGTGGTCAGGGCCGGAATAACGGACCTGCAGATAATCAAGCGCTTAACGCACCTCGCGATGGGCTTCTGCCAGGGCCGCTTCTGCCTGTTCAACGGCGCGGTTGTGGTTTCGCAGAGGGCGGGGACGCCGATGGACAAGCTGGACATACCCGTCGCGAGACCGCCGCTCAAGAACGTTAAGATGAAGGTCACCGCAGGGAGGGATTGAAATGCCGAGCAAAGAGCTTCCCGAGAGGAGTGAAATCGTCATCATCGGTGGGGGAATAATCGGAGTCACCATAGCGCACGAGCTCGCCAAGCGCGGGGAGGAGGTCACCGTCATAGAGAAGCGCTTCATCGGCTCCGGCTCCACCTTCCGCTGCGGAACCGGAATAAGGCAGCAGTTCAACGATGAGGCGAACGTCCAGGTCATGAAGCGCTCCGTCGAGCTGTGGAAGAAGTACAGCGAGGAGTACGGCTTCTCCTTCGAGCAGACCGGCTACCTCTTCCTTCTCTACGACGACGATGAGGTCGAGGAGTTCAAGCGCAACATAGCGATTCAGAACCGCTTCGGAGTTCCAACGAGGCTCATAACGCCTGAGGAGGCAAAGGAGATAGTCCCGCTCCTCGACATCAGCGAGGTTATAGCGGCATCCTGGAACCCGACCGACGGAAAGGCGGACCCCTTCCACTCCACGGCCAAGTTCGCCCTCCACGCGGAAGAGTTTGGAGCCAAATTCGTCGAGTACACGGAAGTTAAGGACTTCATCACCGAGAACGGTGAGATAAAGGGGCTGAAGACGAACAGGGGAACCATTAAGACCGGCACCGTCATCAACGCCACCAACGCCTGGGCCAAGCTCATCAACGCGATGGCTGGGATAAAGACCCAGATACCCATAGAGCCCTACAAGCACCAGGCGGTCATCACCCAGCCCATAAAGAAGGGCTCGATAAACCCGATGGTCATCTCCTTCAAGTACGGCCACGCCTACCTCACCCAGACCGCCCACGGAGGCGTCGTTGGCGGCGTCGGCTACGAGCTGGGCCCGACCTACGACCTCAACCCGACCTACGAGTTCCTCCGCGAGGTGAGCTACTACTTCACCAAGATTATCCCGGCACTGAGAGAGCTCCTCATACTGAGGACGTGGGCAGGTTACTACGCGAAGACTCCGGACAGCAACGCCGCCATAGGAAAGATCGAGGAGCTGAGCGACTACTACATAGCGGCGGGCTTCTCCGGTCACGGATTCATGATGGCGCCTGCGGTAGCTGAGATGGTAGCGGACCTGGTGACGAAGGGAAGAACCGACCTCCCGGCAGCGTGGTACGACCCCTACCGCTTCGAAAGGGGGGAACTGAGAACGACTGCGATTCAAATGGGCTAAACTTTCCTTTTCTCCCTCGTTATCCTTAAATATTTTCGAGCCTAACCCCCACGGGTGGAATCGTGTACCGCGTTGATTCATCCGGAAGGGTCAACCTGATCGGGGAGCACACTGACTACGCGCTCGGCTACGTTATGCCTATGGCCATAAACCTCTACACGGTCCTGCACGCCCAGGAGGACGAAAAAGCAAGGGTTTATTCCCAGATTTTTCGGGAAGTGAAGGAGTTCGACCTCGACAAAATCCAGAGAGCCGGCGACTGGGCGGATTACGTCAGGGGAATATTCTGGGCTCTGAAGGAAGAAGGCCACGACGTCGGGGGAATGAAGGGAATCCTTGGCGGAGACCTGCCGATAGGTTCCGGACTGAGCTCCTCAGCGAGCCTGGAGCTGGCAGTTTTGGCCTTCCTGAACGAGGCCTACGAGCTGAACCTCCTTCCGATAGAGATGGCACTCCTGGCCCAGAAGGCGGAGAACGAGTTCGTCGGTGTCCCCTGCGGCATACTCGACCAGTTCGCGATCGTCCACGGAAAGAGAGGGCACGTCATTTTCCTGGACACAGACACACTGAGGCACGAGTACATCGGGTTCCCGAGCGATGTCAGGGTTCTCGTGTTTTACACCGGGGTCAAAAGGGAAATCTCAGGGTCGGCCTACGCCGAGAGGAGGAAGGTCGCGGAGGAAGCCCTTCGGCTCCTCGGAAAGAGAACCTCCAAGGAGGTCGAAGAGGAGGATCTGAGGAGCCTTCCCTCGCTCTACCGGCGCTTCTTCGGCTACATAGTGAGAGAAAACCGGCGCGTCCTCGAGGCGAGGGACGCCCTGAGGAGCGGCGACGTCAGGGCCTTCGGCGAGCTGATGACCGCCTCGCACTGGGACTTGGCCAGAAACTACGACGTCTCAAGCGAGGAGCTCGACTTCTTCGTGAGGAAGGCGGCCGAACTCGGCGCCTACGGTGCCAAACTGACCGGTGCCGGCTTCGGCGGTTCCGCGGTGGCCATAGTGCCCGAGGAGCTGGCCCTGGATATCGCTATGAGGGTCACCGACGAGTACGTCAGACACTTCAACTGGGAGCCGGACTACCACCTCGTCAGTCCGAGCGACGGAGTGAGCGTGAGGAGGGTCTGAGTTGATGGCTCTCCTCCTCCACGGCAACCTGCAGTACGCTGAGATACCGAAGGCGGAGATAGGAAGGGTCATCGAGAAGGCCTACGTTCCGGTTCTCTCGGCGCTCCTCAAAAGGGAAATCCCCTTCGCCCTCAACATAACTGGCTTCACGCTCGAAATCCTTCCCGAGGACGTGCTGAGGCTCGTGCGCGAGGGTATCGAGTCGGGGCTGATAGAGATAACCGGAACTGCCTACAGCCACGCGATACTGCCCCTCCTGAGCCTCGAGGGGGTTGAGGCCCAGGTGAGGAGGGACAGGGAGGTAAAGGAGACCCTCCTTGAAGTCTCCCCGAGGCTCTTCTTCCCGCCGGAGCTGGCCTACGACCCGATCCTGCCGGCCATACTCAGGGACAACGGCTACGGGACGGTTTTCGTTGACGGCGAAGCCCTCCTTCTCTCAAACCACCTCAACAGGGCGATAAAGCCTGTGAAGCCCCTCTACCCCCACCTCATCAAGGCCCAGCGGGGTGAGGGCAACAGGTACCTCAACTACCTTCTCGGCCTGAGGGAGCTGAAAAAGTCGCTCAAACTTGTCTTTCCGGGCAAAGTGATCCTCGAAGCGGTTAAGGAGATAGAGGCGATACCGGTATGGGTGAACGTGAACACCGTTGTCATGCTCGGTGCCGGGAGGTTTCCGCTGATGAACCCGAGAAAGAGCGCCAGGTGGCTGAAGAACCTTGATGATATAGTGCTCTACGGCACCGACATAGAGTTCTTAGGATACCGTCCATTGGCAGACTACCTGATAACCGTCGATTCCTTCCTTGAGGTCTTCGATGCCCTCGGCAGCGAGACACGGCTCCCCAGCGAGCTGCCGCACTCGGGCAGGAAGCTATACCTAAGAACCTCAAGCTGGGCGCCCGATAAAAGCCTTGACATATGGCGGCTCGACGAAGGCAACGCCAGGCTGAACGCCCTCTCCTGGAACCTGCGGGGAGAGAAGGCATTTCTGGCTGAGAACAGCGATGCGAGGGGCTGGGAGCCCCTGCCCGAGAGGAGGCTTGACGCATTTAGGGCGGTTTATGAAGCCTGGAGGGGTAAGGATGAAGAACTTTAGGAGGAAGGTCTCGATAGTCCTGCTCGTTCTGATGGCCGCTTTCCTCATGGCAGACCAGAACCTGCTCCCACCGAACTATCAGCAGATAATGGAGGAGTTCGGGATAACCGAAACCCAGATGGGTCTCGTCTCAACGATCTTCGTCGCCACGAGCGCACTGATAACGATAGTCTGGGGCTTTCTGTCCGACATCAAGGGGAGGAAGAAGCTCCTCGTCATAGGCGTCCTTCTCGGGGAGATACCCTGCTTCCTGACGGCCTACGTCACGAGCTACTGGGAACTTCTGGCGATGCGTCTGCTTACCGGTATAGGCATAGGGTCAATAATCCCCATCGGATACTCGCTCATAGCCGATATGTTCGAGGAAGAGAAGAGGGGAAGGGGCTACTCCTACATTGAAACGGCCTTCGGCTTTGGAACGCTCTTCGGCATGATAATCGCCGGCCTCATCGCGAGCTGGAGAACACCGTTCATCATAGCCGCTGTCCCCAACTTTATCCTCGCACCGCTCTTCTATCTCATTGCCGAGGAGCCCAAGAGAGGGGAAGGCGAGAAGGAGCTGAGGGAGGTCCTCGAGAAGGGCTACGAGTACACGTACCGGATCAGCTGGGACGTGGTCAAAAAGTCGCTCAAAACGAAGACGAACATCCTGATCTTCATCCAAGGAATCATCGGTACGGTCCCCTGGGGCATTATAATGTACTGGCTGGTGTCCTTCTTCATCGTTACGAGGGGAATGGGCAAGGACACCGCAACCTTCGTGCTACTCATCGTGGGTGTTTCCACGGTTATAGGAAGCCTCCTCGGCGGATTCGTGGGCGACTACTTCGAGGCGAGGCAGAGGGGTGGAAGGGCGCTTATCACGGGGGCGGCGATATTCCTCGGCATGCTGGCGGCGATAGGGATAATCCTCTACCCTCTCCCGAGTGAACTGACGCCCGCACACTGGGTGGGGATAACACTCTACTCCTTCGCCTTCCTCCAGTTCGTCTCCTATGCCGGGCCGAACGTGAGGGCGATAGTCTCCCAGGTAAACCTCCCCGAGGACAGGGGGACGGTTTTCGGCCTCTTCAACATCCTCGACAACGTAGGAAAGGCGACCGGCCCGCTCTTCGGCGGCTTCCTGATAGAGACCCTCCGGAGCATGGGGTACTCGAACGCCCTGGCCTACGAGTACACACTCATAATAGGTGCCCTCTTCTGGATTCCCTGCGCCCTTGTGTGGCTCTGGATAAGGAAGCAGTACCCCGAGGACAGGGACAGAATAAAGGAGACCCTGAGAAAAAGGGCAGAAGAACTGACGAGGGGTTCAGCCACCTGATATCCCATATCTTCCAAGCAGTTCGTCATCTATCTCCCCATTTTTCGCGATTTCGCCGTAGATGTGGGCGCTCCTCCTAGGCCTCCTCTCGAAGGTCTCGTAGTCGGCTTCTACCAGCCCAAAGCGCGGCCTGAAACCCTCGGCCCACTCGTAGTTGTCTATGAGCGACCAGTAGAAGTAGCCCCTAACGTCGATGCCCTCTTCCAAGGCCCTGTGGACGTACTGGAGGTGCTGGACTATGAACTCCACCCGCCACTCATCGTCGAGCGTCGCTATGCCGTTTTCGGTGACGCAGAGCGGAAGGTTGTACTCCGAAAAGGCCCTCAGCCCCTCGTAGATGCCCCGTGGGTAGACGCTCCAGCCCATATCGGTTTTCCTGCCCACGTTGGCGTCCTCAACGGCGAAGCGTTTGAGCGGGTTCCTCACAGCTTTGACCTTCATGATGTTGTAGTAGTTCATCCCGAGCCAGTCGAGGCCGCTCGCGGGAACGTCGAAGGTCCTCATGAAACCCCTGAATCTCCCGGTCAGGATTCCGTCCAGTATAGAACGGTTGAAGGTGTACTCTATCTCGTCCCTCGCCTTTTTATCCCTCTCGGAATCGCTCGCCGGAATGAAGTGCGGGCGGTTCTTCACTATCCCGACCCGGAACTTGCCGCGAAGGATCTCGTAGGCGATGGCGTGGGCTTTAATCAGGTTTACCGCGACCCTCTCCGCCTTCAGCGGGTTTTTTCTGAAGGGCGGCCACATACCCTCCACATAGGAAGCGACCGCATAGACCATCGGTTCGTTGAACGTCGCTATTAGTTCAACCCCTTCAATGTTGTCGGCTATCATCTCAACGTAGCTCCTCCAGTACTCGAGGTTACCCTCCTTTTCGAAGCCACCCCTGAGGGCGAACCACGTGGGCAGGGTGAAGTGGTGGAGCGTGAGCATAGGGGTAATCCCGTTCTCGTTGAGAAGGTCGATGATGCCCTGGTAGCGCATTAAGGCCTCTTCGTTCGGCCTTCCCTCCTCCGGAAAGACCCGTCCCCATTCGATGGAGAAGCGGTAGGCCCTGTAGCCCAGCCCGGCCATCAGTTCGATGTCTTTCTCGTACAGCTCCCAGGAGTTGCAGGCCTTTCCGGCGGGGGGAAGCTTTCCTTTTTCAGCCCAGTACCACCAGTCGCTCCAGACGTTGTCGCCCTCTATCTGGTAGGAAGACGTTGCCGTTCCGAGGAGAAATCCATCCGGAAACCTGAGCATCTTCAACCCTCCAGATTGAGTCCTGCCTCCTCGTTAACCTTTCTCCAGCTCCGCCCGAAGAGGAGGGGAAGCCTTCCGGGCTTCACAATCTTCTCCCACCTTTCGAGGAGTTTGGCCTCTTCTCTGAAGGCCCATTCCGTCAAAGCTCTCAAATCCTCCGGCGTCTTCTCAATCTCCCTTGCCTTCTCCACTATCTCGGCCTGCAGTCTATCCCTCTCGCGGGCGAAGTCCTCGATGTAGGTGCGGTAGTTCGTCAGGAACCTCCTGTGGAAGGCCTCGAAGCGCCACCAGTATGCATCGGGATCGTAGCGGTTGGTGGGTTCCTTTCCGAGGTCTGGGAGGCCGCCCTCGAAGGTCACCGGCTTGAAGATGCTCAGACAGGGGTTTGAAGTACCCGTGAACCAGTGGAGGCCCTTTCCAAGCTCGGAAACCTGAGAAGAGGCAGTCTGAGATGGCCTCGTTAGGCCGCCGTAGTGCATGCATATGTCCCTCATCGAGCCCTTCTCCGGGCGGTAGGGCTCAAAGGAGTGGGAGCGAAGAAGGGACATCATGTACTCGAGCGTTATCTCGCCCTCACGTTCCTTCAGCTTCTTCAGCGTGAAGGCCCTCCTCTCCCTGCCGTGGGCGAAGTGGGTGTAAAAGCGGTCCGAGAAGTGCCTCGCAAAGCTGAAAGAACCCTTTCTCGCGAGCCTCTCGACGCCCTCGGATGCCATGTCCCAGTCGCCTTCTATCGTGAGGGCGTTGGAGATGGAGTAAACACCCTCGATTTTCTTTGCGGCCCACTCCTTCCCAACCGTCTCAAGAACCCACGCCTCCTTGGGGTCGGCTATTATGAAGGAGCTGAAGTAGTAGAGCTTGTGGCTTTTGCTCCCGTTTCCACCCTGCAAACCCTGCTCAACGATGCCGGTTATGAATGTCAGAGCCTCTCTCGCGCTCTTCGTCCTCTCAAGGGCGAGGCGTATCATGTCCATTCCGGTTATTCCTTTCTCCGGCACCTTGACCTTCGTGAAGACCGCGGTGTTGCCTATCGCCAGCTCGAACTCGTTCATACCCATCTCTGCCCCCCACATCCACCAGGGGCGGGAGAGGATTACCGCGTAGGTCTCCTTCACCTGCGGGAACTCCACATAGGTTAACCGGACTCTCTCCTCCTCGTGCCTGGTCCTCGGTATGAACTCAAGTACCTGAGCCTCGTTCGGCTCGCGGTCGCTGTTCTTGGCGAAGAGAGTTGTTCCCTCCCTGGTGGCCTCGGGAGTGGCCACGAGAATATCGCACATGGTTTCACCCGTGAATCATTGGGAGAAGTTTTATAAGAGGCTTTCCGTTAGGGCCGGCCGATGAGGAGGGAGCTGACGGTACTCCAGGGACGCAGGGAGAAGGCGGGGAAGCTGAGGAGGCTGAAGGTGAAGAGGAAGAACGTCCTCCTGTTAGCCGTCTCCATGTTCCTCGCCAACGTCGCCTTCGGAATGGCCTTCCCCTACCTGAGCGTCTACATGCGCCTCCTCGGCGGAACGATGCTGATGGTCGGCCTCCTGAGCGTTGCCTTCAACCTGACCTCGACGGTCTTCCAGTACCCATTCGGCTGGCTGTCGGACTCGACCGGCAACAGGAAGGGCTTCATAGCCCTCGGTCTGTTTTCGACCGGCGTGTTCTACACAGCAATGGCGCTCGTATCCACTCCCCTCGCCCTCCTCGCCCTCAGAACGGCCCAGGGAGCTTTGGGTTCGGCGATGATGCCGGCCAAGTCTGCCCTCATAGCGGAGCTATCCACGAGGATAGGCTCGGCCTACGGTATCTTCTCCACCGTCGAGAACTCGGGCTTCATGGTGGGCAACTTCCTCGGCGGCTTCCTCGTGAAGAGAACTGGGATAGATGGGATATTCGTGTTCTCAGGTGTCCTGCTGGTGATTTCCACTGCGATAGCCCTGGCCATGCGCGAGAGGCCGAGGGGGAGGAGGGCCCCCAGGTTGCTCCTTATCCCCCAGGAGGGAAGGGAGAGCGAAAGGGTGACGGTCAGGAAAACAGCCCTCGGGAAGCTCATGAGGGGCGAGCTTGGTCTGTTCTACCTCAGCGTCCTGCTGGCGATGATAGCGAGTGGGCAGGTCTACTCGGTGGTCTCGGTCTACTTCGGCGAGACCTTCGGCGAGGAGTGGGTCGGGATTCTCTTCGGCATAGACTCCCTCGCGGCTGCCCTCAGCGGCTACTACATCGGGAAGCTGATAGACAGGCACGGCGCCAGGAACTTCTACCTGCTCTCCATAGCCGGCTACGGTATAGCCTTCCTCGGCTACGCCTTCGCGAAGAACATCTACCTGATGCTCCCCGTCGCCTTCATCTCGGGCGTGAAGTGGTCGATGACGCTGAACTCATCCTCCACCTACGTCGCCGAGAGGGTGAAGGTGAGCGAACGCGGCCAGGCGATGGGCCTTCTAAACGCCATGATGAGCCTCGGCTGGGTGGTAGGGCCGCTAATCGGGGGCTACCTCTCTGGAATAAGCTTCACGCTGAACTTCGTCAGCACACTGATTCCCCTCGGGCTGGCATTCGTTTTGGCCCTCAAACTGCCAGGGTGATGCACTCAGGCGGGACTTTCTCCACTATCCTCACGTTCTTTCCGGCTTTGTAAACCCTTAAACCCTTTCTCCTCAGGCATTCCGCATCTATGATTAGCAGAACCACATCTTTTCCGTGTCTCCTGCCGGTTTCGAGGGCCTCGCTCCTGCTCGTGCTCAGGTGGACGAACTGCCTCCTCATCGGCTTGAGTCCCTCGCGCATAATCCTCTCAAGGTTCCTCCTCGGCGTGCCGTGGTAGAGAACCCTCGACTCCCTGTCCTCCTCGTGGTTCAAAGAGACTGGAAAGCTGTGGCCGTAGCGGGCGCGGATTTTATCCCCCCTTATCTCGTAGCGCCCCTTGGAGTCCCTCTCGACGATCTCCCACACAAAATCCTCGGTAACGTCCGGGTAAACCGTTCGGAGCGCCCTGACGAGTTCGCTCAGCGGCACAAAGCCCTCAACGTCGGGTTTAAGCCCGAACTCCTCCGGCGAGTGGCGGAGAATGTAGGCCATCAGCCTGCCAACCTTGACCCTCGGCGGCATGGAGAAAAGTGGGAGAGGGAAATAAAAAACCTCACGGCAGTTCAATGACCGCCCACACCGGCCTGTGGTCGGACACGAGGACGTCGCAGAGGCAGCCGTGGTCCTTAACCTCGGCCGGCCAGCCGTTCTTGAGCAGTATGTAGTCGATGTTCTCCTTATCGACCACGCCGTTGCGCTCCCAGAGGAACGTGTAGGGCGGCCTCTCGGGGAAGGCGTCGCGGTAGTCGCGGGTGAGTATCTCTATCGCCTTCTCGTCCGGCTCGGCGTTGGTGTCGCCGGCTATCACCTGGGCCACCGGCGAGGCCTCGGCAAACTTAAGTAATTCCTCTGCCTGCATTGCCCTTTCCTCCTCACTGAGTCCCATGTGGACGTTCACCACCGTTATTCCAAGCTCCTCAATGGAGACCTTCTGGGCCGGCCTCGCCTGGCCGACGCTCTCGAGGTTGAGTTCGCTTTCCGTCTCCATGTGCCAGTGGGAGAAGACCGCTATTCCGTAGGTTCCCTCGACGGCCGGTTTGTACTCGTAGGCGTAGCCGAGGTGGGCCGAGACGAAGAGCGGAACGTCCTGGTAGCCGTTGCCTATCATTCCCCCGACGACCTCCTGGGCGAGCCACACGTCGGGCTTCTGCTCGGCGAGAAGGTTCACAACCTCGTAGCCGTTGAACGTTCCGTCGTACGGCCCGAATCCCTGGTGGACGTTGTAGGTCCACACGAGAACGTCCTTCTTGGCCTCGACGTAGGTCGGTCCCGCGTTGAAGAGGGCGAGGACGATGACCGAGGCCACCACAACGCCGAGGAGTGGACCAGCAATCTCCTTTACGCTCGGAAGGCTTACCTCGGCGCTCTTCCTGTAGGCGCTGAGGGCGTAGATGACAGATACAACCAGAATGAGGGCCTCAAGCCTGTCCTCCATGAAGGGCAGGCCTATGTCCCTGCCGACGTAGGCTCCGAGGGCGAGCGTGGCGACGAGGAACAGGTAAACGGCCCCGATGACTCCCCCTCTGCTGCCCTTCGCGTTCTCAACGAGGGCGATGGCAGAGGCGAGAGCTATTGGGAGACCCACCAGCGAGAGGGGCTTGAGGAAGAGCTTCGCCGAGCCGATTATCAGGAGCGCCATCGCGACCGTCGGCTTCCTCGCGAGGTACGGGCCGAGCAGTATCGCCAGGGCGAGGAGCAGGGAGAAACCCACGAACCCCGGAAGGTAATAGACCGTCATTCCGGAGTAGCGCATCACCGCGTTGGGGTAAATCAGCCCCAGTTCGAGCAAGGCCGCGAAGGCGTAGAGACCGAAGCCGGGCTTCTTGAGCGTTCCCGGTTCCTTCCAGAGAGCATAAGCTCCTAGAAGCAGGAAGAGCGCCAGAACAACCCTCGTGTACGGGAAGTCGGCCGGTTCGGCTCCAACGGCCAGCACGCGGAGCGAGAGGTCCGCCACGAGACCCATGGCGAGGTACTTGACGTCAAGCTCCTTGACGAGGGCGAGCGCAACGGGCAGGGCGAAGGCCGCTAATAGATGGACGTACTCCGTGGCATCGGTGGCGAGGAGTGCGAGGGCGTAGGCCGCCATTATTGCCGCTCCGCCCTTCCGGGCAATTCTCCCCACGAGAAAGGCGGCCAGAAGGAGCAGGAGAATTCCCAGTCCGGATGGGAAGTTCATTCCATAGAAGAAAGTCTTCTCCAGACTTGAGTACGCTCCGGCCACAAAGACCCTGAGGGACGAGGCCAGCAGCACCCCAGTTCCAAGACCGAGCAGTATTTTATCCCTCTCGTCCACCTTCATATCCATCACCTAAAACCCAAGTTGTTGGGAGAACACTTAAACTTTGTTGATGTTTCAACCGAAAGATGAAGAAGAGAGAAAAGCGCTCAGCGGAACCTCCTGAGGGCCATTTCGGCGGCAACGGTTATCGGGTCTATCGTCGGGCTCACCGGTGGGGCGTAGGCGGTCTCGAGATAAACGACGTCCTCCACCGTCGCGTCTTTCTGTGCCAGAGCGGAGAGGGTCATTATCCTGCCCCAGACGCGCTCGCCGCCGACTATCTGCGCTCCGATGAGCTTCCTGTCTGACTTTCTGAAGATAACCTTGACCGTTATCGGCTTTCCACCCGGATAGTATTCCGGCTTGGTGGAGCCCTTGAACTTGCCGACGGCTATCTCAACCCCCGCCTTCTTCGCCCGCTCCTCGGTTATTCCGAAGGTGCCTATCTCGAGGCCAAAGAGTTCGGTTATCGCCGTGTTGAAGACCGGCCTGAAGGAGGCGTCCTTTCCGGCTATGTGTTCAGCGGCAACCTTCGCCATCCTCACCGCGCTCGTTCCCAGCTGACTGAGCGTTCTCTCGCCGGTTACCGCGTCGATGACCTCTGCGCAGTCGCCTATCGCGTATATGTCCGGATCGCTGGTCTGGAGGTGCTCGTTCACGACTATACCGCGATTCACCTCAAGCCCGGCCGCCTTTGCGAGGTCTGTGTTGGCTCTCACGCCTGTAGCGACGAGAACGAGGTCGGCTGGAACCTCCTCGTCGCCTATCCTAACCGCCTCGACGGGACTGCCGATGATCTCGCTGACTCCCTCGTTAAACCTGAAGGAGACGCCGTGCCCCTCCATCTCCTTCTGGACGAGCTTGGCGGTGTCCTTGTCGAGCATCGTCGGCATGAGCCGGTCC